>JAAYIR010000049.1 GCA_012523355.1 candidate division WS1 bacterium
GCGAGCCGGTCATGGCGTTGAGGAGCGCGATGATGCAGGTGGCGATGGTGGAGGAGGAGCCCAGCCCAGCCCCGGAGGGCATCTCCGAGTAGGTGGTCATCTCCAGCCCCTGGGGCAGCTGGAAGCGCCGCAAGATCGCCTGAGCCAACCCCAGCTCGCCCTTCGGGGAGAGCGCTTCCGGAGTCTCGATCTCCACCCGCCTAGCGTCCTGGTCCTGAGCATGGAGCACCAGACGCTGATCAGACCGCCATTGCGCACCCGCGTAGATGTACTTGTTGATGGTCGCGTTGACGATGCTCCCACCG
Source organism: candidate division WS1 bacterium (assembly GCA_012523355.1). Lineage (GTDB taxonomy): Bacteria > Armatimonadota > Zipacnadia > Zipacnadales > Zipacnadaceae > Zipacnadum. Next base: position 306 of record JAAYIR010000049.1, read on the forward strand.
AACTCCACGCACGCCGGCCGGTAGTCGGTCATCCCCACGAAGTCAATGCGCAACGGCGAGCGGGCACAGTATCTCATGCATGATCACCTCATATTGCCAATACATATGTCTCGTTCTGGCCGAGCTCTTTGCATGCTGCTACCCCGCTATAGGAAAGCTCCCGGTCGCACCCGGCGAAGGATTCGACTATCCTGAGCGAGAAAACCGATCTGATGGCCATGTCCGTGCTGGCTCCTCGCACCGCAAGCCCATCCTATCCGGTTACCGGACGTGCTCTGGTCACCGGCCTGCTGCTCTCCCTGGCCTGCGGCCTGTTTATCCCCTACCTGGACCACTTTCTGAGCGGTACCTTCCTCGGGGCGCAGCATCTACCTCCCGGCGCCATCTTCGTGCTCATGGTGCTGATCCTGGTGGTCAACCCCGTGCTCAGGCGTCTTTCCAGCCGTCTGGCTTTCACGCGCGGCGAGCTACTGGTCATCTACGCCATGCTGCTCTTCTCGCTGCTCATCCCCGGCCATGGCTCAGAGAGTGTCTTCGTGCCGGTTTCTGTCTCGGCTTTCTACTATGCCAGCCCGGCCAACGGCTGGGAGAAGTCTTTCCATCAGTATATTCCGCCCTGGTTCCACCCGGCAAGGGGCTTCCCCATCCGCGCTTTCTACGAGGGGCTGCCCCCGGGGCGGGAACTGCCCTGGGATCAGTGGGTCGTCCCGCTGCTCGCCTGGGGCGGGCTGACGCTCCTGCTCTACTTGTTGGCAGCGCTGACCAGCGCGCTGCTCTTCCCCCAGTGGGCAGACGATGAGAAGCTCACCTTCCCGCTGGTAGCCCTGCCAGTTGAGATGACCGCCGGACCCACTCCGGGTCTGCCTGCCTTCTGGGGGAACTGGGTCATGTGGGCCGGCTTCGCTCTGGCGGCCCTCTTCCAGGGTCTGCAGGGGCTGAAGTTCTACTACCCCGGCCTGCCGGTTCCCAGTCTGTATTTCCAGGTAGCCGGCCCGCGGGGGCTGCTGCGCGCGATGGGTTGGATTCCGGCCTATGTCTACCCCTCGGTAATCGGCATCGGGATGCTCCTACGGACAGAGGTGGCCTTCTCGATGGTGGTCTTCTTCTGGTACTCGCGGGTGCTCATGCAAGTCGCCTCCTGGTTTGGCTACCGCAATCCCGGGGGGAACATCTCGGGTTTCGCTTTCTGGCTCGGCGGACAACCCTGGGGAGGCTACCTGGCCTATGTAGTCCTGGGCCTGTGGACCGCGCGGCATCGTCTGGGGCAAGCCTGGCGAGAGCTCCTGGGAAAAGCACAACCCTCCGGCACCCAGCCGCTCAGCTATCGCCTCTGCCTGGGGGGGATTCTCCTGTGCCTGGCGGGCGCGGTCCTCTGGCTGATGCTGGCGGGCATGAGTCTGTGGAGTGCGCTGGTCTCGCTACTGCTCTACGTGATGATCATCATAATCCTGAGCAAGGTCGTGGCCGAGGTGGGGCTGCTCTTCGTCCAGCAGACGCTGACCCCGGCGCAGGCGCTCAACTACTACTTCGGAACGGAGCTGGTGGGAAGGCGCAGCCTGACGGTGGGGATGTTCTTTGACCGGGCCTTTGCCACCGACCTGCGCGCCACTATCGCCCCCAGCTTCGTGCAGGGTTTACGGCTGGCGCGTGAGGGACACCTGGAGGAGCGGCAGATGTGGAGAGCTTTCGGAGTGGCAATCCTGGCCGCGCTCCCCCTGGGTCTACTGAGTGCCTTATGGACCTTCTACCATCATGGCGCGGTCAACTGCAACGAGTGGTTCACACGCTATGCGGGCACCACTGGCTGGGAGATGCTGGCCTCCTGGTTGGCGCATCCCCGGCCCGCGGATCTGACCATTCATCTGGCCTCACTGGTGGGTGCCGCCTCGGTGGTCGCGCTCTACGCCCTGCGACGCCAATATCTGTGGTTCTGGCCCCATCCGGTGGGCTTCATCATGATGCAGAGCTACCCGGTGACGATGATGTGGTTCTCGCTGCTGATCGCGGGGATAGTCAAGTCGCTGGTGCTGCGCTACGGTGGCCCCCGGGTGCTGACTCAGGTGACACCCTTCTTTTTGGGGCTGGCTTTCGGGGATGTCTTAGCGATGGCCGTGTTCCGTTTCGTGAGCCTGGCCACCGGAAC
>JAAYIR010000050.1 GCA_012523355.1 candidate division WS1 bacterium
CAAGGCTCGAGCGGTGGCGGAACAGACGGGAGAGTGGTCGGTGGCCGACGACAGCGGACTGATGGCTACGGCCCTGGGCGGCGCGCCGGGGGTGCGCTCGGCGCGCGTAGCCGCGGATGATCCCGCACGGATTGCGTGGCTGCTGGCGCAGATGGAAGCACTGCCGGAAGAACAGCGGGCAGCGGAATTCGTCTGCGCACTGGCGCTGGCGGAAGGCAGCGGCAAGGTACTGGGCAGGTGGGAGGGATGTGTGCGTGGGAGGATTTTACGCGAGCCGCGCGGGCACCACGGTTTCGGATATGATCCGGTCTTCCTCCATGAGCCATCCGGGAAGACCTTCGCGGAGATGACGCGGGAGGAGAAGTCGGCCGTCAGCCATCGGGGCCAGGCCTTGCGCCAGCTTCGGGATTGGCTAGCCGGACAACTTGCGTCATGACCGAGTCTGCACCCCCAAACACACCGCAACGAGTTCTTCTGGTGCGACGCAGTGCACTGGGGGACGTGATCGTCGGCTTGCCGGCGGCGGTGGCGCTGCGCCGGGCGTGGCCGCACGCCCATATCGCCTGGTTGGTGGAGGATCGGTTTGCTGATGTGGTTCGAGGCCATCCATGCTTGGACGAAGTGGTGGTCATACGGCGGTACTCTGCACGTCGTGTTGGCGATTGGGTGCGAGAAGCCAAGCGCGTCGGGAGGGAGCTGCGAGAGCGGAACTTCGACCTGGCGATAGACTTGCAGGGGCGGGCCAAGAGCGCGCTGATGTGCTACCTGAGCGGCGCGCCCCGGCGGGTGGGATTCGTCAACGAGTTCCGTGGGCTGCCGGGGATGCACATGATCAACGAAGTGGTGCCCCTGGAGGCGAACACGCCAGCAGTGGAGCGTACCCTGGTCATGCTGCGCTATCTGGGAGTGGATCCGGAGCCAGTGGAGTTCGGCTATCCTCTGCAAGGTCAGGCCCAGAGCTGGGCCAAGGGATTCCTGGAGGCGTGCGGGCTGGGCCGGACACCTCTGGTGGCGATGGTGCTGGGGGCTTCCCGAGCCAACAAGTGCTGGCCCCCTGAGCATTTTGCCGTTCTGATCAACCAGTTGCGGGCCGAAGGCCTCGCTGAGCCCCTGCTGATCGGCGGGCATGCAGAGGCGGAGCGGGCCGAACTGGTGCAGGAGTTGTGCGAGGAGCGGTGCGTGAGTGCGGTGGGGCGGACGGATCTGCCGCAACTGGCGGCGCTGCTGGCGCGGGCGCGGGCAATCGTCGCAGGAGACACTGGGGCGATTCATATGGGTGTGGCTCTGGGTCGGCCGGTGGTGGGCCTATATGGGCCCACCAGTCCGGTGCTCACCGGTCCCTGGGGGCCTGACGCAGTGGTACTGTGGAACAACCCGCCCTGTGGTCCCTGCGTGCGCAGGCCGACCTGCCGCGATTACCACTGTATGCGCGAGATAGCTCCCGAACGAGTGAAAGCGGCGATCCGTGAGTTGCTGCGGAGGAAGCCATGATCCTGCCTGCCGAACGACGCGAAGAATGGAACGCGCTGGTGGCCCGGTGTCCGCACGGCGATGTCTTGCAGTGTTGGGAATGGGGGGAGCTGAAGTCGCGGACCGGCTGGACGCCGCTGGCGGTCGCGGTCGAGCGCCAGGGACGGCTGGCGGCAGGCTGCCTGGTGCTCAAGCGACCCTTGCCGATGGGGATGAGCTTGCTTTACGCGCCCCGGGGGCCCATCGTGGACTTCTCGTCACCAGGACTGTGGTCAGAACTGGCCGAGGAGTTGCGGGTAGTGGCGCGGCCGGAGAAGGCCTTGTTCTTGAAGGTGGACCCAGCGATCCCGGCCGAGGAGGAGAGAGTCGCAGAGGTTCTGCGGAGCGAGGGGTTCCGGCCAGCGGCCAGCGCTGAGACGGTGGGCGGGACGCAGCCACGACAGGTGATGAAACTGGACCTGACCCCGTCAGAGGAGGACTTGCTGGCCTCCTTCGAGTCCAAGTGGCGGTACAACATTCGCCTGGCAGAGCGCAAGGGGGTGGAGGTCAGCGGTAATTGCCGGCGCGAGGAGGTAGAGGTCTTCTATGATTTGCTGAAGATCACAGCGCAGCGGGATGGCTTCACCGTACGGGCCATCTCGTATTTCTATGACCTGTGGGATTTGCTGGTGGCGCGCGGATTGGGGCGGCTGTTCCTGGCGCGGGTGGGTGGGGTACCGGTGGCCGGCACATTGGCCTTCATCCTGCCCCCGCAGGCGTGGTATGTGTACGGAGCCTCCAGCAACGAGCATCGGAGTCTGATGCCCAACCATGCGCTGCAGTGGGCCATGATGCGCTGGGCCAAGGCAGAAGGCTGTACGCTCTACGACTTCCGCGGGGTGGCGCCAGAGCGCGCGGGCGAGGCGCAGGGCCCTCTCGCGGGACTCAATCGCTTCAAACGAGGTTTCGGCGCCCGCTACGTGGAATATCTGGGGGACTATGACCTGGTGTTCCGCCCTGCCGGATACTGGGCCTTTCAGGAGCTCCTTCCCTGGGTGAGAGCTCGAGGAAGACGCAAACGGGCTCAAGAAGAAGTGTGAAAGGCAAGAGACCATGACTCCACGAGAGCGTATCCTGGCCGCCATTGAGTTCAAGGGACCCGATCGGTGCCCCATAAACCATTATCTGTTCCCGGGCGCCTTCTGGCGGCATGGGCAGAAGCTGTTGGACCTGCTGGAGAGGTATCCGGATGACTTTGGCAACGCCATCATAGAGTCCAACAACACGCCCCCTCCGCCGCCAGATCAGCCGGTGGAGATGATTGAGGAACGCGATCCCTGGGGCTTCGTAACCCGCCGGCGCAGTGACTACACCATCGGCGAGATCATCCAGCCGGCTTTGCCCACCTGGGAGGGCTGGAAGGACTACCAGTTCCCGGTTTTGCCGCCGGACAGCCACTTTGAGGAGTTTGCCGCCCGCGTAAAGCGGGATCATCCCGAGAAGTTCGTCATGGGCAGCGGGGGGTCGTTATTGTCGCTGCCGGAAGCCATCCGCGGCCTCGAGAACTGGTATATGGACCTGGCGGAGGACAATGAACATGCGAATGAACTGGCCGACCGGTTAGTGGACCACTGGTTGTACCACATTGAGCGCTACGTGGCGGCAGGAGCCGATTGTATCGGCTTTGGAGAAGACTGGGGTTCACAAGACCGGATGCTAATCCATCCTGACACCTGGCGTAGATTCTTCAAGCCCCGCTATAGGCGAATGTTTGAGGTAGCACGTGACGCGGGGGCGCATGTCTGGTTCCATAGCGACGGGTGGATCCTGGAAATCCTGGAGGACTTCATCGAGATCGGCGTGACGGTGCTAAACCCGCAGCACAGCATCATGAACACTAGGCGGGTAGGGGAGATCGTCGGCGGACGGGTGTGTATCCGCACCGACATTGATCGGCAGTGGACCATCCCCCAGGGGACTCCGGAGCAGGTCACAGAGGCAGTCAGGGAGGCCATCGAGGCCTTCGGGAATTTCGATGGTGGCTGTTTGCTGCATGGCGAGATCGGTCCGGAAGTGCCCTTCGAGAACATCGAGGCACTATACTCAGCGTTCTATGAGTACGGCAAGTACCCACTGGAGTGGATAGAGAGCAGCTAGTCGTCAGCGTTCGCTAGCGGCAGAGCCTCAGTGGGACTGAAGTCATGTTTCCACATTCGATATGAGGAACCTCATTGAAGACATCTTGGAGGCGGCCAGAAAGGCCGGAGTGCAGTTCGCCGACCTGCGCATCGCGGAGGGCAGCAGTCTGAGCATCAGTGTTCAGGACGGGCTGACGGAACGCGTGAGCACGGGATCGGGCCGGTCTGCCGGCCTGCGTGTGCTGGTGGATGGCGCCTGGGGGTTTGCGCCGACCAGCGACGTGAGCAAGGCGGAGTTGCTCAGGTGTGTGGAGGAGGCCGTGGCTATGGCCCGGCTGGCTGCGCCCTCGGTGAGCGACCCGGGCAGGGTGGCCGAGGTGCCGGCGGTGGTGGATAGCGTCGCTGCGGAGTTCCGCATTGACCCACGCGGAGTGGCTCTCAAGGAGCGCGTGCAAGCGGTCTACGCTATGGAGCAGCGTGCGCGGGCAGAGGACAAGACGCGCATCGTCAATACCGTGGCTCGCTACGGGGACGGCCGGGGAAAGCTATACCTGGGCAGCACTAACGGTACCTATCTGGAGCAGGAGTCGGTGCGCTGCCTGGCTGCGCTCTCGGTAGTCGCCCAGGAAGGCAACGTGCGGCAGTGGGCCTCCGAGAGCCGAGCTAACGGTCGCGGCTATGAGGTGTTTGCCGAGCTCGACCCGGAGGCCTTCGCGGGTCAGACGGCTCGGCGAGCGTTGGACCTGCTGCAGGCTGCGCCGCCCCCCGCTGGCAAGCTGGAGGCGGTGGTAGACCCCAAGATAACTGGTTTGCTGGTCCACGAGGCCTTTGGGCACAATTGCGAGGCCGATCTGGTGTGGGCAGGGGAATCCATCGTCTCGGACAAGCTAGGGCAGCCGGTAGCCTCGCCGCTGATCACCATCATGGACGATCCCACACTGGAAGGGCGCAACGGCTCTTACCGCTACGATAGCGAGGGGACGCCGGCGCAAGCGCATCCGCTGGTGGTGGATGGCATCCTGCAAGGGTTCATGCATAGCCTGGAAACGGCGGCGCGGCTGGAGGCTACCCCCAACGGCGCGGCGCGGGCGGGAGGAGCCATGGACCCGCCGCAGGTGCGGATGAGTAACACCTTCATTGCGCCAGGCACGACCAGTCTTGCAGAGATGATCGCGGACATCGAGCACGGGATATATCTGACCGGTGGTAAGTGGGGGTATGTCGCCACCGAGCGCGGGCAGTTCACCTGTAACGCCGAACAGGGCTTTGAGATCTGCCAGGGGAAGATCGGTCGCCGCTACCGCAATGTGTCCTTCTCCGGACTGACCTTGGAAACGCTACGGCAGGTGACCGCCGTGGGGGCTGACCTGGAGTTTGAAATGGGCGGGATGTGCGGTAAGGGCGGCCAGGGAGTGCCGGTGGACACAGGTGGTCCGCACATGCGCATCGCTGAGTTGGTCATCGGCGGCCAGGAGGAGCCAGCGCCTTGAGTACCCTGAGCGTCAACCTCGCTTTCGCCGGGATCATCCTCGTGGCCCTGGGCCTCATGACCGCTATCCTCTCGCAGGTGGCGCGGGCGTTGGGGCATTCGCCGAGCCGCATTCAGCGCCGATTGGCGGTGTTGTGGCTCTCCGTACTACTGGCGGTGGTGATTGGCCTCGTGCTGCGGTGGGTATTCCCCGGCGGACTCTTCCAGGTCAACTTCGCGCACGGCCATGCAACCTCCTGGTTTGTGCTGTCAGGACGGGGCGCCGGAGTCTTCCTGGTTGTAGGGCTCCTGGCCATGGCTCTGTGCGCGGCGCTGGGATTGTGGGCGATTCGTGCGCTGCAGCGGCCGGCTGAAGACTCGGAGTCCAGTGCTGAGAGTCAAAAGCCGCTGAGAACGGCAAACGGTGCTGAAACGCCGCCCATGCAGACTCCGGAGGCACACCGCCCGCCTCTGTCCCCTCCCCCTCCTCCACCTCCCCCACCGGAGGGCGACGCCTCGTGATCCTCGCTGCAGTGATCCTCTGGACACTGGTGGCATTGATGGTCTCAGTGGGGATCTGGGGGGTGTTCATCGAGCCCAACCGGTTGGAGGTGGCCGAGCTACGTGTGCCCATCCCTCGCCTCCCACAGTCGCTGGCGGGCTTGAAGGTGGCGCATCTGTCAGACTGGCACCTGTCGGGTCGCGGGAGCACGAGGGCCGTGGCCGAGCGGGCTTGCCAGCAGATCATGAGCCGCGCGCCAGACCTGAGCTGCCTCACGGGGGATCTGGTCACGCAAGTCGTGCAGATGCCGGAGGCGATACCGCTGCTCAACTCCTTGCAGGCTCCCTTGGGCGTATACCTGGTGCTCGGCAACCACGACTGCAACGCCACAATGGAGGACATGCTCTACGGTCATGAGCCGCAGGATTGCGCAGAGGATACCTGGCGCACAGAGCTCTCCAGTGGGCCGGTGGCCCTGCTGGATAACGAAGCGCGCAGGGCGGAATGCGGAGACGCTCGGATCGTAGTAGCCGGGGTGGGGGATGTTACCGCGGGACGTGATGACCTCCCGCGGACCATGTCCGTGGCCCCGGCAGGTGACCTGCATATTCTGCTCTCGCACTCGCCGGACATCCTGGATGAACCAGAGGTGGAGTGGGCCGACTTGGTGCTCTGCGGCCATACCCATGGGGGGCAACTGGTCCTGCCGGGATATGGCAGCGTGTGGGCGCCGGTGTGGCGCCTACGACACCGTGCCAGCGGGCTGTGGCGTATGAATGGTACGCTGGCCTTCATTACTCGCGGAGTGGGTTCTGGCTTCCGCATGCGCATCAACTGCCAACCGGAGGTGGCCATGTTGGAGCTACACCCAGGCACAGCCGAGGACGTTCCTGAGACCCCACAAGTATCACGGGGGGAGGTCGGCGCATGAGACTGCCTCGATTCGGTCACAAGCCATCGCAGGCTGCCAGACCGGCCGTGACGCGGCAGCAGGCTCTACGCATCTATCCGGTCCGTAATCCCGGGTTGAAATGGAAGCTGGATGAGCAGGGACTGGTGCGGGCGACGCTGGTGCGCCGCCGAGATCTGTGGGGGAAGCTCATCGGGGGGATACTCTCCACACCGGACGCGCGTGATCTGCAGCTTGACGAGATCGGCAGCTTCGTCTGGATGCACTGCGATGGCGAGCACACGCTGAACGATATAGTCGAGTCAATGATGGAGAAGTACAAGCTGGGGCGGCGGGAGGTAGAGGCCTCGCTGAACGAGTTTCTGCGCATGTTAGCCAAGCGAGGAATGATTGTGGTGGGAGTCCCCAAGGCTCTCATTGAGGAGATGGACTCTGAGGTAGTCAAGGGGATGGGGCTGATCGATCTGGAGACTCTGCAGAAACCCCCGGCCGAGGAGACCGACGACCCCGCAGACGAAAGTGCCTGAGTAACACCGCTGCATGCCCCTCATAAGGCTTAGTATTGGTCTCTTGGCGTGTTCGAGCACACCTCCGTAGCCTGTGCCCTTCCGCAGCATACGGCCCCCAAGGCTCTCTTGATGGCCGGACTACGACTTATTGAGCTTGGCCATGAGGCGAGACTTGCGGCGCGCGGCGGTGTGGGGGTGAATAACGCCGGTCTTGGCAGCCTTGTCGAGGGCCTTGTAGGCAGCGGCGACTTCCGGTGCGTCAGTACTCTCCTGCTCGCGAGCTGCTCGCACAGCCATCTTGGCGGCCCTCTTCTTAGTCAGGTTGCGCTCGTGGCGGGCTCGGGCCTTGCGCAGGTCTTTCTTGCGGGACTTTATCTGCGGCATCTAAGTGAACTCCTCAATAGGGAATGAAGCGCCGCTGTCCGAGAGGGACAGCGGCTGCCTGTCTGAGGATTATAGCAGAACCACGGATGACGGGCAAGGGGTTCGGTGACGACTGTTGAGCTGGTAACCTGAATGGGTAATGGAGGGAGGGACGGGGCCGGCGAGTATTCACCCGGCTACCGGCGCGTCGCTGGGGACCGACTGGGGCCTGGCCCGCGGCGCCAGGCCTCCGGGCGGGGTCAGGGCTTGTGCCTCCAGCAGCGATCTGATCCGTCCCACCCAGTCGTCGGTCACGAGTGATTCGTAACCCGGCCGCACCACCACGACTTGCCTTAGCCCCGGCGCAACGGATCCTCCCCAGGCCGCCACCGGCCCGGTGTACAACACACGGGCGGGGAAGGCTTGCTGTATGGTCTGAGCGAGACTTTCCAGCACAGGCTGGAAGCTTTCCGCTGCTTCCTCGCTGGTCAGTGGGACGAGCAGCTCGAAACTGGCTTCGGGCGCGGGGTATACCGAGACAGCGGTTATTCCCCCGTTGGGGAAGTACTGGCGCTTACCGTCTGGAGTTTCCAGTACCGTCACACGGAAGCTGAGGCTCAATACACGCCCGAAGACCCCGTTGAGACTGACGTAATCGCCCTCGGTGTACTGCCCCTCCAGGAGCATGAACATTCCCGTGACCAAGTCCTTGACCAGCGATTGCGAACCGAAAGCAATGAGGGCGCCCAGAAAGCCCACGCCGGTGAGCACGGGGAGAGGATTGATGCCGATGGAGATGAGCACATACAGCAGCGCCAGCAGTAGCACCGCCCAGCGTAGGAGGCTGGCGATCACCGAGATGGAGCTGACCATGGGACGCAGACGCGGGGCGGAAAGGCCGCCGATCTTCTCCATGCGGCGCTTCAGGCGCCTCTCGAAGAAGAATATGATGAGATACAGGATCGCCGCCAAGGCGACGACACCAAGAACGGCGGCCAACTTGGCGGTCCAGCTCCCTGGCTCAGCAGCCTGTTCCAGCAGCGCTTTCCAGAAGCTCATGATCAGCCACTCCGGTGTTGCTTTCAACGACGGGCCGTGCGTCTCTCAGTCTAAGATCTACCCGGCCGAGATGACACCGCTAACACTATTCGCGGAGTCTGAGCGTAGTGCGAGAGTGTGCTTGGGCTAGTACTGCCCGTACTTGTGCACCAGTTCCATTACATGTTGATACTGGGCAAAGCTCACGTTATCCGGGACGGAGTGGTCTGAGTGGTAGATGTACCCACCGCCCACCTTGGCTGCGCCGATCTTGGTGCGAATCTCTTCCTCGATCGGACTAGGGTCGGGCAAGGCCATCTTGCGGACGTCAATGCCGCCCATGAACGCGAGGACGTTGCCGTACTGTTTTTTCAGTTCGATAAGGTCCATCCCGGCCTTGACCTCCAGGGGCTGTAGACAGGCGAGACCTGCCTCGATGAGGCCGGGGATAAGCTCCTTCACGCAGCCGCAGGAGTGGAGAATGCACTTCAGGCCATGGGCCTTGGCGCAATCGTACAGGCGTTTGTGGTTGGGGAACTCAAAGCGCCGGAACATCGCCGGACTGAAGAGGCTCGCGTTACGGTAGCCCATGTCATCATAGGCGAACACCCCGTCCAGTTGGACACCGGCGGCCAGGGTCTCCTCCAGAGCAATGCAACAGTGTTCGGCCCGGGTGTCGAACATGTCCTGGACCCAGTCGGGGTCGGTGGCCATGGCGGTGAGCAGACGCTCGGAACCGACAAGCGCCTGGATACCGTCGTAGCCGAAGATGCTGCTAAGGTAGAACCACTGGCCCGTCTCGCGACAGCGGGCCTCGGTCTCGCGGATGGACTGGAGGTCCAGACGATCGGCGGACCATTCCAGACGTGGCTTGTGCTCCTCCCATAACTCGCGGGTCGTGATGGTGAAGTCAATGCGCTCGGGTGTGGAGGTCATATGCTTCCAGTTCTTGTAGAGCGCGCCGTTGGCGTCGCGGACGATAACGTAGTCCTCCGTCTCCTCGACCGTTTCCTGGAGGAAACGGAAGCTGAGATCGGCGCCGACGCCCACCATTTCATAATGGAAGAAAGCGGCAGGGTCTACACCCTCCGGCAAGCCTTCTTTGTGCCAGCGTTCGATCGTCGTGCCCCAGGGGGAGTCGTGAAGAGCGATGCGGTCCGCTTCCTGGTGATCGAGGGCCAGAGCAATGCGTTCTTTGGAGGTCATGGAAGAAGCTCCTTGGACGTAGGGGCAACCCTGTTCTCCCTCAAGCGCTACTTAGGACAGCAGGCCCGCTCCTACAGGTTTTCGCCGCTAAGAATCTTTCGGGGATATTCCTCCGTGACTTGCTGAAACCTCTTCTCGCCTCCCAGGCCGCGGAAGGCCCGCCGAGCGACAGAGAGCAAAGGCGGCCGTTGCCGGGCATCATGCGCGTCGGTCGCCAGCACGCAATGCTCCACCTCGCGCAGGAAGCGTAGGGCCGTGGTGCGGGCTGGTCGGCCCCAGCGCCCGGCCACACTATCAGCGTTGAGTTGGAGCGGGCAGCCGCGTTCCGCCAGCTCCAGGAGGAGGTTCGGGTTTCGGTGAGCCAGTTGAGTGCGCTCGGGATGGGCCAGGACGGGTTGAAGACCTTTCACCTGCAGCGAAAAAACCAGTTGTGGTAGGTAGTCGGGTAGGCCGGCGAGCGGGACTTCCAGCAGCACATAACGGCGTTGCTCACCGAGGAAGGGTAGAGCCTGTGCGTGTTCCAGAGCCTCCCAGACAGCGGGGATTTCCGCGCCTGGAAGTATCTGCACGGCCAAGCCCGCGGTCGCCACTACCTCCTGGACTTGCTCCACACGAGCGGGGATAGACTCGGGGTGTGCGAGGTCCTCAAAAGAAAGGTGTGGGGTGGCAACGATGGTGGAGATGCCGTCGCCGAGAGCGACCCGGGCCATGTCCAGGACTCCCTCGACACTTGCGGGGCCGTCATCAGGTGGCACGCGAAGAAGGATATGGCAGTGGAGGTCAATCATGACGGCAGCCTGAGCATCAGCGCAGTGACCGCACAACGACACCAAAAACGGCATCCTGACGCAACTCGCGATCTGCCTCTGAGCTGTCTGTGTGCTGCCGTTGGGCTGTCGTTACCGCCTGAAGCTAACATACAGGCGGTCCTCGTCGGTGTTCCAGTGTGTGGGGAGACCGAGGACCTCGCAGAGAGACTGCACGGGGACGAAGGTGCGTTGGTCAATGCGCAGGGCCGGCGCTGCCAGGCTGCGCGCCTGGCCGTTGACATATACCCGGCGGCTGCCCGGGATGACCCGGATGGTCAGATCGTTGCGGTGCAGTTCAATCCAGTTGTGGGTAGGTCCCCAGACAATTGTGCCACCGATGTGGCGGAACAGATCCGCGGCGGTAATGTAGATCTGGCCGGAGCGGCGGAAGCCATGTCGTTCCAGATCGCCCTCGCGGCCGTTGAACCAGACAATCTCCCGGGGAATGACCCGGCGGTAGATAATCTGGAACACAGGCGCAGGTTTCAGCGCGGTGGCAGCGATCTGTTCCTGGAGCGCGCCGGGAGCGTTGGCCACATTGAGCAGGATAGTGCTGGCGCTGGCCAGTCGGACGCCTTCCACGTCCTGAGTCTCAATGCTCAGCTTGTGCTGGCCGTCGGGCAGGGTACGGGTATTGAGGTTGAGCCGGGGCTCACGATCGTTGGAGACCAAGGCCGGTTGCCCGTTGAGATAGACGAGCGTGAGGCCGGGCTGGTGGACAGGGCGCTGCACCTTGAACAGCACCTGGTCCGCCACCGCCACGCCCTGGTCGAGGGGCAAGACGCCGGCGGAGGATTGTACTACCACCTGAAGAGCATCGTATACCAGGGTAATCTGAGTAGCGGCGGCAGCCGACACTAGAAGTGGCAGCAGCACCGCAGTCAGGATTGCCGTCAAAATGGCTCTGGACATAGAAACCCCTCCCATGCCGTGGCCGAAGCTGTATCACATGCTACGACTGGTGCAAGTATACAAGCAGCAGCCGTGCTTGTAAAGGACGTTCGGCGGTAGGTCCCAGGTTCGGGAGACGATTTAGGGTTCTCCGCGTTGAGGGAACGTGGTACTATGGCAGACCATAACGTCGGGCTGGGGCAGTGATGATGCTGGTGAACTCACGACAAATCCTGAGCACGCTGATCGTGGTTCTGCTGGTGGTGGCAGGGCTGGAGTGGGCGCGGCAGGAGAGCTTTCTGCTTTTCCACTCGCTGGCGGAGATCTTCAGCGTGGTGATCGCCTGTGCCGTCTTCCTCCTGGCCTGGAATTCCCGCGATTTCGTGCGCAATTACTATCTGCTCTGGGTAGGCATTGCGTACCTGTTCGTGGCCGGACTTGACGTGGTGCATACCCTGACCTTCAGGGGCATGGGCGTATTCCCCGATCTGGAGACTGATACGCCAACGCAACTCTGGGTGGCGGCCCGTCTTCTGCAAGCTGTGGCCCTGGTGGTAGCTCCGGCATTCATCCGGCGCCGGCCCGCGATCCTGCCCACCTTTGCCGGGATGGGTGCGTATGCGGTGTTGGTGCTGCTGGCTGTGTTCCGCTGGAAGGTGTTCCCGGTCTGCTACATCGACGACCCCCAGGTTGGCTATCCCCTGACAGCGTTCAAGATCTATGCTGAGTGGACCATCTGCGCCTTGCTGGCAGTGGCGATCTACTTGCTGTGGCGGGTGCGAGCGGCCTTCGAGCCGGCGGTGCTGCTCTGGTTAACCGCTGCGCTAGTCACCATCATTGTCTCGGAGATTTGGTTTACGACTTACCGGGATGCCTATGCAGTCCCTAACGCATTGGGACACTACTTCAAGATTCTGGCCTTCTACTTCACCTATCGGGCGCTGGTGGATATCGGTTTCCGACGGCCCTATCAACTGCTACTGCGAGAGCTGAAGCAGAGCAGGGATAGTCTGGGAGATCTCAACGATTCGCTGGAGATACGTGTTAGAGAGCGTACGGCGGAGGTGGAGCAGCGGGCGGACCAACTACGTTCGCTGGCACTGGAGTTGACCCGGGTAGAGCAGAGGGAGCGGCGGCGGCTAGCGGAGATGTTGCATGATCACTTGCAGCAATTGTTGGTGGCGGCGCGCCTGCGGCTGCAGCTGGCGCAGGACGGGGTTTCTCCGGAGGAGGTGCAGGTCGAGCTGCAGAAGGCGGAGGAGTACCTGGAAGAAGCCATCCGAGGTTCACGCTCGCTAACCGTGGAGCTAAGCCCACCGATGCTGCATGAAGGAGGCCTGGGGGGCGCCCTGCGCTGGTTGGGACGCGAGATGAACGAGAAGCATGGGTTGCAGGTGAGCGTGGAGGTGGCATCCGAAGTGGATCCGGGCACGGAGGAAGCCGAGGAATTCCTGTTCCAGGCGGCCCGGGAGCTGTTGTTTAATGTGGTGAAACACGCACAGACGCCACGGGCCTGGGTCCGCCTGACGCCAAGCGGAACGGGAGCACTGGAGCTGGCTGTGCGCGACGACGGCGTGGGGATTGATCTTTCACGCCTGGCGCGACCCAGTGCGGAGGACGGACATTTCGGGCTGTTCAGCCTGCGGGAGAGACTGGAGGCCTTGGGCGGGCATCTGACCATTGAGAGCGCGCCGGGGCAGGGCACGGAAGTGCGTTTGCTGATGAGCCAGAGCGACTCCACCAGGGATGAATAGGCGTTGACAAGGCCGGGGCAGTGTGGTATTCTCCCCCAACACGCCTCCCGTCGAGCCGGGAGGCGGTGACATTCTGGGCTGGAGGCCTGAGAGTACTGTGCTAGCGCAACGCGAGCAACTCGCAGAAGAGCAATTTGAGGACCGCGTCATTCGCATTGACCGAACCCGCAAGACGGTTAAGGGCGGACGTATCTCCTCCGCACGGGTGGTCGTCGCCATCGGCGACGGCAAGGGGCGTGTGGGTCTGGGAGTAGGCAAGGCTCTGGCCGTGCCGGATGCGATCAACAAGGCCATCAAGCAGGCGCGCAAGAACGTCATCCGCATTCCGCTTGACGGCTACACGATTCCCCATGAGATCACGGCGAAAGTGGGCGGAGCCAGGATTCTGCTCAAGCCGGCCTCGCGTGGCACGGGGGTCATTGCCGGTGGCGCCACCCGGCAACTCATCGAGTTGTCCGGGATTCGCGATATCTTGACCAAGTCGCTGGGCAGCGGCAATGTCTTCAACCGCGCCCACGCCTGTTTCCGGGCACTGCAGCTCCTACGTGATCCCAAGGAAGTTGCGGAGATGCGCGGTCAGAGCCTGCAGGACCTGATTGGGCGCGACATCGTGGACGCCTATGAGGAACAGGAGCGGCAGGAGGCCTTGGCTGCGGAAGCTGCTAAGGCTGCGCCGGCGGATGGGGCAGGGCGGGAGGCCCCGGCTGAGGCGGAGGTAGCCGAGGAAGCCCCGGCGGTGGCAGAGATCTCTGCGGAGAAGGGTGAAACAGAGTCTGAGGGGCCCTCGCAGGACGAGGCAGCAACCAAAGAAGCTGCTCCCGAGGCCTAAACCCGGCCAATCCAGAGAAAAATGCTAACGGCCCCGGTGAGAATCGGGGCCGTTTTGGCAACTGGTGTCGCTTGTCCAGGAAGTCCGTTCCTGGAGGAAGAGGTATTTGCCGGCGCAAGACCGGCCTTTCCTCAAGGTCTGCGTCCGCGGCAGAGTAGGGGTGTCCGTCATGCCGGGCGCTCCAGAGGCGCGAGCGGCGTAAAAGCTCACGAAGGAGGGGTAAGCATGGACCGCAACCCGCACTCGGATCGTGAGATGTCCAAGCGTGAGCGTGTCGTGGCCACGCTGCGGCACCAGCCGGTGGATCGTGTCGCTCTGCTGGAGCAGCTCAGCTACAATCCGCGCGTCATCGCCGACTGGACCGGCAAGGCGATTACGGGGTTCGACTACACAGTGGACGATATCTGCGAAGTCATTCGCCAGACGTGCGATCTGGCTATGCCGCCGGTGGCTCCGCGGGGGACGGCGCGCGTCACCAGCGAAGACGGCTTCGTAACTCAGAATGACAACTGGACCAGCTGGTGCGTCAGCAAGCCCTTCTCTGATGAACACGGTGCCCGGCAGTGGCTTCTGGGGCTCATCCAGAGCCTGCGTGAGCGTTCCTGGGACCCGGTACGGGCGCGGGCGGAGTATCGCGACACCATGCTCGCTCTGCAGGCGAAGATCGGTGAGACGGTGATACTGAACTACAGCTGGACGGGGTTCTGCGCCGCCTACAGCGGTATGGGCCTGGAGATCTTCTCTTATTTCATGGCCGAGTGGCCGGAGCTGATGACTGAGTACATGAAGCTCTCGACGGCGCGCGAAGTGGCGCGCATACAGGCGGTAGGAGACTCCGGGCTGTCGCCCGTGATCCTCGTCCCGGAGGACCTCGGCACCAAGCACGGCCCCATTTTCTCTCCGGAGTTCCTGCAGGTCTATCACTTCCCGTACGTGCGGCAGGTGGTGGAAGCCTGGCAGGAGCAGGGGATAGCCGTCATCTACCATAGCGACGGAAACTACCGGAAGGTCATCCCTGACCTGAGGGCTTGTGGGGTGGATGGCTTCTATTGCCTGGAGCCAAATTGTGGCATGGATATCGTGGAGCTAAAGAACACATGGCCGGAGATGGTGTGGGCCGGGGGCGTGGACGGGGTGGACCTGATGGAACGCGGGAGTCCGGAGGAGATAGAGGCGGAGGTCTGGCGGCAGACTCGCGAGACCCAGGCGCTGGAGACTGGAGGCATGTTCGTGGCGACGTCTGGTGAGGTCAATCCGCCGATTCCGCCGGAGAACTTCCGGGCTATGGTTGAGGCAGTGAGAACCGCGAGGTAGAGACGTTCGGCTCAGGCCGCTCTCTCCCCGGACGGGTTGCAGTTCCCGGAGAGGTCCAAGGGGGCCGTGGCCGACGCAGGGTTGAGGGGCAGCTCAATGGTGAAGGTGCTGCCGTGGCCGACCTCGCTATGAACGGTGATTGTGCCTCCATGTATCTCAGCAATTCGCCGCGCGATGTATAGCCCCAGTCCCAGGCCCTCGAGGGCTCCGGCGCCACGCGCTCCGCGGTGTGCGACGCCGCGAACGTAACGGTCAAAGATCCGCTTGTGTTCCTCCGGGGCGATCCCCATGCCGGTGTCTGTCACCGAGAGACAGAGGCTTTGCCCATGGGACTCGGCAGCGAAGGTGATGGCCCCGCCGTGAGGTGTGTATTTCAGAGCATTCTCGGCCAGATTCCCCAGGGCCATACGCAGGCGGGTCGGGTCGGCTACAACCTCAGGCAGATCGGAGGGGATCTCGCAGCACACCTCTATAAGGCGGGCGGCTGCGCGCTGCCAGAGGGTCGCTGCCACGGCAGTGACCAACTCTCTGGGGTCCACTGGCTCCGATTCCAGGGCTACGGTCTCGCGCTCGAGGGCGTTCAGATCCATCAACTTGGCAACGACATCGCTAAGACGCCTGGTTTCAGTAGCCAGAGCCTGAAGCATCTGGGCCCGCTGTTCATCGCTGAGACCGGCCCCAAGATGGACCAGAACATGGGAGACGGCACGCAGGGTGGCCAGAGGAGAGCGAAGTTCATGGGAGGCGATCGCCAGGCTCTCCTCCTTATCCCGCAGCTCGGCCTGCAGGTCCGTGACATCCTCGAGCAGGACGACCCAACCCACGGGAGTTTGGCCCCCCGCGCGGCAAGGAATGGTGTGCACGCGCAGGTCGCGGGGAGTCTCGCCGCCCAGTTCCACGGGTCGCAGAGTATACTCGCGGCGGCCGGCAAGGATCTCCTCGGTCACCTGGCGCAGTGGCTCCCGCTGACCGCCGCTGGTGAGCTCGGCGAGTTGCCTACCGGCAAGCGATTGCAGTGGCAGCTCCAGAAGTCCCTCGGCGCGTTCGTTCGCCAGGACCAAGAAGCCGACGTCGTCGAGAAGAATCAGGCCCTGGCTCAGTCGCTCGATGACATGCGCATTGGTCTGGCGTTCGCGCTCCAGTACGGAGGTCATGGCCCAGCAGAGCCAGCCCAGGGCGACCGCGGTGAGTAGTTGGCCGCCCAGGAACCAGGTGGTGCTTTCATCCACGCCGTGGGCGGCCGCGGCCAGAGTGAGATAGGCGACCACGACCACGGTGACGATGGGGAGGGCCAAAGGCAAGGAAGTGAAAAAGATGCCGGCAAAAAGGATCACCACCATCAGGAGCATGGAGAAAGGGCTGGCAAAGCCGCCTGTGCCGGCAACGAAGGTGGTCAGCCAGGCCAGGTCAGCCATGAGCACGAGGGCGGAGGCGACATGCAGACGTCCCTCGAGCTCCAGACGTTCCCAGTTAACGAAGAAGCGGGTAATGAGGGTGGCGACCGCCGCCAGAGCCAGACCGGACCAGGCGGTGCCCAACTCGGGCAGCCTGCTTGCGGGCGTGGCCAGAAGAAAGAGCCCCGCGAAGATGATCAGCACGGTGCGAACCTTGTCCGCCTCCCGGAGCAGATTCTGGTCGCGCTTGAGAGTTAGGTGTGGAAAGGCTTTGGGAGTCATTTCACTCCCCCGATTGATACCACGCAGGCAGCGTGAAGGTTTCATATCCTGTATCGGTCTGGCAAGGCCCCAAGACAAGGGACAGGCGCAGAACAGGGCAGGTGAGGAGCTAGGGAATGCGGAACGGAGAAGAGACAGGAGTTACAGAGATGAGGGCACAAAATGGCGGGTGGCGGGGTCTATTATAGAAGACCCGGTGTTGGAAGAATTACCGAAATCGTGTTTCTGTTTGATGCCAACCGGATACCTCATGGGTGCACACGCACCGGGGTATTGAGCTATTCGCCGAACGCCATGGGGCTGAGAGGCTCGTGTTCGGGAGCGGTTTCCGGGCGCACATGGGTGTGAGCCTGGCGATCTTGGCACTGACGGACCTGGAACAGACCGAGCGCGAGCAGATCGCGCATGAGAACCTGGAATGGCTGCCGGGCCTCGCGCCGTTGGAGATAGGTCTGACCGAGGCCGAGGCGGCGCCGGCCCTGGCCCCGTAGTGGGGCAAGCTGTTGCGCGGTGAGAGTCGGGCTGCGAACAGAAGGATGCGTGGGCAGTAATGGAGGGCTCCAGGCAACCCACGTGGCGAGGGGAGAACACTGAGGCTGAGAGGCTGGATATGAAGAAATTCTGGCTCGTAACAGTTGTGGGGTTGGCCGGGGCGCTGATCGGACCAGTGGCGCAGGCGCAGGATGAGCTGGTGCCTATCCAACTGAGTTACGTGCGTGCGCTGACCCAGCAGGCACGCTATCAGGAGGCCCTGGCGGTGGCGACACAGGTCCTGGAAACCCACCCGACTTCCGCGCCGGCGCTGGTATTGCGCGCCCGGGTGTATATGGTTCTGGAACGGCCGGAGCTGGCCATGGGCGACTTGGCCGGTGCTATCCAGGCCCAGCCGGATTATGCGCCGGCGTATGTCACGAGGGCGCAACTGCGGCTGCGGCTGGGGCCGGGATCGGTCGCGGCAGCGCAAGATGACTTCCGTCAGGCGCAGGAGCAGGCTACACTCGCCATCCGCAAGAACCTCAATGACCTGGAAGCGCTGCTGGCGCGAGCGATGGCACTGGAGGGCCTGGGCCAGCCTGAGGAGGCGCTGAAGGACCTCGACGCGGCGCTGGCCACTAACCTGTGGCTGGCGGAGGGGTACTTCTTGCGCGCGCAGGTGCAGGAGCGACGAGGCAAGCGCGATCTGGCGTTGCAGGACTACGCTAAGGCACTGGAGGCGAATTCGCTGTACGCCGAGGCCTACCTGAGCCGAGGCTTGCTCTTCCAGATGGAGGGCGATGCGGAGCGCGCGGAGCAAGATTTCACTCATGCGTTGGAAGTCAGTCCGGGGTGTGCGGCAGCATATCTATTGAGGGGAAACCTGAGCGCGCAGCAGCACCCGGGCCTGGCTGCCTACCGGGATTGGCAGCAGGCTGCGGCGCTTGACCCTCAGGGAGCAGTGGGAAGGGCGGCGCAGCAGGCCCTTGCGGTAGCCGAGGCCGAGGCAGAGCAGGAGGTGGCGGGTGAGGAGTTGGAGGAGCTACTTGCGCGAGCGGAAGGGCTGTGGTTGCAGGAACGGTACTACGACCTGCTGCGCCTGACCACGGCGGCACTGGCCCAGCACGGTGACTCGACGGAGATGCTGGTTTGGCGGGGCCGAACCCAGAACGCGTTGCGTCGGTACCTGGAGGCACAACGGGACTTTACCCAGGCGCTGACGCCACGGGCGGACTACGCCGCGGCGTATCTGGGACGGGGCCAAAGCTGGGCCGCGCTGGGGGAGCCAGCGCAGGCCGAGGCCGACTACGCACAGGCTCTCAAGCTGGCAGACACGGCGCTGGCGGATGACCCGCAGAACGCGGCGGCGCTAGTGGTGCGCGGGCGCACGCACGCAGCCCAAGGCAAGAACGAGTTGGCGGTCGCGGACTTCACGGCGGCGCTGAAACTACATCCTGAGTTGATTGCCGCGTTGATCGGGCGCGGCTGGGTGTACCTGGATCTGGGTCAACCCGAAGCGGCGGTGGCTGACTTCACACAAGCGCTGAAGCTGAAGCCGGAGGCGGCCAGCGCCTGGCTGGCCCGGGGCGTCGTCAGCCAAGAAGGACGACAGCAACTGGACCTGGCGATTGAGGACTTCACACAGGCAGTGACGCTAAACCCTGAATGTGCCGAAGCCTACTTCCGCCGAGGCACTGCCTGGGAGAGGCAGGGCAAGTTGGAGCAGGCACTGGCCGATTTCGGCATGGCGATTCGGGCGGACCCCGGTGCGACTGAAGCCTACAACAACCGGGGAGCGCTGCTGCACGCCATGGGTGATCTGCGGCGCGCACTTGTGAATCTCAATCAGGCGCTGAAGCTTCAGCCGGACTATCCGGACGCGCTCCACAATCGGGCCCTGGTGTGGCGCGAACAGGGCGCTTTCGACGCGGCTTTGGCCGACCTCACACGACTCATTGAGCTGAGGCCGCAAGACGCGGGGGCATACAATGAGCGAGGCATTACCTATGCTCTGGGTAAGCTGGACTACGATAAGGCGATAGCAGACTTCTCGCACGCGCTTCAACTGGCCCCCGACCATGCGGAGGCCTACGCCAACCGGGGCAGCGCGTACCGGGACAAAGGCGAGTATGGGCCCGCCCTCGAGGACTACACCAGAGCGATCGAACTGGATCCACAGGCGGACCTCACTTACGAAAGCCGGGGCAGGACATACCACCTGGCAGGGCAGCTGGACGCGGCGCTACAGGACCTGACCAAAGCGCTGGAGATGAATCCGCAGAATGATAGTGCGTATGCGGCGCGGGGGTTGGTTTACGCCTCACGCCAGCAGGCGCCGGAGGCACTGGCAGATCTTAACCAGGCAGTAGCGATCAATCCCCGTAACGCTGATGCCTACTACAATCTGGGATTCATCTACGGACGGTTGAAGAATAACGACTTGGCACTGCAGAATTACAGCCAGGCGCTGGAGCTGGTGCCCACCTGGGGGCGTGTGTGGTACCTGCGGGGCGCGATCTACTCCGGTCTGCAGAACTGGCCGTTGGCGATCTCTGACTACAATCAAGCGGTAGCTCTGGGGTACGCGCCGCCGGAGCTCTACGTCAATCGGGGCTACGCTCACAATGCGCTCCAACAGTGGGTACAGGCGCGGGTGGATTGGCAGCAAGCCCTGGCCATGGATCCCCAGGGCCAGGCAGGCGCGGTGGCGAGAAAGAATCTCGAGGACCTGGCGCGAAGAGGATACTAAGAAGGGGTAGCTGGAGGGAAGCCAAGCCCCTGGACCCGGTGGGTGAAGAGGAGCGGAGCTATCCAGATGGGTGAAAGCCCGTACATTCTGTATCGGGAGTTGCCGGCACGGGCCCTGACTGCCCGGAACCTCGAGGACTACGCCCTGTGTCCCCAGAAGTACTTGCTCTCCTTTTTCCAGCCCCCTGGAGAAACGGAACGGACCCTGGGAGGCCCGGCGGTGCTGCACCAGGCCGTGCGGGCAGCCCTGATCGAGCTGTACCGGCAGGGCGGGCCACCCGCGATTCCGCCAGAAAAGCTTAAGGAATTATTTGAGGCCCGTTGGGATGGCAGGGCCTGTGCGGACAGCCGAGAGGAAGAGGAGCTGCATCGGCTGGGGCTCAGAATCTTGTGTCAATATCATGAGCGACATGTCGCTGAGCCTGTGCAAACCCTTGCCTCGGATTTGCGGATGGAGGCGGAGATTGGCGGGTACCGGTTTGTGGCGGTCGCCGATCGTGTGGATGAGCAACCCGAGGGGAACGTGACGCTGCTGCGCTACAGGACCACCCTCAGACCCCCCGGGGCAGGAGAGCTGTCCCGGGATCTGTCGGCGCGAATGCTGTGGCTGGTTGGGGAGCGGCATTGGGGACGTCCAGTGCGCGTGGCGGCGGAGGCCCTGCGCCGAGGGAAGGTAATATTAGCGGAGTTCCCAGCCGCGGTCAGGAGAGAAACGGAAGAGAGGCTGGTGCGGCAGGCGCAGGAGATTCGGCGGGCAACGGACTTTCCTCCGCGTCAGGGGAAGCATTGCCGCCATTGCCGCTCCCGACCCCGGTGCCCGGCCTGGCAAGGGGCAAGGGAGAGGCCGGCGTGAGAATGCGGCGCGGACACGCGGGGGTTCTTTGTGTGCTGGCAGTCCTGAGCCTCCTGCCACTGGTCACGGCAGTAGCGGCCGAACAGCAGCACCGGTTGGTGGCGCGCGACTTCCGACTCTACTACTGGACGGGGCAAGAGGCAACGGCGGAGGCCGTGACCCAGGTAGCAGAGACCTCTCTGCCGCGGCTGCGGGAGATCCTGGGGCTGGAGCAGAGTGAGCGAATTGACCTGTACCTTGCGCGCACTGGTGAGGAGTTCAGGCAATTGACCGGAGGCTCTGATCCCACTCGTGTGCTGGGCGTGGCTCTCCCCCAGCGGCGAATCGTGGTACTTCAGCCGATGCGCGGCGCGTTCCTGCGGGACCTGGTGGCACATGAGCTGACCCATGTGCTGCTGATGGACCGCGTCGGCAACCTCGAACTGCCGCGCTGGGTGCATGAAGGGGTGGCGAAGTATGCGGCAGGAGACTTCAACCCCAATGATCGGGCGATCCTCATCGAGGCCATCAACCGTGGTGGCTTCATTCCCCTCGAGCGGCTGGAGGCGGCCTTCGAAGGACCACCGGAGCAGGTGAGCCTGGCCTACGCGGAGGCCTATACGCTGGTGGAGTTCCTGGCCGGGCGGCATCCTCAGGAGGGGCTGGCGCCCTTCCTGCGTGAACTCCAGGCCGTGGGTGACCCCTCGCGGGCGCTGCTGCGAGCGTATGGGTTGACGGCCGCGGAGATTGGGCAGCACTGGCAACAAGTGGTGTGGACGGAGTACCTGGGTAGGAGTAACGTGGAGCAGGTGACGCCGCTGATCTGGGCGGGGATGGTGGTTTTGTTCCTGGTGGTCTTCTTGGTGAACCTGCGGCGCCGGGCGATCATTCGACGTCGTCTGGAGGCGGAAGAGGAAGACGGGATGCACGGAATGCAGGACGCAAGGGGACGCTATGCCCGAAGGCGGCATCACCGGTTCAAAGACTAATCCGTGTCCTTCAATTCCTCGATCGTCTTGCCGCTGAGGACGGACTCGGGACGCGCATTCACGACGTCCTCCTCCGGGTCCATCTCCTGATCCTTGCTGCTCTTGATGAGCAGCCAGTTCTTGGGGTTGCCGCCCAGCTTGCTGTTGATGAGCGCGAAGCCTCCACGCAGCTTTTGTCCTTCTAACCATACGAGGAGGTGACCGCGCTCGAAGGCCTCTTCCAGAGATACATCCTGTCCGTGCCGCGGACCGTCGTTCCGGAAGGTGCCGCGGTCCCAGAGCAATACGGTGCCCGCGCCGTACTCTCCCTCAGGGATGCTCCCTTCGAAGTCCGCATATTCCAGGGGATGGTCCTCAGTGGCTACGGCCAGGCGTTTGTCGGCAGGATTGCCGGAGGGGCCTTTGGGAACAGCCCAGGATTTGAGCGTGCCGGCAATCTCTAGGCGAAAATCCCAGTGCAGACTGCGGGCCGCGTGCATCTGTACGACGAATATGGTCTCCGGGGACTTGTGCTCGGAGGATTCGCCGGCAGGTTCGGGCGTGCGGTCGAAGTCGCGCTTATCGCGGTAGGTGCGGAGGGCGTCGTGGGCAGGTTTCTTCATGCTGACTCCAGGAATTGCACAAGAGATTTTACCCCGCTCGCTGGGCGGCGAGCGGGGTAAAGATCACCGTCATGTAGTCCGAACCGGTCGCGCCTTCGGCTGCGCCCGGGAGTAACCAGGCGCTCGGGCGGTCCTTCTGGTCTTTCCGGGTTACAGGCGGAAGGACACGACAGCCGAGATGCCGACGCCGTCCACGCCCTTCACGCTGGAGGTAAGGTCGCGGTCGGTCGTGACCGGCACCAGATAGCGTCCGCGGAACTCGCCGGGGGACCACTCGATCTGCGCTACCGCCCTCACAGTCTTGACCTGGGCTTCTGGTCCCATGACCTGCGCCGCGCCCACGGCCGTGCCGCCGCCGACGCCGACGTTCAGGATAGGCACTACCTTGGTCATGCCCTGGACACCCAGCTCACGCTGGTCCAGGAAGTTGTTGATGGCGTTGTTGATATCGTTGCTGAAGTGTGAGACGACCCAGCCAATCCCGAAGACTTTGAGCAGGTCGCCGAGCAGGCCACTGAAGAGATTCAGAGCGTGGGCCTCAGTTGTGGCCCAGGGCATCAGGCCGGCGAGAAAGCACACCGCAATCAACAGCGCCAGGATCTTGTGTTTCTTCTCCGTGCGGTACATGGTCATATCCTCCTTAGCGCACCACCCGGATGTCGGCCAGACCAGTCAGGCCGACGCCCTGGACGCGCGATAGCTTGCTGAGGGACTGCGTGTCGATGGGCACGTAGACGTTGATGGTGGCAGCCTTTTGAAAGGTGAACTCCAACTGGGCCACGGCCTCGACTTGGTGAACCAGAGAATACGGCCCCTGGACTTGTGCCACGCCAACCCGAACCCCGCGCAAGACACTGAGTACGGGCACGAGTTTCTGATCATAGCGTTCAGCGGGGGTCCAGGTCTCGCCCGGGGTGGAGCTGATCGGGGCCTCACCGTAGAGAGCCTCGCTCAGGCCATACAGCCAGGTGTCGGCCAGACGCTGAGGCGTGAGGTCCCGCCGGTCAGCCTCCTGTTGGTTGGCCGTGATCAACGTGGTGTCGCCTGCCACAACGGCCCACACACCGTCAACTTGCCTGGCGACCAGCTCGCGGCGCTGCAGGCCCTGGTCAAGAGCCTGGTTGAGGCGCCGGGTCACCGCGTCGGCGCGCTCATAGGGGCTGAAGCCGCCGGCCGGAGTCCAGATCTGCATGGCTGTTGCCTCGCCAATAAGAACTACCGCAACCTCCTGGTTGTTCACCGTCTGGAGTTCAGCCCTGATCGGGGGTCGAGGAAATCCTCCACCGTAGGCCTCAAGGGCAGTGGCGATGGCTGTAGCCCATGCTTGCGCCAGAGACGCGGGAGTCGTGTACTGCGCCGCAGCCTCCTCCCCGCTGGCGGTGGCAATCAGGACATTCGCCATCCGCACGACGGCCTCGTTGCCGTGCATCTCCCAGTAGACCTGCGGGCTGCCGGCGCCAAGGGCCAGTGCCTGCTGCAGCCTTCCGGCGATCACCTCCGCTCGCTGAGCAGGCGTGGCGCCTGTCGTGGCGGCGCGCAATTCCACGACGGTCTGGTTGTCAATCTTCACCACGCCGCGCTCCTGGTCGCCCACCATTTGTCTCTCCCAGGTGATACCGGGAGAATTCGCTACCTCATCCGCCCAGGCTACGGGAGTGATTCTCAGCGGGGTAGCATTGCGCAACGCTATCCCGGCAGCGAAGGCGCAGACACACACCAACACTCCTGGTAGCCATCTGCGCCAACTGAATTGGCGTTTTCTCATGGCTCTCCTCTCCTTCAGTCGTCGATTCTTGGATCTAGCAATGTCACTGGCACTAGAGACGCCGTCCCTGACGGAGTAGTTCTGTGCCTTGTGCTTTCCTACAAGAAACAATGTCTGCAGAAGATACGTCCGTCTGAGTATGTCTGCAGTCTTGGCTGATCGGTGGCGGCCAGAGGAGGCAATGATGTTGTGAGTGGAAAGAAGAGGCAAATCACGGTCGCGGACCAAGAACTGACTGTGTCCAATCTTGACAAAATATTCTACCCGGCTACGGGCTTCACCAAGGGCGACGTGATTGACTACTACCTCGCCATTGCCCCGCTGATGATGCCGCATCTGGTCGGGAGGCCGATCAACCTCAGACGCTACCCCGATGGCGTGGAGGGCGAGTCATTCTTCCAGAAGGAGTGTCCTCTCCCGGGTCCGGAGGGGGTGACCATTTCTCCACGGTATAGCGAGTACAAAGACGACGAAGTTAACTACTGCGTAATCCAGGATGCGGCGGGATTGGTGTGGGTGGCGAATCTGGCCTCCATTGAGGTGCACACCTACCTGGCGCGTGCCAGCAACTGGGAGCGGCCGACGCAGATGGTCTTCGATCTGGACCCTGGCGAGCCAGCAGGGCTGCTGGACAGTGCGCGTGTTGCCCTGCGGCTGCGGGAGGAACTGGCAGAGATGGACTTACAGGGCTTCGCCAAGACCTCCGGGGGAAAGGGGATACACCTCGCGGTGCCACTCAACACGTCGGTTACCTATGAACAGACGAAAGAATTCGCCCGGGCCTTGGCGGGGCGTCTCGCGGATGCGGATCCCGAACACGTGGTGATGAACATGCGCAAGGACCTGCGAGAGGGTAAGGTGTTGGTGGACTGGAGCCAGAACGAAGTACACAAGAGCACGGTCTGTGTTTACTCTTTGCGGGCGCGGGAGCGCCCAACCGTCTCAACGCCGCTCGCCTGGGAGGAACTGGAGGAAGCAGTGGACCAACAGGAGGCCCGGCGGGTGGTCTTTGAAGCGCAGGAGGTCCTCAAACGGGTGGAGAGACTTGGGGACCTGTATAAACCCGTGCTGAAGCTGCAACAGAAACTGCCGAAAATGACGGACTGACGTGCAGGCGACCTGGTATGGAGCGAGGTCAAATAACCTCGGTGCCGAAGACAGGTATTGGGGCAGGCGGGGGTGAAGAGGGGCCAAGATTCTTGAGGAAGGAAGATGACCATGCCCGAGGAGCCGCTCTATGAAGAAGACCTGGTTGCCTCTATGCCGATTCGTGTCCGTCACTGGGAGCAACTGGAGGCCTATGCTGAAAACCTGCGCAAGCTAGCCGCGGAGCGGGAAGTCTACCCCGCGGAATTCAGCGACCTTGCCGCCTATGAGCGCAGCATGGAGCCTCTGCGAGCACTGCTGCGGGAGCGGATTGGCTACCCGCCGCCGGGGTGTTTTGAGCGCGGCGGTAACCCGCGGCTAGAGCCGGTGGCCGAGGACGCCACCGCTACTTACTACCGGTGCTGGATTCCGGTCTCTCCGGAGCTGGAGACGTATGGCCTGTATCTGGTCCCCAAGGGCGTAGAGTTGCCCGCCCCACTGGTGATCAGTCAGCACGGCGGGGGTGGTACGCCAGAAGCAGCGACCTTCCGTGGCGGGTCCAACTACCATGACATGGTTCGGGGGGCAATCGCAGAGGGGTATGTAGTGTTCTCGCCGCTGCAGATCTTCAACCACTTCAGCGACCAGGATCAGCCTTCGCCGGTACCGGCGGATATTCGCTCCAAACTGGACGCGCGGCTGCGGCTCTTCGGCACCAGCCTGGGTGCGCTAGCGGTAGCCAAGATTTCGCGGGCCTTGGATACGCTGTTGGAGCGGCCGGAGGTGCAACCGGAACGCGTAGCGATGGTCGGGCTGTCCTACGGCGGGTATTTCACGCTGTACACCATGGCGTTAGAGCCACGGATCAAGTGCGGTGTGTCCGCCTGTTACTTCAATGATCACGAACCTGCTATGGCTGCGGACAAGCCCCATGCCTGGGCTGACTGGCGGCCTCTGGGACGGTTCAGTGATCTGGACGATCCAGAGATCGTGGCCTTAATCTGTCCGCGGCCTATGCAGGCACAGGTGGGGCGGCAGGATGAGCTGTTCCCGGTCGCAGGCGCGCAGAAGGCCTCCGTGCGCGCTGCGGAGTATTACCGGCGGTTAGGGATTGAGGAGCGCTTCGAGTTCGTGGACTTCGAAGGCGGGCACGAATGGTACGGGGAGAGCGCGTGGCCGTTTCTGAGGAAATGGCTGTAGGAGCGTTTGCCGGCCCCCGCAGGTTCGCGTACCGCGACACTCTGGCTTGGGCGCCCTCCTGCGGACGGCGGGCCACCTGGGGGCCCGCCTCACAAACCGCGGTCCTCGAACCTGAGGCTATACAAGTCGGCGTCGGAGAGCACCACTCGCAGGCGGACAGGCCTCCCGGCCAAAGCGCTCACGTCGGGGCCGGACTTCCACTGCACCGTGTAGTCCAGCGTGTCGCCGATGATGTCCCAGCAATCGTCCAGGGCATAGCCGGGGAGGGATTGTCCCGCGGCGTCCTGAAGCTCTACCCGCGCGTGTCCGGCGGCGGAAGTGGAAATATTGAGTGAGAGGCGACGGCCCGCGAAGGTCAGCGGCTTGGTAAGCATCTCACCCCCGGATAGGGGCGCGCAGAGAGACACAAAGCCGTCAATCCGCAGCGTGAAGCGCCGGAAGGCCGCCATCTCGCGCCGCCAGTAGCCCTCGCTGGCGTAGAAGGAGAGCTCCTTCTCGCCGCCGGGCAGGGCCGAGTCGGTCTCCAGCATCCCCCAGGCCACGTAGTTGTCCCCGTAGGTCCAGTTACCCTCTGATCGCAAGCCTGGACGGAGAAAGGCCTCGCCCCAACGGCGGAAGCTCAGCCCGTCGCGGCTGGACATGAACAAGGCGTCGGTAAGAGCAGCCCCATAGCGTGGGGACTTCCCGGCACGCAGGCGGCGGTGCTCTAGCTCGGGCAGCGCCTCGATGGAGGAGGACCACTCGCGTTCGACATAGCGGGTAGGTAAGCCTAGCCACAGATGTGCCGCACGGTAGTAAGACGCGACGCCATTGGTGTAGAGCTGCTCGAAGGGGGCGCCGGGGTACTCCAGGACGATGGGCTCGCTCCAGGTGCGCAAGTCGGGGGAAGTGGCGGTCATGAT
The DNA here is from genome assembly GCA_012523355.1 of candidate division WS1 bacterium. Lineage (GTDB taxonomy): Bacteria > Armatimonadota > Zipacnadia > Zipacnadales > Zipacnadaceae > Zipacnadum. The sequence goes on from JAAYIR010000050.1 coordinate 27,455, forward strand.
GGTGCGCCCCCCGGCATACGGCCTCTCCGTCCAGTGGCGGAAGTAGGCGCGGTACTCGCCGCGCAGGGCGTCCCACTGCACCGTGTTGTGCGAGTCGAGGGCGTAACCGGAGAAGAGTGGATTCGCATCTGACAGGCTCCAGCGTAAGCCGTCCGGTGAAGTGAGCAGGTACAAACCTTTCTCGGTGTGCGCCCAGCCGCCGCCAACAGCCTTCCAGCGTTCCGTCGGCGGGCAGTCAGGGTTGGCGTCCAGGAAGGGCGAGAAGCCGTGAACCCCCCACAGTTCCTCGCCGTCGCCGAGCCAGACGATGTTGTTGGCCCCCTGACCCTGGTACGCGTATAAGTCCAGTTCGGGGCGCTCCCAGTGGAGGCCGTCCTCGCTCTCAGCCACGCAGATCGCCGGCGGGTGCTCCGCGGCCTCGTCGGGCTTTTCGGTGGTGAGGTCGAGAGCCCACGCCGTGTAATAGAGGCGGAAGCGATCCCCTACGCGGAGGACGGTGGGGTAGCTGAGCATGTTGCCCTCCCAGGGGCGCTCGGACCGGAGGACAACCTCCTGCGGCACGGGATGATGAAGCCGAAGCCCAACATTCTCAAGGTGGTCGAAGAGGAAATCGTCTACCAGTAATTCGCGACGGCTGCCAAGATCAAGGGGAGCAGGCATGGGTTGTCCTCCGGGAGAGCCAGATGGCAGGGCGGAACCTGTGCTTTAACGCATCATATCGTCTACGGAATGTTCAGCAAGGTACTCGCCCTTCAGACAGGGCAGTACATAAGGTCCCTCCGGTATGACGGCGATGGTGGCGTCAGGACCTAGCGTCGCCAGGGCCTGCTCGACTCCGGCCTCGACGCTTTCGATGGGCTCCACCAGCAGGCGTTGGTGCAGGTCACGTGGCAGGCTGGAGTAGTTGAGCACTCGTGCCTGGCGGAGCGGCATCTCAATCTGGTGAATCGCCCAACCGTCCACCTGGTGAGGGCCGCCCTGCTCCAGGGCGCACTGCACCCAGGCGTGGCATTCGTCCACGGACAGAATCAGATCCGCGAACTCCTCATTGCCTAGTCCCTCCTCGTTCTCCTGGGCCACAATGATGATGCCACCGGGCCGCACGATGCGCCCGCCGACGGTGATGGCTTTGAGACCTTGGTAGAAGACGCGGTCGAGGGGGTAGCCGGCGTTGGAGGTCACCACGACATCCACCGGCTCATCAATGACCACCTTGGAGGCGCGTTCGGACTCGCGCATGCCGGCGATTTGCGTTTCGCGGGTATCGCCGGCCCAGACGCCGGTCACGCGCCGCTCCTCGTCTAGAGTGCAGGCGAGGCTGAAAGCAGCCCCTCCCGCGAGGTGATAGGCCTCCCAGGCCTCCTGATCAGTGGGGTTGTCATGGACCAGGCCCATGGCAGACTTGGACTGCTCAATCAGCTCCGGGGAGTGGAAGTGGCAGATGGTCTCTTCAGAGGCCAGGCCGGGGAGGATCATCTTGCGCCCGCCGGAATAGCCGGCGAAAAGGTGCGGCTCAATCAGGGAGACCAGCAGGCGCAGGTCAGCCTCCAGGTAGCGATGATCTATCCAAAGTGAGGTGCCCCGGCGGGAGCGCCCCACGCAGGCGTGGCTCTCGGTATCGCGGGCCTGGTGGGATTCGATGCGGTAGCCGGTGGAGACAATCTCGGGGCCGAGCATCTCCAGGAGGTCGGCCTCCGTGGCGACGCGGTGCAGTCCGGTGGCGATGAGCAGCAGGATCCTCTCCGGCCCGACACCGGCCCGCGCCAGTTCTTCGAGGATCGGCGGCAGGAGTGTTTTACAGGGCAGAGGGCGTGTGTTGTCTGGTAGGACGAGGCAGACCTTCCCACGTCCGGCGGCCAGCTCACGCAAAGGCTTCGCCCCCAGGGGCTGACGCAGAGCATGACGGGTGGCCGCAGTAACGTCGGGCAGGGGTGGCGCGGGATTGAGCCGCAGAACGTGCCGGACATTTTTATCGGGCAGACGCGCAATCAGGCCCCGGCGGCCATAGCGCAGGGGGATGTCCATAAGAAGACCTGCTAGGTGGGCTGCATGCCGCGGACCAAGACGATCTTGCCGGTACGGACGAGTTCCTCAATGCCATGCTCAGCCATTAGTTGCGCGAAGGCATCAATTTTCTCTGTATCACCCGTCAGCTCAATGATCAGGTTACCCGGACCGACGTCCACGACTTCGCCCCGGAAAATGTTGGCGATCTGGACAACCTCATGACGTGTGCGGCGATTGACCTTTACCTTGATGAGGCATAGCTCACGCTCAACAATGACATCGCGGGTGTGGTCCAGGACCTTGATCACATCCACCAGCTTCTCGAGCTGATGACAGATCTGCTCGAGCACGCGGTCGTCACCAGTGACCGTGAGCGTCATACGAGAGACTTGAGGGCTTTCAGTCTCACTTACGGCCAGGCTGTCGATGTTGAAGCCGCGGCGCGCAAACAGCGCAGCGGAACGTGTCAGTACGCCGGTCTTGATCTCCACCAGGGCTGAGATGGTATATTTCATGGTGTGTGCCTCCCAGGGCCGGGATTTGCCGGCATTATAGCACAGGTAAGAGCAAAGGCAGAAGACCAGGCTTCCCGAAGGGGTGGCTCCCCCTACAGGAGGTCGAGCCTCCTTCGGACGGCTGCGGCGTGGGCCGTCAATCCCTCAGCCTTAGCCAGCGCAATGGTGTCTGGCCCTATCCGCTCCAGGGCTTCCGGCGAGACGCCCACCAGCGAGGTGCGCTTCATGAAGTCCACCACCGACAACGGCGAGGAGAAACGCGCCGTGCCGCCCGTGGGGAGGACGTGGCTGGGCCCCGCAGCATAATCACCCAGCGGCACCGTGGCCCAGTGGCCCAGGAAGATGCAGCCGGCGTGCTTCACCTGCGCGGCGAGAGTCTCGGGATGCTCCACGGCAAGTTGCAGGTGCTCTGGCGCAATCGCGGAAGCCAAGGAGGCGGCCTGGGCCAGATCGCGCGTCAGGGCCAGTGCGCCATGTTTCCCGAGAGACTCGGAGATGAGCGCCGTACGCTCAAGCTTGGTCGCCTGCTTCTCCGCCTCGGCGGCCACAGCATCGAGCAGGCGCTCGGAGGGCGACAACAGGATCACCATGTTGTCGCCAGCATGCTCGGCCTGGGAGAGGAGGTCGGCGGCGACCAGCGCCGGGTCAGCGCTGTCGTCGGCGATGATGGCTGACTCGCTGGGGCCGGCAAGCGAGTCAATGCCGACGGTGCCGAAGACCTGGCGCTTGGCCTCGATGACCCACTGGTTCCCGGGGCCAACAACCTTGTTCACACGGTGCACGGTGGCTGTGCCGTAGGCCAGAGCAGCAATCGCTACGGCACCGCCGAGTCGATAGACCTCATCCACACCACACTCCCGAGCGGCCACCAAGGTCAGAGCGTCGAGGCTGCCGTCCTTGCGGGGTGGGGTGCAGACGGCCAGGCGGCGGACGCCGGCGACGGCGGCGGGGACAGCGCACATGTAGAGGCTGGAGGGGAGGGGAGCCTGCCCCGCGGGGGTGTAGATGCCCGCCGAGTCCACTGGAGTAAAGCGACTCCCGAGGCTAAGCCCCTCGCGCTCGGTTTCCCAGGACCGAGGCTTGTCCTGTTCGTGGAAGGCACGGACGTTCTCGATGGCCCGCCGGAGTGCGGCCAGGAGCTCTGGAGCGACCTGGTCGTAGGCGGCGTTAGTCTGGGCCTCCGGAACGCGAATATCCTCCACCGTGTAGCCAGACCAATCAAGCTGCCGCTCGAGGCGGACCAGCGCCGCGTCGCCCTCCTCGCGGACGGCCTCCAAGATGGTGCTCACCTGCGCAGCTAGCTCTGGCCCGGGTTCAGAGGCAGTAGCGCGGAGCTTGCCCAGAACCGCAGCCTCCTGCTGACGGGCATCGAACACCATCATGAACTGAGCTCCTCTTCCCAGACCTCGGAATCCTCAGTGACCTCAGGAACTGGTACAGCGGGTACAGGGCGCATGGGGACAGGTGGAGATTCCTCGTAGATGGACAACACAGGGGTAAGCTGCCGCGCCACCACGGGGAAGTCTCCGTGCAGGTTGACCTGGTGACGGGGGCCGAGCGCGACACGCCGATAGTGGCCATCCGCCAGGAGGCGCAGGATTACCTCCTGCGAACCGGCGAAGCGTGCTATAAGGTCTTGCAGGTCCTGGAGGTCCTCCGGGATAAGTCCCAGTGCGTCGAGTTCAATCACCACGATTGGCGGTGGGGGTGGTGGGGGCTTGGACTTCTCTTCCTGATAGCGGCGGCGTTCCTGCTGGGCCTTCTCGATGGCCTTCTTGGTTACGCGCGGAGCTTGCCCGAGGGGGTAGGCAGCGTCGCAGAGGAGACGGGGCGTGCCATTGTCCTCATCCCCATTGCGGCCGCGCTCGATCTTGCCGGTGACCACCACAAGTTCACCGGATTGCAGAACCGGAGCACCGGTGTCGTGAGCGGACTGGAAGACTGTCACTTCTACCTAGGAGGCCACTCTCACCAGAGTTGCGTACATCATGAGAGCGCCGTTCTTGGTGACATGGCGCCGGGATTCCTGAACCAGTCCGGCGACAGCCACCGGGGCGCGGTGAGGAAATTCGGGAAGGTCCTCGAGGCGCGCTGTAGTGTGGCGGCGGATGACATCTTCATTCTTCTCCAGCGGATGGGCTGACACGTACAGCCCCAGGACCTGGCGTTCCATCTGCAGCTTCTCCTGCTCCGACAGAGGGGGAACACTCGGCAAAGTCGGCTCGGCAAGGGCCTGGTCTGAAGGCTCTTCCTCGATCGGGCCAAAAAGCGAGATGCGACCCACGGCCTGGTCGAGTTGGTGTCGCTGGCCGGCACTGGCGGCTTGTTCGCAGACCGTCAGGAGAGCATTACGTTCGCCGAATTCGTCAAAGGCTCCGGCCTCCACCAGCAGCCGCACACCAGCTTTGGTGACCTTATCAGCGGGCAAGCGGCGGCAGAAGTCCCCGATCCCCTGGAAGGGACCGTTAGCCCCACGTTCCGCAACGATCGCCTCGGCACTCTGTACGCCGAAGTTCTTGATAGCGCCCAGGCCGAAAGTGATCTGGCCCTCGAAAACGTCGAAGGTGGCCTCACTGCGGTTGATCGAAGGCGGAAGAACGCGCAGACCTAGACGGCGGGCGTCAGCGACAGCCACGGCCACCTCCTCGCTCCTGTCCATGACCGTGGACAGGTGGGCAGCCAAGAACTCGGCGGGGTAGTTGGCCTTCAGGTAGGCGGTCCAATAGGCGATCAGTCCGTAGCCGGCGGCATGCGATTTGTTGAAGCCGTAGTTGGAGAAAGTCTCCATGCGATGGAAGAGCTCTTCTGCTATGGATCGCTCCAGCCCGCCAGCGACGCAGCCCTCTATGAACTGTGGTTTGAGGCGGGCCATCTTCTCGGCGTCCTTCTTGCCCATGGCACGCATGATGACTTCGGCCTGGGTCATGGGGAAGTCGGCCATTACCTGGGCGATCTGCATGACCTGTTCCTGATAGAGGATGACCCCGTAGGTCTCCTCCAGGATGGGGCGCAGGCGTGGGTCGAGATATTCAACTGTGGCCCCGTGGCGGCCAGCGCAGAAGGTCGGCGCATGCTGCATGGGGCCGGGGCGGTAGAGGGCCACCGCGGCGATGATGTGCTCGAACTTCGCCGGCTGCAGGTCGCGGAGCAAGGCACGCATGCCCTCGCTTTCAAGCTGGAATACAGCTACGGTATCCCCGCGACTGAGCAGCTCATAGGTCTTGTGATCATCCAGAGGCAAGTGGTCGAGGTCTATTGCCACTCTGTGGTTGCGCTGGATGGATTCTAGAGTCCTGGAGATGACGGTAAGCGTCTTGAGCCCCAGGAAGTCCATCTTCACCAAGCCCACGTCTACTACCGGGTCCATGGCATACTGAGTGCAGACCACACCGTCCTTGTCGCCGCGGAGGGGCACATACTCAGTGAGAGGACGGTCCGAGATCACCACCGCTGCCGCATGGACGGAAGCATGGCGGGCGACGCCCTCCAACCGTCGGGCCAGGTCCAGTACCCGGGCCACCTGGGGGTTCTCACGTGCCAGAGCCTGCAGATCAGGGACCTGTTCCAGGGCCTGAGCGATGGTGGTTTTGACGCCAGGTATCAGCTTGGCGACGCGATCTACCAGCTCAAGCGGCACCCCCAGGACGCGGCCAACGTCGCGGATAGCGGCGCGCGCGCCCAGGGTATTGAAGGTGCCGACTTGCGCGACCTGCTCGCGTCCATACTTTTCGGTCACATACTCCAGAATTTCCTTGCGCCGGTCGTCCGGAAAGTCCATGTCAATGTCCGGTGGACTGACTCGCTCAGGGTTGAGCAGGCGCTCGAAGATGAGATTGTAGCGCAGGGGGTCCACGTCAATGATGCCGAGCAGATAGGAGACGATGCTGCCAGTCGCGGAGCCGCGGCCTGGACCGAGCAGCATACCGCGGCGCTTGGCCTCCTGGACAAAGTCGGCGACGATCAGGAAATAACCAGAGTAGTTGGTTTGCTCGATGATCTGGAGCTCATAGTCTAGCCGCTCAATCGCCTCCCTGGGCACCGGGGTGCCGTACCGAACGGGGAGTTGCTCCTCGCAGAGATGCCGGAGGTAGCCGCCGAGGTCATAGCCTGCCGGGACCTCGAAATGCGGCAGCATGAGTTTCCCAAGCTGTAGCTTGACAGTGCAACGGTCTGCCACTTCCAGCGTGTTGGCCAGCGCCTCAGGACAATCGGGAAACAGCGCGGCCATCTCGGACGATGACTTGAGGTAGAACTCCTCGCTGCCGAAGCGCATGCGGGTCGGGTCGCTCAAGTTGGCCTGCGTCTGAATGCAGAGCAGGATATCGTGGGCCTCGGCGTCCTCACGGTTCAGGTAGTGCGCATCGTTGGTGGCCACGACCGGGATGCGTAGTCGTTCCGACAGTTCACGCACTGCCGTGTTGACTCGCGGCTGCTGTGGCAGGCGATGGTCCATCAGCTCCAGGTAGAAGTTGCCGGCGCCAAATAGCTCCCGGAGCCGGGCCGCTTCCCGTTCCGCGGCTTGCTCGCCCTGCTCCAAAATGGCCTGGGCAACGGCGCCCTGCAGACAGGCGCTCATTCCGATCAGGCCCTCGCGGCAGTCGTTGAGCAGCTCGAAGTCCACGCGCGGCTTGTAGTAGAAGCCCTCCAGGTGGGCCTGGGACACCAGGCGGAGCAGGTTGCGGTAGCCCTGGGGGTTCTCAGCGAGGAGGGTCAGATGCGTACTGGTACGATCCTGGGGTTCCCGGTCATGCCGAGAGCGCGCGGCGACGTAAACCTCGCAGCCCAGGATCGGTTTGACCCCCGCCTTCTCGCATGCCTTATAGAAATCAATGGCGCCGTACATGACGCCGTGGTCAGTGATGGCCAGAGCAGGAATCTCCAGCTCAGCGGCGCGGGTGGCCAGGTCGGCAATGCGGCAGGCTCCGTCGAGTAGGCTGTATTCAGTATGTAGATGCAGATGAGCAAATGGCGCAGGCATGGTGTGTCCTCAGCGGCGTCTGCTTGGCGCCCAGGTTCGGTAGCACAGGCTTGTCAGCCTGTGGGAAGGGTGTCCTAGTTTGTCGGCGGTGTTGGTGGGGCGGCAATTGCAGGCGCGGCTGCAGCTTCAGGGGTAGCCGGCTGAGCCGCCGCCGGGGCTGTTGCCCCTTGCTCCGGTTGCGCTGGCGCCAGCGGAGTGATAGCGCCCTCGATCTTCTGCTGCAGCTCAGAGAGGACCTGATCCATATAGTCGAGTTGCGCCTGGAGAATGCCCAGGGCGGAGAGGTCCAGCGCGCTCTGCGCCATGCGCGCGGCGGCCAGAGCCCGGTCCGCGGAGTGCACGCTCTCCTCGTTCGTCAGCCGTTCGAGAATGGACAACAGGCTGTCGCGGGCTGCGCCAAATTCTGAACGATCAACCTGCGCCTTGGCGCTTTCGATATCCCGAATGACCGTAGGGGCGAGGGTCGGCGGGGCCTTCATGGCGATGTCGGTCGCCTGCAAGAGGCTGCGCGAGGCCACGCTCTGGGCATCCTGTGGCTGGTAGGACTCCATGGCTTGCAGGGCGCGCTCAATATGCTCCGCCATGCGGGCGGCGGGTAGCATGGCCCGCAGCGATGTGAGAGCCGGGATGAGCCGTCGCAGCGCCTTGCCGACGGGGGGAAGGGTCTTCTCGCTCGCCGCCTTACGGGCCGCACCCACCAGGGCTTTGCAGACGCGTACGTCCTCCTTCAAAGCCTTGATTCCGCCAGGGTCGTCCTCCGTGGCGCGCAGCTCGCGAATCTCATTGCGTAACTCATCAAGGGAAGCGTCCTTCTCCTTTAGATAAGCCATGATCTCCGCCATCTGCTGCTCCTGTTGACCTGACACCTGAGAGGGGCCCGCAGGCGGCTCAGAACTGAGACGGCAACCGATGAGGGAAAGCAACAAAATAGTGGCAAGGCTGGTGGTTACGGCTAATCGCACGCACATCGCCCTCCTACGGGAGACTGGCTCAGAGAGGATCCGAGACAACGGCAATTATACGCGAGGGGAGGGCAAAAGGCAAGGTGAGTTCAGAAGCAACGGTCCAAGCCTCGTGGGAGGCTCCAGAGCGTGATATCGGCCTGCGCCGCGCCATTACGGACGAGGTCCGACCACCCCCTGTGGCAGATCCAATCTACCGGTTCTTGCCAGGTCAATGATCCTCTGGTTCGGTCCATCCTTGCGCGCGAACAGCTCGGCGGTCCCATCTTTGTAGACCGAAACGTACTCTCCCTCGTCCCCCAGCGCCGTCGCCGGTGGCTTGCCCGGCTTGAGCATCAGCCACTCAACCCCGTACCGCTTCAGCGTCTCTCGCCAGCCCGGTTGCTGGTGGTAAACGCGGAGGTAGTCGTTAACGAGGTCCTTGCCATACACGTCGGCGCGGCCATCCACGAAGACCTTGTACTCCGGCCACAGATTCCAGATCAGATAGCCGCCCCACTCGTAGATGTTGAACATGGGGCCCTGGAAGTGGTTGAGTCGCACTACTTCGGTGGCGCGGGTAGGCGGCACGTCGAGCAGCATCACCCGGTCGGGCGCATTACTGCGCGGAGCGACGACGACCAGTAGAACGAGTAGAACCAGGAGGGCGAGCGCCGCCATCGGCGGTCGTACGACCTCCCGGGCCGCGGTGTCATCTCCGAGCCAAGGCCAGCGCGTGGTGCGCAGACAGGCGCTGAGGTGATGCGCTAGGATCGGAGTGCAGAATACGGCCAGCAGTGCGCCATGGCGCACCTGGTGCAGGAATATCAGGCTGCCGCCCAGCACCAGTACCAGCTCAAACAGGCTGGCGCCGCGCGGGGAGAGAATCATCACCACCAGCGTCATGAGGAGCAGCACTTCCAGGGCCAGGAAGGCGGGTTGGTGGAAGTCCGGGGAGGTGAACTCGAGCACTATGCCGCTGTAGTAGGCGTTCTCACCGATCAAGTAAGTGAAGGGGTACAGCACGCCCTGCAGGAAGTTCGGATTGAGCAGGCAGACAACGATGGCGGCGGACAGGGGCAGGACCAAGGGCTTGATCACCCCGGGTTGCAGCCGAAAGAAGCGGCGCCGGGAATCGTCACCGGGCGATTGCAGCCAGCGGCAGAGACCGTAGAGCGCCACCAGCACCCAGCCCGCGGGGAAGGCGCCGTGGGTGTTGACCCACAGCAGGAACACCAGCGGAAGCCACCATAGCGCCCGCGGCCGGCCCTCCTGGTAGGAGGTCAAGAGGTGCAGGATCACAAGCACGCCAATCATGTCCAGCATCTGGGGGCGGGCATTGACCCACGGGCCCAGGGCATAGCCGAGCAGCGTGGCGGCGACCAGCGCCGGAATCAGAGCGGCGCCCCAGCGAATCGCTAGATAGGCCGCCAGCAGGGTGGTGACACCGACCATCAGCGCCTGGAGGCAGATGATGCCCGCCCATCCTGCGGCAGCATAGGCCAGGTAGAGCAACACCTCGTAACCCCACTCATGCGCTGTCCAGGGC
>JAAYIR010000295.1 GCA_012523355.1 candidate division WS1 bacterium
CGCCGGAACTAACTGTGCTCCCCCGCCCCGGCCCGCACTCCGAGTCGTGGCGGAAGGACCCCTGGACAGGTTAGCCCCTAAAGGGCGAGTGGTTTGCAGCGGGAAACCACTCGCCCTTTCTTTCTCACGACTTGCATCAGTGAAGGCCATCCCCGCAACTTTCCTCCACTCTGTCTGTCGAAATTCATGAGTATCGTCTATCCATGGCCATGAAACCTGCCCAGTGCCCCGCGCCTGAGTTCCTGAATGAGTTCTTCGACGGGAGATTGTCCTCCCGCCGAGCTTTGGCTGTGCGGCGGCACCTGGCTGAATGCGCGCACTGCCGCGCCCAGGTAGACCGCCTGGAGCGCCTGCATCGCCTGTTGCTGTCTTCCTCCCCGCCGCCGGCCCCCTCCGTGTTGCCTGAACGCATTGCTGCTCGTTTGCCCGGTCTACAGACCCTCCCCGTGCTCTCCTGTCGGCGGGCACGCCAGCTAATAGGGGAGAGGCTGGACAGGTCTCTTGCTCCTGACGAGGCCGAGCAGCTTCAGGCCCATCTCTTCAACTGCGCCTCCTGCCTGCGGTATGCCCAGGAGATGCGGCGAATGGTGCGCCTTCTGCATCGCCCTCTGGCGCCGGCCTCCTCAGGGCTGGCTCGCCGGATTCAGACCGCCGTAGCCGCGCTGGAGCCCCAACCACGTCGCCGTGTTGAGCCCCGCTGGGTACCCGTGGGCGCCGCTCTGGCCCTCTGCGTACTGGCCGTACTGGCCTTCACTGTCCGACCTGGGCCCTTGCCACCATCGCCAGCGGCCACCTCTCCGGCCCCGCTGGAGATCGCTGCGCCGCCCGCTCCGGCCTCGCCCGTGGCGGAGCCTGGAGCTGAGACCACCCCGCCTCCTGCGCCGGTTATCGCCCGCGCTTCGACTGCTCCGACTGCGCCTGCGTCTTCTCGGCCCGCCCGGCCTTCCCGGACGTCCCGTCGCCTGGCCATGGTTCCGCCTGCGGAGACGCGTCCTCAGTTGGTGTCCCCGGTGTCCACTGCTCCCTCGCGGCCGGTAGTGGCCTCCAGTGCGCCGTCGGCCCCGAGGCCCGCGCCTGTCCTGGTCCTCCCACCCGCGCGTTCGGTCCCGGAGCCTCCCGCCGTCGCGCGCCCGGCTCCCCTTCCCACGGTTCCTACTCGCGTACCTTCCGCGCCTACGGCCCCCCCACCGCCCACCCCGGCGCCCTCCGCGCCACCTGCCCGCGTCGCTGCCGCACCGCCGCCGCCCTCCACTCCCGCGCCTGCCGCGGCGCGCACGCCGGCCGCTTCGGCGCCGCGCTCCCTGGTGACGCACGAGCCCGCCGGCCAGACTCGCACCCTCCACTGGGTACCCGCGCAGCCCAAATCCGTCGTAGTCTTTGAGCGCCCGCAGGGCCAGGACCAGGTTCTCGCGGAGGCCGGCCGCGCCCTCCAGAGCTACGAGCGGTCCCTCAAACGCAGTCAGACCCGGTCCTTTCCTCTGGGGCCTTAGCCGCCGGAAGTCCCCCTTGTTCTTCGTAAGGAACCTGCCGGCACAGCCAGGCGTCTGAGCGTAGGATCGTTCTCATGCACCATATGCCCTCAATCTCCCGTCGGCACCTGGCGCTGCGGCTCATGCTGCTGGCCGTCGTGGTGCTGCTTGCCAGTGGCGGCGCTTGCGGCGGAGGCTCGAGCAGTGTCACTCCCGCGCCCCCGATCCCGGAGTTCGACGCCGACCGCGCCTTTGTCGATCTCGTGGCCCAGTGTGCCTTTGGCCCGCGCCACCCGGGTTCCACCGGCCATGCCCAGCAGCTTGCCTGGATGAAGGCCACTCTGGCGACTGTGGCCGAACGCGTTGTCGAGCAGCCGTTCACGGACTCTACGGCCTTCGGTGGCCCCTATGACTTCGTCAATCTCCTCGCCGCCTTCGCCACGGACAGACCGGGGCCCGTGACCATGCTTGCGGCCCATTGGGACACTCGCCCGGTGGCCGATCAGGACCCGGACCCCGCGAATCGCGATCAGCCTATCCTGGGCGCCAACGACGGCGCCTCCGGCGTCGCCATCCTGCTGGAGCTGGCCCGTGTGTTCCACGCCCAGCCTCCACCGCATCCGGTGTATCTGGTCTTTCTGGATGCCGAGGACTCCGGCAGTGGGACCGACCCCCGGATCTACCACGGCTACTGCCTCGGGGCCGCATACCTCGCCCAGCACTGGCCCCCGGAGATTCCTCGCCCTGAGCGTGGCATCTTGCTGGACCTCGTAGGAGGGGTGGCGAAACACAATCCTCGGGTGCCTCTGCGCCCCGGTGTTCGTGATTACTTCTACCTGCCCGTCGAGCCCAACTCCCAGGCCGCGCACCCCGCGCTCGTGGAGGAAATCTGGACCATGGCGGAACAGGTGGGCGCCACCGCCTTTAGCCGCGAGGTGGGCCCGCCCGTGATTGACGACCATCTGCCCTTCATTGCCGTGGGGATTCCCACCGTAAACCTCATCCAGTTCACGCCGCCGGTCTGGCACACGGTAGACGATACCCCGGAGTACTGCTCTCCCTCAGCCCTCGTCCAGGTAGGCAAAACCCTGCTCGGTGTGTTATACTCTCCCTGACGCTGGCTCTGATCCGTCAGAGGCGCCTTTTTACCTTACGCGCTCACGCGCTGTCCGGGTGGGGCGTTTGTCGGGTTAGCGGCCAGCATGGGTTGACACTCTCACGCACGCAGGACTATGCTTCTCGCGTGCGTCAGCGCAGTGAGGACGAGAATCGCGCTCTGGTGACCGCGGCGCGGCTGTCCAGCTTGGGCCTCTACATGGGCCTATGCATCGGGCTGTGCAGCTATCTGGGTCTCCTTGCCGATCAGCGCTGGTCTCTTGCCCCGCTGGGGACGATTCTGGGGTTTGTGCTGGGTACGGCTGCGGCCTTCTACGGCCTGGTGCGAGAGATCTCTCGGGTGAGTTCAAAACGATGATTGAAGACCAGGGGCGCGCGCTGATGCGTCAGGTCCTGTGGAGCTGTGTCGGGCTGATGGCAGGCGTCTCGGCCGTCGCGCTTGGCCTACGTTTGCGGGCCCTGGCCACCGGCTATCTTTCCGGCATGGCCATCGGCCTGCTCTCGGTCGGCTCAATCGTCTATCTGGTTTACCATGTAATCGCGCCGCGAGTGCCGCAGGGCTCTCAGATTCGCCAGCGGGCCGCAGGAGTGGTCCTGGCCCTGGGGAAGTACCTGCTCATCGCCGCGCTGCTATATGTGAGCCTGGTCTATCTGCGGGTCAACCCCTGGGCGTTGGTCGCCGGTCTGGCGACCCCCACCCTGGTAACCTGTGTCGTCGCCTTGTTGATTTCTCGGCAGGCGCCCGCCCCCAGCGAATAGCCTGGCGCCGGGCCTGGCAGTGTGTGCAGTCGCGTGGCGCCGCCTGCGTCTCGTGTCTGTGGTAGCTTTATGGAAGAGCACCCCGGAAGTTGGTTAAATGCCCTGGTAGCCCTCGAGCCGGAGTGGCTGCGTCCCTACCTGGACGTCTATGTCCTCCACGCGCTGGTTATCGTGGCCTTTCTCGCCCTGCTGGCCTGGCTGACCACCCGCCGTCTCTCCCTGATCCCGCGCAGCAAGCTCCAGTCCTTCGGCGAGTGGGTCTACGAGGGCCTGGCCGGCCTGACCCGCTCCATCATCCCTCACAATGGTGAGCGGTACACCAACATCTTGGGCACCTTCTTCCTGTTCATTCTCTGTCTGAACCTCTTTGGCCTGATCCCCGGCTTTCTCAGCCCCACCTCCCGGATGGTCACCACCGGTGCGCTGGGGATCATGTCCATCCTCCTGGCCCAGTGGGTAGGCTTGCGCGCCAACGGCCTCGGCTATCTCCGCCGTTGGATCCCCAGGATGATCGGTGTTCCGTCCTTCCTCATCCCCTTTCTGTTTCCGCTCATGTTCATTCTCCATATCATCGAGGAACTGGTGAAACCGATGTCTCTGGCCATTCGACTTTTCGGCAACGTCTTTGGCGACGAGACCTCTGTCACGCAGTTCGCTCTGCTGGGTGCCGGCTTTCTGGGCACGCTCCTGAACCCCACCGGCGCCTCGGCTCTCGTCCAGGTCGGTGGGTTCCTGGGTCTCCTTCTCTCCGTGGGTATCACCGCGGTGATGGTTTCTTTCGCCATCTTTGTGGCCTTCATCCAGGCCCTGGTTTTCTCAATTCTCAGTGGCGCCTATCTATTGTTCGCCCTGGAACTGGAATAGACTATCGGAGAAGTATGCGAAGTTGGAGAGCGGAGCTGGGGGTTCCCTCTGGGGGGCTGCTCCTGTGTTCTCGCTCCCGATTCTTCGTTTCGGAGTTCCATTTTGGGAGGTCTGTCATGATGTTAGGAGTTGCTATCGCCTTTGTCGGGCTGGCGCTGGGAGTCCCCATCGCCGTACTGGGGGGCGCCGCCGCCCAGGGCCGTGCCGCTGCGGCTGCCCTGGAGGGCCTGGCTCGTCAGCCGGAGGCCGCTGGAGAGATCCGCATCCTGCTGATCATCTCCCTGGCCCTCATCGAGTCCCTCGTCATTTATGCTCTGCTCACCTTCTTCCTGCTCATGGGCAGGATCGGCGAGATGCTGAGCAAGGTTCAGGGCGCCTGAGGTTCCAGCCCGGGAAGGGGTAAACCGTGCAAGTTCTGCACGAGTTGGGGATCAACGCGCATCTCCTTATCGTCAATGCTCTGGCCTTCCTTCTGGTCCTGTACCTGCTTACGCGCCTCTTCTTCCAGCCTTTCGGCGCCTTCCTCGAACAGCGCCGCGCGGCCATCGAGAAGCAGATGACCGAAGCCGAGCAGGCTCGTCGGGATGCCGCTCAGGAGATGGCGGACCTGCGCGCGGAGCAGCAAGCGGCCCGGGAGCAGTTCGCTCGTGAGGCTGAGGCCGTCCGCAAAGAGGCGCGTGGAGAAGCCCAGAAGATTGTCTCTGAGGCGCACCAGGCCGCCCGCGAGCGCCGCGATCAGACTGAGCAGGACTTGGCCCGCCAGCGCGAGGCCCTCCGCCAGGAGCTCGGCGCTCAAACCGCCATGCTGGCCACCGAGATCGCCCGCAAGGCCCTGACGCTCTCCCTGCGTCCCCAGGACCAGGACAGCGCGACCGAGGCCGCCGTCCGCCAGGTCGAGGACCTGGCCCGGGAGAATCCGAACTAGTCATGAAGACCGCTGCCCTCCACAACTATGCCGAGGCCCTCTACGAACAAGCCGCCGCGCGCGACGAGCTTCCTCGATCTCTCGCCGCTCTGGAGGCTGCTGCTGAGGTGCTGGCTGCCGAGCCGGAGCTGCAACGGCTCGTCGCCCATCCCGGTATCTCCGACGTGCGCAAGGGGGAGTTGTTTCGTGCTGCCATGGGCGAGCACGATACCCCGCTGATGCAGGATTTCTTCCAGCTGCTTCTCCAGCAGCAGAGAATCGCGCAGCTTGCCGGTATTGCCGCAGCCTTTCGCCGCGTGCTTGAGGAGCGTTCCGGTCGTCAGCCGGTTCTGGTGGAGTCCGCCGCTCCGCTGACCGCCGGTCAGGTGGAGCGCCTGGAAAACGCCCTCGCTGCGATCGTGGGACAGCCGGCTGCTGTCACGTGGCGGGTGGTCCCAGAGCTTCTCGGCGGCCTCCGGCTACGCATCAACAGCGAGGTTCTGGACGAGACGCTCTCTGGCCGTCTGACCCGTCTTCAGGAGTATCTCACAGGTGCCCTGAACGTCTCCTCCGCGCTATGACCGGTACGACAGGCGTCTCGCC
>JAAYIR010000051.1 GCA_012523355.1 candidate division WS1 bacterium
ACCGAACAGAAAGGCAAACATGAAACTTGACCTGCAACTCGCTCTAGGTGCAATTCTTCTGCTGAGCGCTGTCTGTGCGTGCGCTGAGGAGGCGGTCTTCCAGCAGTTGCCCGCTCGCCTGGCCATCGGGCGGGATGGGCTGCCCAACTCCCTGGCCAAACTCCAGGCCGGCGGCCCCGTCACGGTGGCTTATATCGGCGGCTCGGTGACGGCCATGGAGGGGTGGCGCACCCAGACCTTCGAGTGGCTGCAGAAGACCTACCCTCAGGCTCAGCTTACGCACATCAACGCGGCGATCGGCGGCACGGGGTCGGACCTGGGTGTCTTCCGCTATGAGCGAGATGTGCTGCGCCACCAGCCCGATCTGGTATTCGTCGAGTTCGCCATCAATGATGGGGGGCAGCCGCCGCACTCCATTTTGCGGCAGATGGAGGGGATCGTGCGCCAGACCTGGCGCGCTAGCCCACACACTGACCTCTGCTATGTGTACGTGTACCGCGCGGGCTTGGAGAAGGACCTGGCGCACAGCATGTGCCCTATACCCGCCAGCTGTGATGAGATGATCGCCAACCACTACGGCATCCCCTCCATCAACGTCGCTCTGCGTACCGTGCAACTCTGGCAGGCGGGCAAGCTGCAGTATGTGCCAGAAAAAGGACCGGACGGCGAGGAGCTTCCCCCGCCTCCGGGTATGATTCTCTGGTCCAAGGATCACATCCACCCGCTGCCTGCGGGACACCAGGTGTACACAGACCTGATTGCCCAGGCGCTCACCTTCTGGGCGCAGAGCGCCACGCCCAAACCGCACCCGCTGCCGGAGCCTCTCGTAGCGGACAACTGGGAGAATGCCCAGCTGGTGCCTCTCTCCCCCTCCATGCTCAGCTCCGGATGGCGTGAGCTAAGCAAGGAGGAGGGCCTGGGCCAGCAGTTCGCCGACCGCGTGCCTTCTCTGTGGACCGCGGGCAAGCCCGGCGAACAGATTCATTTCAAATTCAAGGGCACGGCGGTGCGGCTCTATGACCTCATCGGGCCGACGGGCGCACTGGTAAACCTCACCCTGGACGGAGAGGCGCTGAAGCCGGTGCCGCGCTTCGACTGGTATGGCAACTGGTACCGGCTGGCGCCGATGACCATTGCTATGGACCTGCCGGAGGCCGTACACGAGGTGACTCTCACCATTGACGAGAAACAGCCGGACCGGAGAGTCGTGACCAACCGCTTCAAGGACGATCCGGACTTTGACCCGAAGAAGTACGACGGCACTGACCTGTGGGTCGCAGGCCTGCTGATCGTGGGAGAGATAGTGGACTAGGGCGGCCTCTCGTACCGCGCGCGCAGCCGCGGGTTACGCCAGCTCTGAACTCCTCGGGAGCGACAAGCGTCGGCCTCCGTGGGAGGCCAGAGTATGGAAAAGATCGAAAAAACCGAGAAGCAGTGGCGGGCGGAGCTGACCCCTGAGCAGTACCACATAACCCGCGAAGGCGGAACGGAGCCGCCCTTCCGCAATGCCTACTGGGACAATCACCGTCCGGGCCGCTACCGGTGCGTGGGCTGCGGCCTGGAGCTGTTCCGCTCTGAGGACAAGTTCGACTCCGGGACCGGCTGGCCCAGCTTCTCGCGCCCGTCCAGCACCGCGCATGTGGAGCCCCAGAGCGACCTCAGCCACGGGCTGACGCGCACGGAGGTGCACTGCCCGCGTTGCGGCTCGCATCTGGGACACGTCTTCGAGGATGGCCCCGCCCCCACCGGCCTGCGCTACTGCATCAACTCCGCCGCGCTTCAGTTCGAGGAAGAGGAATAGCGCGGACTCGGGACGCTTCGCGCAGCGGCGATAGCCGTCTGGCCAGGGCAGGACCCCCACAGCCTGGCTACACGGTCGCCCTCTACATCCGCACCTTCACGACCACTTTCCTTATCTCTCCCTGCCCGACCAACGGGGCGTGGGCGTCCTCAGGAAAGAACAGCGCAAAGCTCTCTGGCGGGAAGGGATACCAGGCCAGCGGGTCGTCCGTGAAGAAGCCCACATCCGCGGCCTCGTCAAACTCCCCGGCCGCCTCAGTGCACTCCCCCACGGGCCGCC
>JAAYIR010000296.1 GCA_012523355.1 candidate division WS1 bacterium
CAGGATGCCGACTTAGCGGCGTAGGCGGAGCGGGTGGACCCGGCGGCGCTGGGGCTACCGACGGAGGGGAAGCCCTGGGGGCAGAGCGGGACTTCGCTCTACCGCTGGGATGGGAAGTACACGAACCTGGTGATGCTGTTCGTGGGGACACCAAGCAAGTAGAGCGGAAGGGAGGGCAGAGAGGGATGCGGGTAGGCCGGTGGGCACTGGCCGCTTACATGCTGGCAGTGGCAGGCGCAGGCGCGCAGGCAGGGGAACGGGCGCCGCTGGAGTGCGCGGAGACCGCGCTGGAGTTGGTGCTGTTCACGAAGCCGGGGTGTGCGACGTGCGAGAGTATCGCGAAGGTGACTCGCTCGGTGCAGGCGGAGGTGCCGCGACTGCGGGTGATGATCTACCCGAATGAGGGGGAGGCAGACCTGGAGTGCGCGCGGTTTGTGCAGAGCACGGGGAGGCCGGCGGAGGGGTGGGGGCCTTCCGTGGCGATCCTGCTGGGATCCGGGTGGACGGAGGCGGAGGGTAAGACCGTACTGAA
Organism: candidate division WS1 bacterium; assembly: GCA_012523355.1. Taxonomy (GTDB): domain Bacteria; phylum Armatimonadota; class Zipacnadia; order Zipacnadales; family Zipacnadaceae; genus Zipacnadum. The sequence goes on from JAAYIR010000296.1 coordinate 533, forward strand.
GAGACTGCATGGAGAGCTATGGGACCGGGCCGGTGTGCATGCGGAGGAGTGGAAGCCGGGGCAGGCGAGGCGGCGCAGTGCGCTCGGGGAGTGGGTGAGGGCGCACGGGCTTTCTTTGGTGCTGGCGGCGGTGCTGTGTTGGGTGGTGGTCGTGGGGAGAAGGGCCTCGAGAAGCTAGGTTGGAAAGGCCAGCGGATGCCGGCGGGCTGCGAGGGTGCAGCCGGTCGGCTTATTGGTATCCAGGGGCAGCGAAGGAGAGGAGCATGGACCTGAGAATCGAGACGGGGCCGGAGTGGATCGGGCTGTGTACGGCGATCAGCGCGCTGGCAGATGAGCAGGTGCAAGGGTTCGTGCGCCGGACTCGCGAAGCGCACGGGTTGGGCGAAGTCCTGTGTGAGGACGACCGGAACCTGAACTTGGAGGCGCACGGGCTGGAGGACTTCGTGGAGGAGGCGCGGGAGGTGGGGGAGGAGTACCTCGGGCGCTCGCTGGTCGGAGAGTTGCCGGAGGTGTCAGAGGGGAGGGAGGTGGAGTCGGGCCAGGAGGGGCAGGCGACGGGGACGGAGGCGGCGGGCGCGGGGGGTTTGGAGCCGGCGATAGCGGAGACGATAGGGGAGGTGTGGGGGAAGCTCTTTCAGGTGGAGACGGCGGTGGGGGTGATGGCCCGGAATATCTCGCGGTTCATCGTGGGGGGATACCTGGAGCTACCCGAGGCGGTGCCGGTGACGGGGATGGCTGTGGTGCCGTGGGTGTTCCCCGGAGGGGACTGGTACGTGATCGCGCTGGTGGCGCCGTGGACGTCGCGGCGGGAGGTGGGGGCGCGGATAGGCGCAGTGTTGCCGAAGGCGAAGAAGCGGGTGCGGGTGCCGGGGAAGATCGAGGAGACGCTGTGGCTACGATTCTACATGATGGAGCTGGCCGGGGAGCGAGGGCGGGAGGCTTGGGATTTCCGGGCGGCGGCGGAGCTGTCTTTTGAGATTTGGCCCCAGACCAGGCCGAAGGACAAGGCCGGGGAGCCGTGGGGGCCGGGAGACAAGCCTTACGAAAAGGCGGTGAAGCGGGTGTCGGATCGAGTGGGGAGGAATAGCGATAGATGGGAGGCCTGGCGTGAGGTATTCCTGAGAGGTCCGGACGCGTAATGATTCTTACGCGTCGGTGATGCGAGGAGACGGGCTGCTAAGATGCCGTCAGAACGAGATTCTGGCGGTATTTGGCCTATGGCAGCCCGAGAGAGACCCTTCCAGTGCAAGTATGAGCAGGTGGAGATGGCCGACGAGACGGAGCGGCTGAGTCGCGCGGTGGCGATCCTGCGCGCGGCGGGCCGGCGGGCACGGGCGGCGGCTGACGGGCAAGAGCTAACAACCACAGCGGTGGGCGAGGCGGAAGACGCGGAGCCGCTGACATGAGTGGGCCTCGCGGCGGGGAGTATGTGTACGTGGAGGGGCAGGGGCACCTGGTGGGGATGGCGTGCAGGGGCGGGGAGCAGATTGGTGGGGGAAAACGCGGCGAGGTAGGCGGGTTCAGCGCGGCTAGTCGGCGGCGGCTCTTACAGACGATGGCGCGGCTGGCACCAGAGCAAGCGGAGTACCCCCTGAGCTTGATCACCCTCACCTATGGCGCGGTATTCCCGGACGCCGAGGGGGCGAAGCGGCACCTCTTCACCTTCTGGAAGCGTGTGCGGCGCTGGGCCGAGGGCGTGGGAGGAGTCTGGCGGCTGGAGTTCCAAGCGCGGGGGGCACCACACTTCCACCTCATCTTCTACGGCCCGTACGTGCCGAAGGAGTTGATCCAAGGCTGGTGGGGGGCGGTGATCGGGCAGCATCGCCCCTTCACGCGGGTAGAGGCGGTGCGAAGCTGGAAACGGGCCATCGCTTACGCGGCCAAGTACCTCGCGAAGGTAGAGCAGGCGGAGGAGAAGCGCGCCGTCGCCCGCCCCCCCGCCGGAGGCGAGGGCGGCGACGGCGCGCCTCCCAGTGGGCTTGACTATGTCACATATCTGACCGCAAGTAAGAAGATAGGAAGAGTCTGGGGGGTGCTGGATCGCCGCAACCTGCCCTGGGGGGAGCGTAGTGAATTCACGCTGGACGGGGGCAAATGGATGTACCGATGGAAACGCGCGGCCCGGAGGAAGTGGGGGGGAGTGAACGCATACCGGCGCTGCGGGGCGACCCTATTCGTGGAGAATCCGGTGCCGTGGACGCGGTACGCCCGGCTATGCAAAGCGGAGGAGGCAGCGGGAGGAGGTGAAGAGGAGAGCAATGGGAAATGAGCATGCGGTGCAAGCATCTTCGCCGGGGAGAGGTGAACTCGTGGCTACAGCGATCTACGCTAGGGTATCCACCGAGACGCAGGAGAAGCAGCAGACGATAGAGAGTCAGCTCGCGGAGCTGCGCCGGTACGCCGAGGCGCACGACTTGGCGATCAGCCGTGAGTTCGTGGATGACGGCTACAGCGGGTCGCGGCTCGAACGTCCAGCCTTGGATGCCCTGCGTGACGCTGCGCGGGCCGGAGAGACGGATACCGTGCTGTGCCTGTGCCCGGACCGGCTCTCGCGCAACTTCGTGCACCTGGCGCTGCTGCTGGAGGATTTCGGGAAGCGCGGGGTGCGGGTGCTCTTCGCCAATCAGCAAGTGGAAGATACTCCCGAGGGCAAGCTGCTGCTACAGATCCAGGGCGCGGTGGCGGAGTATGAACGCACGAAGATTCTCGACCGGAGCCGAAGAGGGCGCAAGCACCTGGCGCGGCAGGGGATCATGCCGGCGAACAAGACGCCGTATGGGTACGACTACCACGGGAACAGCGCGGAACGCTGGCAGATCAACGAGGCGGAGGTGGTGCGGGAGATGTACCGGGTGTTCCTGGAGGGGGAGTCGACGATACGGGGGCTGGCGCAGGAGCTGACGCGGCGGGGGATCGTGACGAAGCATGGGAAGCGGGTGTGGGCGCCCAGCACGGTGCGGAACATTCTGGCGAATGAGGCGTACACGGGGACCGCGTACTACTTCAAGACCTCCCCGGCGGTCCCGGAGCGGCACAAGGAGCACCGGGCCTACCGGCGCACGGAGAAGACAACGCAACAGAAGCGGGCCCGGTCGGAGTGGATCGCGGTGCCGGTGCCGCCGATAGTGGACCGGGGCACGTGGGAGCGAGCGCAGGCGCAGCTGGAGGAGAACAAGCGGCTGTGTGCGAGAAACAACAACAAGAACCGGTATTTATTGCGAGGACTGCTGCGGTGCCGGGTGTGCGGGCACGCTTGGGCGGGCGGGCCGAACAAGGATCGGACGTACTACTTCTGCGGGGCAAGCAAGTCGCACAGCCTGTATACGGGGGACAAGTGCCGGGCGCGGGCGGTGCGCACGGAGCGGATTGAGCCGGTTGTGTGGGATACGGTCAAGGGCCTGCTGTCGAATCCGGACCTGCTGGTGGAGCAATACCACGTCCAGCGGGGGCGGGAAGTGGCGCGGGAGGCGGACGCAGGGAAGCGGCGGCGGAAGCTGGAGCAGGACCTGGAGAAGCTGGGGGCGGAAGAGATGCGGGTAGTGCGGCTGTTCCGGGAAGGCAAGATTGACGGCGCCCTCCTGGAGGCGCAGCTCACGGAAGTGCGGGGCAAGCGGGATCGCGTCGCGGCGGAGCTGGAGGCGTGCCGCAACGCGGTGCGGGAATCGGCCCTGGCCGCCGATGCGGAGCAGGGAATCCGGGAGTTCTGCGCCGAGGTGCAGGCGGGCCTGGAGGGGGCGACGTTCGAGGAGAGGCAGAAGGTACTGAGGTTGGTGGTGGATCGAATCGAGGTCGAACCGGATGGGGATTCCGGGACTCTCTATGGAATCCTTCCGCTGCCTCGCGAAGATATGGTATTGTGTCCACGTGAGGAGCGCATAGTGGAGAGTATTCGTTTCTGCTACTTTCCGCTTCGCACTTCCCACTTTCGGTTCCTTTTGTGGTATACTTCAATATGAACTGGAGAGAGGATTGGCGCGTCGGAACATCGAAATAATCGCAGCACACCGTCGCGGCGCCAGAGTGCGAGGGAGGTCCTGCCCAGTCGCGTCCCCCAGACGGAGGGAAGGGCTGGCGTCTCGCAGGCGCCCCACAGGGAGAGGGTTCAGATGAGGCATCCGACGGTACAAAGGCCGGTCCAGCTGATAACCATCCTCGCCGTCCTGCTCCTCGCTGCAAGCCTCGCGGGAGCCAAGGAGCAGCAGCTGGCGGGTATCCGTCTGGGGCAGCACGCCATCAACCTCATCGAGGTCTACGGGCAACCGGACGGGATTGTATCCGGGGCTGGCGCCGAATTCGGGGGAGGCGCGGGGGCTGACGTTATGGAATTGCCAGGTGCTCCTGCGGCGCCGGCAGGAGTGCCCGGCGCGCCCTCGCCGGGCATGCCGGCGGCGGGACCGGAGGCTGGTCCGGGGCCCATGGAACCGGGGGCGGCGGCTCCGGAGGCGGGAGCTGCGCCGGCGCCCGGTGGAGGAGCGGCGGTCAGCACCGTCTTTCCACTGTGGGCCACGGCGGTGTGGATGGAGCTCAAGGCGGGCCAGACGGAGTGGATATATAACAAGGGGCCGGTTGTGCTCGGCTTCGTGCTCGACCGGGACGGGTACATAGACTCCATAACTGTAGTCGGCGAGGAGTGCAACTACGCGCGAACCGCCCTGTGGAGGCCACACCAGTACATCAAGTTGGGCGATGACTTCAAGCGTGTGCTCTTCCGCTACGGCTACCCGGATCAGGAGATTCCCTTCACCTCCAGCGGGCCAGGGAGTGCCGCGCCGGGTGGCGGACCTCCGGCAGTGAGCTTTGGCGGAGCCAGTCGGAGCTTCACGCGCGACGTTATCCTGCGCTACACCGAGAACAACAACATCGCCTTCACCCTGCACAACTTCAAGGTGACGCGGATTCAGATCTGGCGGTAGACGTCTCGAGACGCGGGGAGAGAAGACGGCAGCTAGGGACGGGCGGAACCTGAGGTTCCGCCCGTTGTGTTTCGCCTCCCTTCTCGTCGGGTGGGTGGTCCCAGAGCGGTCAGGAGGAGTCTGGTATAGTCTCGCTCAGAACCGTACAGCGTTTCCTGAGGAGATGTGAGCAGCTTGCCTCTTGGCTGGCCATCCGGTAAACTATCCTTCACCATGATACAGGCGTTCTTCATGTATCCCCAGAGGTACCACAGTGCGTGATCCGGTTTCGGAAAGCGATGTTCGGGGTGTGGACCTGGCTGAGGTAGGCATTCGCGGGCTGGACCTGCCCGTCATGATCCGCGAAAAAGCTGGAACCCTGGCCCGGGTGCTGGGTCGGGTGGAGGCCGCCGTGGCCCTGCCGCACTACGAACGGGGTACGCACATGAGCCGTTTCGTGGAGATTCTCAACCGCTGGAGCAAGAAGGCCATCGCGGGCTCGGAGATGGCGACCATGCTGGGTGAGTTGCGCGAGACCTTTCACTCTCCGCGCGCCTTGCTGCGGCTGGAGTTCAAGTACTTCCTGGCCAAGCAGGCTCCGGTCTCGGGCCTGATCTCGCAACTGGACTATGACTGCAGTTTCCAGGGCGACCTCAGCGATGAGGGGTATGTGTTCACGCTAGGCGCTGATGTGCCGATCATGACTGTCTGCCCCTGCTCGAAGGAGATCTCTGACCGGGGAGCGCACAACCAGCGGGCCATTCTGCGCGTGCGCCTGCACACTCTGCCGGACACGGTGCTCTGGCTGGAGGACCTCATCCCGCTGCTGGAGTCTCAGGGCAGTTATGGAATCTTCCCGGTACTGAAGCGCCCGGACGAGAAGGCGGTCACCGAAGCGGCTTACGACAATCCGAAATTCGTGGAGGACGTGGTGCGGGATACCATCCTGGCTCTGCGGGCAACGCCGGGCATTACCTGGTATTCGGTGCGTTGCGACAGCCATGAGTCCATCCACAACCACATGGCATATGCTTACGGAGAGGGCGGTATAGGGTAATGGCGATAGCTATCGCGGTAGTGCTGGCGGGAGTAGCAGGTTTCCTGCTGTGGCTGGGGCACAGAGCCTGGCGGCAGATGGCGGGGAGCGCAGGCCGGCTGGTGGAGGCGCGGCCTGAGGCCCGCGAGATCCGGATGCCCCAGCGCCCCCCCCGGGCGGATGCTCTGGTGTATCTCTTCGGGCACTGCTTCGCGCGTCCCCCGCGTCCGGGGCGCTCAGCCGGCCGGCTGGCGGCCTTTGACCCGATGACCGGCCAGGAGTTGGAGGCGCGAGAGTGGGCGGCCAAGATGCTCTTTGCTCTCATCACCGAGGAGCGGGAGGCCGGGACCATGGAGTTCCGCATCGTGGAACGTACCCCCACCATGATGCCGCCCTTCCCGCACAAGAACTGGGAGCTCGAGCTGCGGCGTCTGGAGTCAACGGCCTCCTCGCCGCTGGGGGATTGTCTGAACGTGGCGTTTGACATGGTGGAGAGGAGAGCCCAGCGGAGAGAGGCCACTCATACTGAGGAGGGGCAGGAGCTCCGTCTCACCGAGGAAGCGCAATGGTATCCGCTAGACCTGTTAGTTGAGAAGATGCTGCAGGTCGTGCGGACTGAGACCGGGTTTTGGGAGCGGGAGGGCATTTACGGCGATCTCCGCAACTACGTGGTGGATGCTCTGATCGCTGAGGGCTATCTGGTGGAGAAGGGCGGAGATACGTTGATTGACCACTTCCGGCGGCGGAAGATCGAGCCGATCCGCGAGACGATTGAGCCGGTAGCCCCGGCGGCGGAGGCTCTGCTGCGACGCCTGCACGTCGTGCGACAGCGCTTCGGCTCGGCGATCTTCCTGGCCGAGGAGGAGCCGGAAGTCACCTACACGCATCAGAACGCGCCTGCCTCGCTGATCACGCTGGAGGACCCTGCCGGCAGCCTGTTATGGGCCGATGCTCTAGGCATCAGCATTTACGAAACGCTGGTGGCCTTGCGGCAACTCGAACCCGCGGGAGAAGGGGGCCTCTAGGCGTGGAGCGGAGTGAGTTGTGGGAATGGATCGCCCTGATCGTGGTCATACTGCTCTGGTGGCCGTTGGTCTTCCTGGGATGGTTCCCACTTCCCTACAAAATCTTCGTGTATGTGGCCTCGGTGGCGACCATCACCAACGTGACTGTTCGCCGCGTTCGTCGCGTGCGCGAAGGTCTGCGTTATAGCCAGGAGATTCTGGACGCCGAGCGAAGGGCACAAGGCCCGCCACCCCTCGAGAGACCGCGGAAGGGAAAGTCATGACCCAGCGCGAGCGCATACTTGCCACCTACAGCCACCAGCTTCCCGATCATGTGCCCCTGGCGTATTGGGGGCGTCCGGACGTTGACGAGCCGCTGATGGAGCATCTGGGACTGGCCTCCATGGAGGAGGTATACGCGAGACTTCAGGTGGAGCGCTTCGGCGGCGTAGGACTCAGCCTCAGCTTTCCCGTCTGGGAGGCCCGGAGCGACAAGTATGCCCAGGAAGGCGCCTGGCCGGGCGCCGGGAGCGAGCTGGTCTGGCATGATGACATAACTTTCGAGGACAACTGGGGTACGGTCTGGCGCATTGGCGGTGAGGGCAAGTATCTACAGCATCTCAGCAGCCCGCTGGAGAAGGCCGAAGACCCCGACGAATACGACTTCCCCGGCCCGGACCGTATTGTGAACGATCCGCACCTGGCTGAGAAGGTCTCGGAGCAGAAGTCCCGGGGTTTGTATGTTCAGACTGGTGTGGAGCAGCCGTACAAGACGGCCTGGCGGTTGCGGGGCATGGAACAGAACTTGATGGATTACTACGTCAATCGGGAGTTTAAGGAGAAGCTCTACGAGAAGATCTACGCTACCTGGGGAGAGCTGTGTCGGCGGACGGTGAGCGCGGGGGCAGACGAGTTCCACATCGGGGGGGATATCGCCATGCAGGACCGGCTGTTCATGAGTCCGCAAGTCTGGCGGGAGGTAGACAAGCCGCGCCTGGCCCGGTTGATAGGAATCGCCAGGGGGATAAATCCTGACATACACGTGTCCATCCATTCAGACGGCAACTTGATGGAGATCATGGACGACCTGGTAGAGATCGGGTTTGATGTTATCAACCCCGTGCAGCCGGAGTGCATGGACCCGGTGGAGGTCAAGCGGCGCTGGGGCGATAAGATTTCCCTGTGGGGGTGCGGAAGCCTGCAGCAGGTGCTGCCGTACGGTAGGGTGCAGGACGTCCGGGACCATGTGAACTATCTGATTGAGAACTGCGGGTATGACGGAGGCCTCTTGCTGGCGCCCTCCAACGTCTGGCAGCCAGACGTGCCCTTGGAGAACATTGTGGCTTTCTACGACACCGCGCTGGAGTATGATCTCAGCAATTTCCGGTAGGCGCGCAACTGCCCGAAGAGACCGAACATGCCCAAGCCCAACATTCTCTTCTTCTTCACCGACGACCAGCGCTATGATACCCTCCATGCACTGGGCAACCCGCACATCCACACCCCGAACTTGGACTGGCTGCTGGAGCAGGGAACGGTCTTCACCCACGCCCATATTCCCGGGGGAACCTCTCCCGCAGTATGTATGCCCAGTCGGGCCATGATCCACACCGGCCGGACGCTCTTCCATCTGACGGAGGGCGGGAGGATCATCTCCCCGGAACATGTGACGCTGGGCGAGGCCTTCCGTTCCGCCGGGTATCATACCTTCGGGACCGGGAAGTGGCACAACGAGACCGAGGCCTATGCGCGCAGTTTCAGTGCGGGCGCGGAGATCTTTTTCGGGGGCATGGCAGATCACTGGAACGTCCCCGCGTACGACTTCGCTCCTGCGGGGACGTATGATCATCTTTTGCTAGAAGTACCGAACCCGGGTTCCTCCAATGAACTTCGCGAACGGCGGGGCGATCATGTCCATGCGGGTCGGCACTCGACGGACACTATCACGGAGGCGGCTCTGCGTTTCATCGAGGAGCAGGATGCCGAAAGCCCCTTTCTGGCCTACGTCTCGTACCTGGCGCCCCACGATCCCCGCACCATGCCCCGGGAGTTCCTGGAAAGGTATGATCCAGAGGAGCTGCCCCTGCCGGAGAACTTCATGGGCGGGCACCCCTTCGACAACGGGGAGCTGCATGTACGCGACGAGATGCTGGCAGGGTTCCCTCGCACGCCGGAGGAGACCCGACGGCATCTGGCCGAGTACTATGCCATGATCTCGCATCTGGACGCGCGCCTGGGGGACCTGCTGACCGCGCTACGGAAGAATGAATTGCTCGAAAACACGATTGTGGTCATGGCGGGGGACAACGGCCTGGCGCTGGGGCAACATGGCCTGTTCGGCAAGCAGAGCTTGTATGAGCACAGCACGCGGGTACCGCTGGTGTTCTCTGGCCCGGGGGTTCCCGTCGGCGCGCGTAGCAGAGCGCTGGTCTACTTGCTGGACATCTTCCCCACGCTGTGCGACTTGGCTGGACTCGAGACGCCGGATACCGTGGAGGGCGTGAGTCTGGTCCCGGCTCTACAGGCGCCGGAGGCCCTGGTGCGCAACTCGCTGTACCTGGCCTACACCGACAAGCACCGCGGCGTGCGCACGGACCGTTACAAGCTGATAGAGTACGTAGTGAGAGGTCGGCACACGATGACACAGCTCTTCGATCTGGCGGAAGACCCGGCAGAGGTGCGCAACCTGGCCACCGATCCTGCATATGCGGACTTGCTGGGGGAGCTGCGGACCGAACTTTTCCGATTGCGGGAGGCCTGGGACGACCAGGCGTCCTCCTGGGGAAAGACCTTCTGGCAGGGGTATGGCGCCTGACCTCCAGCGTGGTTCATCAGAGCACGGGTGATAGGCGGCTTTCCCGGCAAATGGCGACCATTGGCCACCCTCGCGCAGTTGAGGATCGCATGAACGTACAGAAGTTCCTGGATTACCTTTCAGGCTCGAAACACTATCGCGAACAAATGTTTCACGTGGAACACTTGCCTGCGCGGGAGGCCCGCTACGCTGAACCGGGGCAACTTTTGCCGGAGGCGCTGAAGCAGGCACTGGGAGACCAGGGCATTGAGCAACTCTATGTCCACCAGGCAGCGGCGCTGGAGGCGGTGTCGCGCGGTGAGCATGTGGCGGTCGTTACCTCCACGGCCTCGGGCAAGACTCTGACCTATAACCTGCCGGTGCTGGAGGCCATGCTGTCTGACCCTGGAGCACGGGCGCTATATCTCTTCCCGACCAAAGCGCTGGCGCAAGATCAGTTGCGCGGGCTGGAGCGAACGATTGCCCGGCTGGAGGGCCTGGAGCTGGAGATCGGGACCTACGATGGGGACACAGCACGCTCCCGCCGAACCGCCCTGCGCGACGCCGGGCGCATCATCCTGACCAACCCCGACATGCTGCATGCGGGCATCCTGCCGCATCACTCGAAATGGGCGCACTTCTTCGGCAACCTGAGCTACGTGGTGATTGACGAGATTCACATCTACCGGGGCATCTTCGGCAGCAACGTGGCCAACGTGGTGCGCCGGCTGCGGCGCATCTGCCGGCACTATGGCGCCAACCCACGGTTCATCATGTGCAGCGCGACCATCGGTAACCCGCAGGAGCATGCCTCGCGATTGATCGGATTACCGGTGACGGTGGTGGAGGACGACGGCTCGCCGCGAGGGCCGCGGAGCTTCATCTTCTGGAATCCGCCCTTCATTGACGACCCGCCCCGGACCCGTCGCAGCTACAATATCGAGGCGCGCTACCTGATGACCGACCTGATTGCTGAGGCCGGGGCGCAAACCATCGCCTTTGTGCGCACGAGGCTGGGAGCGGAACTGCTCTATCGCTATACCCGCGAGTCGCTGGAGCAGATCTCCAGCCGCTACAAGGAGGCCATCCGGCCCTACCGTGGCGGGTATCTGGCGGAGGATCGGCGGGAGATCGAGAGGCTGCTCTTCTCGCAGCAGCTCTTGGGGGTGACCTCGACCAACGCGCTGGAGCTGGGGATTGATGTGGGGTCGCTGGATGCCTCGCTGATCGTGGGGTACCCCGGCTCCATCTCCGCTGCCTGGCAGGAGGCGGGCCGAGCCGGGCGGGGTAAGGAGGAGTCGCTTGCGATACTCATCGCCCGCGACGCCCCGATTGACCAGTACCTGATGCGCCATCCTGAATACTTCTTCGGGCGTAACCCCGAGCGCGCTGTGGTGGACCCGGAGAATCCCTTTGTGCTGTACCGCCACCTGCGCTGCGCCCTTCAGGAGCTACCAGTTACCAGCGCCGACGCGGAGTTGTTCGGGCCGTTCATGGGTGGGGTATTGGAGATTCTCGCTGAGGAGGGGCAGACGCGGGAGATTCGCGACCGCTGGTACTGGACGGGGCCGGCATATCCGGCCCGGGAAGTTGGCCTGCGCGATTCCGACGACAGCAACTTTGTTATCCACAATCAGGAGAGCGGGGAGGTCATCGGAGAGATTGATGAATGGGGCGCGTATACCATGCTCCATCCCGAGGCCATCTACATGCATGAGGGGGAGACTTACTTCTGTGAGAAGTTGGACTTGCAGGAGAAGATCGCCTACGTGCGCCCCGGCGAGTACGATTACTACACTATGGCCGAGTCCGATACTACGGTGCGGGTCCTCGATCTGGCGGATGACCCCCCGATTACCAAGACCTGGCGCATCTCGGAGATGGGGTACGGGCCGGTGGAGGTCACTTCGCTGGTCCACATGTTCCGCAAGACCAAGTTCTACTCGCTGGACAGTCTCGGCTGGGGAGGGCTGAACCTGCCGCCGGTGGAGTTAGAGACGGTGGCCTGTTGGCTGACTCCACCCCCGGTGGCGATGGCCCGGGTACGGCAGTACCATCGCGACCCCTTTGAGGGGCTGCTAGGTATCGCCAACGCGGCCAAGGGAGTTTTGCCGCTGCAGGTTCTCTGCGAGCCCTCAGACGTGGGCATGACGGTGGAGTCGTCAAACTTTGGCACGCCCACCCTGTTCATCTATGATCGCTATAGCGGCGGGTTGGGGTTCGCCCGCAAGTGCTATGACCTGGTGGAAGAGATTCTCACCCAGGCGCTGCGCCTGATTGAGGAATGCCCGTGTGGCTATGGGTGCCCGAGCTGCGTGGGTTCGCCGGAGCCTCCCGGTACGCGGGAGGAGCCCGGCACGGCGCGCCCCTTGCCTGACCGCGAGGCGGCGCTGTGTCTCCTGCATGATCTGCTGGGGCTGGAGCCTTTCATCCCTACCATGGGTGAGCATCTTCCGGCGCAGCTACGGGAGGAGATTCGGCAGCAGGAAGGGGCGACGGGCGCCTCGCCAGGAGGAGAGACAGACGAGACGCCGATCCTGCCGCCGCAACCGGTGCGGATCACCAGTCTGCCCGAGCACATCGCGGAAAAGATTCGGGCGCAACTCCGGGAGGCCCAGATGCGGAGGGCCAAGCGGTAATGCCGGAGCTTCCCGAAATCGAGACCATCCGACGGGACCTGGAGCGAGTAGTGAAAGGTGCACAGGTCTTGCGCGTCCAGGCAGAGGATCCGCTTCTCATCACTCCTGCCGCCTCACGTAAGCTCAAGCGAGTGGCCAAGGCTCAGACCATCGACCGACTGGACCGCTGTGGAAAGGTGCTGATCATCGGCTTGTCTGGCGGGTGGAGTGTGCTTCAGCGGTTCGGAATGACCGGCCAGATGTATCCGGTGCAGGCCGGTGAGACGCTGCCGCCGCACACCCGAATGGTCTGGCATCTGGTAGATGGGAGGCGGCTGGTGTATCGCGACGCGCGACGCTTCGGCCAGACGCTGCTAGTACGAACCGCGGACCTGGAGAAGACCTTGAGAGAGGAGTGTCGACTGGGGCATGATGTGCTGGAACCCCAGCTCACACCGATCGAGTTTGCGGCCATGCTGGAGGGCCATCGCACGCCGCTGAAGTGCTTCCTGCTCGACCAGCGTTACCTGGCGGGGATCGGGAATATCTATGCCTCGGAGATCCTGCACCGCGCACGCCTCAGTCCCTTGCGTTCCGCGAGCAGCCTCAGTCGGAAGGAGCAGTGTACGCTGCTGCGGATGATCGGGCAGGTCATGGACGAGGCGGTGGCCGCGCAAGGAACCACCATCTCGGACTATGTGACCGGCGAGGGCGCAACAGGTGGGTTCCAGAGCTTCCTGCGCGTGTACGGTCGGGAGGGCGAGCGCTGCCGCCGGCGTGGCTGTCAGGGCAGAATCCAGCGGGTTGTCCAAGCGCAGAGGAGTACCTTCTACTGTCCGGAATGTCAGCGGTGACAAACAACGGGGCGGACCTGGCTTCATACAGCACCGCCAGGTCCGCCCTTCTGTCACGGGCGAGAGTTCCGCCCTATCCCTACTTTACCTCGATCTTCTTGCCGCCCTTGGCCTTCTCGGTCTTGGCGGCGCGTATCTCCAGGATACCGTCATCGAACTTGGCCGAGATGTTCTCGGAGTCCACGGTGGACGGCCAGGGAATGACGCGATGGAAAGTGCCGTATCGCAGCTCGCGCCGATAGTAGCCCTCCTCCTTGATCTCCTCTTCCTTCTTCATTTCTCCGTGGATGGTCAGGGCCTCTTCGGTCGCGTTCACCTCGACGTCTTCCTTCTTGGCTCCCGCGAGATTGGCCTTGATTACCACCTCGTTCTCGGTTTCATAGACGTCCACCGCCGGGCCCCACTCAAATTCCCCACCAGGCAGGGAGACCCATGGGAACCGGGCGAGTTCCCGGAACATTCGGTCCATCTCATCTACTACATTTCCCAAATTTTGTGGCCTTTGCCAACGTACCAGAGACATCCTGTATCCCTCCTATTCGAGTGCTCCGCCGCGACCGGCGGGCACGGGTCAATTAGGTCTAGTCTTCAGTGTTGTTGACGAGGAAAAAGCAGGAGAAGTTCACTCCGCGCCGAGCACCCGAAGGTATACCGCGAGCAAGTGCGGGAGAACCGCTTCGGGGCTGTATTCCCGGAGAGCCAGTATCTGCACTGCGGTGTTGGTGGGAGCCGGAGCCGGTTCCCAGAGCTTGTCCAGATCCCACACCTGGTCGGAACCTGCGAACTGTCGCAAGGAGGCGAGCAGCGCCGCATCAGCATGAGGGGAGGCGCCGGAGACGGCGGGCACCGAGTGCAGTGCTTGGCTGAGCGCTTGTTCCAGGGTCGACTCTGTGGGAGTCTGGAGAAGCTGCGCCTGAGGAAACAGCGGGAGAAGCTCGCTCAAAGCCGGGTGGGGTTGAGCAACGAGGGGGACCTCAAACTGCAGCGCCTGCAAGGCATCGAGGTATATACCGGGTCCCTCACCAAGCACAACCAGGACATTGAACACGCTTAGTAGTTCGCTGAGGCCGCGTGTGGGAGTGGCAAAGACGGTGGCCCCTCCCAGGCCCAGGTCGTGAACGAGCTCTTGACTGGCGGCCAACTGCGGGCCTTCGCCGAAAACAACGAATTCGACGTTGGCCAAGGTGTCCAGCACACGCCGAGCCGCGGGGAAGAAAGTCTCTGCCTCCCCACCCAGGAAGCTCGAGCTGAGGCCGACGACCGCTGCGTGTCCGCTGACGCCCAAGCGGCGGCGGATGAAGCCGGCCTCGGCACTGCTGAGTCGCTTATGGTTGGGGAGAATAGGGTTGACTATCTCAGGCGCGGGGGCGACGACCCCGAGCAAGGTCTCGAGACGCAGGCGGTCGGCCGTGGAAGAGACGAGGAGGGCAGCGCAAGGGCTGAGCAAGGCCCGCAGGCGACGGGCCTCCCGCCAGCGAGCGAGCCGGGACAGACCTTCAGGCAGACGATGCAGATGAGCGATGACCGGGAGGCGCTGCTCCTGCTTCATCTGCCCGAGGGCCGCCAGGACCAAGCGAATTGCCTGGAGGTCATGGGCGTGCACCAGTGAGAAGCGACCATTGCTCAGGAGCCGAGCGACGCGGGATACGATCTCTTCCGGTGCGGGAGCGCTCGGATTCCAGCGCAGAGGCGTCAGAGGCAGGCCTTGTCGGAGGAAGCGACTGCGCAGAACACCGGTGGTAGGTCCAGCGGTGCTTACCTCCTCTCCTGCGTCGGACAGCGCCCCGGCCAGCGCCAGGACCTGCTCTGCCAGGCGCATGTCCTCAAAGCCTGAGACCTGCAGGACATTGACTGTGGAGGCGTGGGGAACCGGCTTCAACTCCTTCGCCTCAATA
Source organism: candidate division WS1 bacterium (assembly GCA_012523355.1). GTDB lineage: Bacteria > Armatimonadota > Zipacnadia > Zipacnadales > Zipacnadaceae > Zipacnadum. Next base: position 15,626 of record JAAYIR010000296.1, read on the forward strand.
CTGGTAGTATTTCCCTCGCCAGCCCTGGTTGCGGAGATGGGCTCGCACTTCATCGAGCCGTCGGGTGTTGCCCGGATGGGTCTCAAACATTATCTCGAAATCGTTGGGCTCCTGGCCCTGAATCTCCTGGAACTTCTGGAGCACCGCTACCGCTGCTGTTGGGTCATAGCCGGCGGCATGCGTGTAGGTTAACCCACCGCGGTCCGCCTCCAGCTCTTCATTACGGCTGTAGCTGAGTAGCATCAGGCCCGCCACCGCACTGGCGATCTGCTGTGCGCCCTCCTGCTTGAGCACCAGAGCGATCACCGCCTGGTAGCCCAGTTGCTGGTCGATGCGTTTCACGGAGTGCTGGTGTGCGACATGGGTGGCTTCATGGCCTACGACCCATGCGAGGTGGTCAGGGTTGCGGTCAAACTTGTCAACGAGTCCCCGAAAGAGGTAGATACGCCCGCCGGGGAAGGCAACGGCGTTGACCTGAGGATTAGCCAGAACGCGAACGTCGTAGGGGTAGTCGGGCGGCTTGGCAACCTGCGTGACCCGGCGTCCAATGGTCGAGACTAACGAAACCACGGCAGGGTCATTGTCGCGTCCACCCTTCTCGGCATCGAACTGGTCGGCGGCCTCTTGCCCCATTGATACTTCCTGGCTCTGGCTGATCAGGCGTCCGCCACCACACCCACCAACTACAAACGCCAGGCACAGCACGCCGACGATGGCTATTGCGTACGCTCTAATCTGAGTGAACATCTCTACCTCCTTCTAGTCCAAGTGCCGTTCCCTGTGCATTGTGGCCTGTAGCCGAGTGGGTGTCAAGCACTTGACCGGCGCGAGCCGCAAAGGGGCTGGAACAATCGGCCCTTACTGAGTCTTTTTGCCCTCTGCGCTTAGCATTGAGGCGAAAAGGAGGTATAATGGGCGAGGTGGTGGGGCTGGGGATACCCTGACACAACAGGAGATAGACTATGCCTCGGAGGAAATGGTTGATGGGCGGTGCGTTGGCTGGTGTGATGCTCACCATGGTGGCAGCAGTATTTGCGGCACCGATGGGAACCGATTACGTGATCGGGCCAGGTGACGCTATCCAGCTTATGGTGTTTGGCGAGCCGGACCTGAGCAAAGAGTACCTGGTAGGTCCCGGAGGCTCGGTGACTATCCCTCTGGTGGGCCAAGTCGTGGTCGCCGACTTGAGCCTCGCCCAGGCTCAGGAGTTGCTCGCCGAGCGACTCCGTTCAGTACTGCGAGTACCTCGTGTGCAGGTAGGGTTGAATGAGAGCGCCTCGGTGCGGAAGGTTTACGTATTGGGGTATGTCGGCACCCAGGGCTCGATGCTCTTGCCCTTTGGGGCCGGCGTCCTGGATGCTTTGGCAGTAGCTGGGGTGACGGACATCTCCGACCTGCGCAAGGTGCAGATCACTCGTGTCGGAGAGGAGGCGCAGACCATTGACCTGAGCGGAGTGCGCACCGGGCAGAGGATACCGGCGGACAAGAAGGTGGGCTATGGTGACGTCATTTTTGTGCCTCGTCTGGAAGATCGCGTCGCGGTGCTCGGGTTAGTGAAAACTCCGGGGAGCGTGGTGCTTCCGCTGGGGCAGGAGGTCAATGTACTAGATGCGCTGGCGCGCATTGGCGGTGGTTTGGCGGAGGGAGCGGTGCCCGGCACGGCGCTTTTGGTCCATCAGACAGGTGCCGCTACCAGCCTTGACCTGCAGGCGCTGCTTCGTGACGGCGATACGAGCCAAAATCATTTGTTGAAGGCAGGGGACGCTCTGGTTGTGCAGCAGTCTGACAACATCTCGGTGGTAGGTGAGGTGAATAGACCGGTGACCTTTGGCGGAGTGACCGAGGTTACGGTGCTGCAGGCCCTGGCTCAGGCTGAGGGATATACGCCGAAGGCGGACCGCGAGCATGCGCGGATTATCGGTGCCGGGGGCGAAAGCCGCCCGGTCAACGTCAAGGCTCTGACGGACGAGGGTGATCTCTCACAGAACCTGAAGCTGCACCCTGGCGATGCTCTGTTTTTTCCTGAGAGGCGCCCGGAGAACTTACAGGTGGTCGGCAAGGTAGAACATCCCGGCGTTATGGATCTCGTGGAGCAAGAGCAGCGAGATATCCTGCGCATAGTCACGGCGGCCGGGGAGTTGCCGGAGTCGGACCTGACGCGGGTGCGCGTGTTCCGGGGTGAGCAGACCTTCGCGGTCAATGTGGTCGCGGTCCGCGAGGGCGACCTGAAGAACAACATCCAGCTCCAGCCCGACGACATAGTGCTGGTGCCGGAGAAGAGCGCGGTGTATGTCTTTGGCACAGTGCTGCGTCAGGGGCGAGTCTCCTGGGATTCCAAGCTTAAGGTGCTGGATGCGATCAGTGCCGCCGGGGGCCTGGGGCCGCGGGCGAACGAGAACGGCACCGTACTACTGCGGGCCAAGCCGGAGGGCACCACGGAGGTTGTCCACGTGCGAATGGGCGACTTGGCCAAAGGGAAGGCCGTGGACAATGTCGACCTGGAACCGGGAGATATCATCTATGTGCCGAATCTGGGAGAGAGGGGCGGGCTGATGAACACGCTCCGTGACCTTCTCTACATCGGAACGGTTATCGCGGCTTTCGACCGCTAGGCGAGAGTGGCAGAAGGCAACTGGCGGTTCGGACGAAGAACACAGAGCCGCGGAGGCGAAGAGGCCTCCGTGGCTCTGTCGCTTACTGCCAAGCTCTCGCCGGCATAGATGGTTTGCCGCGCTCTGTGAACTGATTACCGTTTCCCTGGAGACGAGCGCCTCAATTGATCGTAGTCAGACCAGATGATAGCTTCCAGGCTCAGTTGGCGGGCCAGGGTCCGGGCATCGTTGACGGTTTCCGGCGTGAGTCGTTCCGTCTCGAGCCACAGCCAAACGCCTTTGCCCTGGGATTGGGCGGAGACTACCGATTCAGCATAGTGCTCGGGGGGCGGCAGACCCAATGCAGGCGGTTGAGGTGAGACGGCCAGACCGAGAGTTTCGGTGCCGGAGTTGCCCGCGAGGACACGCCAGTCATCGGCGCCGGTGGTGACGGTGGCGGGGTCGAGGGGCGCGGGGGGCACAACGATTGACTTTAGCCGGCGATCCACGGACTGAACGGCAGCCGCGGCGGCCAGTAGGAACATGTTCAGGCTATGGCGACGGAACTCCAGGACTTCCGGCGTCAATTGGCGCGGGAGCGGCTCACCGGCAGCCGCGGAGAAGAGTCGTTGGCAGTACGTACAGCGGCAAGCCCAAGTGCCCCGGCCGTAGAAGAAACGCGGCGTCTCCCAGACAAAGCCTTGGGTCTCCATCAGCCAGGCGAGCGTGCGCATGGAGTTGGAGAACCATTCCAGGAAGCGGGGGTCGTTGGGGCAGGCGCGCGGACAGCGGCGACCGCGGCTGTCGACCTGCAAGGTCTGAGGGTGGGTGTGGAGGTAGAGGCTTGGCACCACGGGGTCGGGGTCTAGTACCTTGCCATAGCCCCAGGGCGCAAGGTAGACTTCGGTTCCTGTTTGAGCCACCTGCCGGGTGAAGGCCGCCAAGCGCTCGGCCTCCCAACGGGCCTCGTCTTCTGCGCAGACCACTACCACCACGTTCAGGTCTTGGTCGCGAAACCAGCCGGGAGGCACTTGATCGAGCGCTGAGATCGGCTCGCTCAACACCACGCCGTTGTGCAGCTGAGCGCTGCCCTCCGCTGACCGGCGCCGGGTTCCGTCGTCTCTGGCTCTGCTCGCTGCAGACAGCCTGCATACCTCCCTCGCGGCAGATACTTGGCAAAGGTTCTTCACCACCGCCGGCCAGAATCCTCCTTGGACATGTTCCTCGCACTCTGGGCGCTGGGGTTGACAACCTCGGACAAACGTGCTATACATACTCGTGGCAAGACTGAAGCACTATTCACAGTACAACCGAGGGGGCTACTGTATGCCAAGCGGGAAACTGACAGGGCGTCGTCGGGAAGTCTACGAATTCGTCGTCAAGGCCATGCGGGAGCGGGGCTACCCGCCGACCATGCGCGAGATTGCGCACGCTCTGGGGCTAGCCTCTCCCTCAACCGTGCTGCACCATCTTCGCATCCTGGAGGAGCAGGGCTATATCGAGCGAGAGCCGGCACGTAACCGGGCCTTGCGCCCCTCATCTTGGCGGGGGGGGAGATGGAGGGAGCGCGTTTCGTCCCGCTGGTGGGCAGAGTGGCCGCGGGGTTGCCCATACTGGCGGCCGAGAACCTGGAAGGCTATCTGCCGTTGCCTCAGAACCTCTTTACCGGACGGGAGCTGTTCATGCTCCAGGTCCAGGGGGACAGCATGAACGGAGCGAGCATCCTGGAGGGCGACTACGTGATCGTCAACCAGCAAACCGCGGCGGATGACGGGGACATCGTAGTGGCGATGCTCGAGGATGAGGCGACGGTCAAGCGCCTCTTCCGGCGCAGCGACCACGTGGAACTGCGGGCGGAGAACCCGCGCTATGAGCCAATCATCGCCAAGGACGTGCAGGTCCTGGGCAAAGTCGTCGGCGTGGTCCGAGCCTTGGGCTAGGCTTCGGTCTCGGCAGGCAGGCGCTGAAGTACCAGGCAGGTGGCATCGTCACGCCCAGGGTGGAGGTCCCACTGACGGGACGTCATCAGTAGCCGCTGCACCAACTCCTCGGCCGTGCGCCCCTCCTGCAAGGCGGCCAGCGCCGTATAGCCGATCCTCTCCTCGCCGAACTCCTCCCCCAGGCGGTTGCGCGCCTCACTGAGGCCGTCGGTGTAGGCTACGAGCGCCTCGCCGGGAGCGATCTTCACCTGCTCCTGGTGGTAGGTAACTTTCCGGGTCACCCCCAGCACGATCCCACCAGTGGACAGCGGTCGCACCCCGCCGCGCTCAGGAGAGACTACGAGAGGAGGAGGATGGCCGCAGTTGACGAAGGTAAGCAGGCCAGTCTCGGGTTCCAGCAGGCCAACGAACAGAGCCGCATATGTCTCGGGAGCGAGCATGTCGTAGACCTGGGCGTTCACCTGAAGAGCAATCTCTTCCGGGGAGAGCCCCTCGTGGGCGGCGGCACGGGTGTGAGCGACAATCATGGAGAGGTAGATCAGTCCGTAGACGCTCTTGCCAGAGATGTCGCCGAGGCACACGGCCCATTGGCCGCTGGCCAGCTGCTCGAGGATGTACAGGTCGCCTCCGACCTCCAGGGCAGGGGCCAAGCGCAGTCCCACCAGCCAGTTGGGGATGCGTGGCGGTTGGGGCGGTAACATGACATCCTGCAGGGTTCGCGCCAGGAGCATTTCCTGGCGCAAGCGCGAAGCCTCCTGGTGCTCGCGGTCACGGGAAGCGACCAGGTAACCGCTTACTACTGCGACGATGAACAGGAAGGGCAGGCCAATACTGTGAGTGGCCAGCGCGGTCTGCGTCAGGAAGTCTCCGCTGTCCAGGGCGTACTGCACCGCGCCGTAGCCCAGAGCGGTGGCCACGGCCGCGATAAGGGCCCCGGCAACGCGAAACCAGATGGCCCCCTGCAGAACGATCAGGTAGTAGACCTGGAACAGCCCCATGGCTGAGCTGGGGCCGAAGGTGTAGAGGGCAGCGCTGACGAGAGCGGTGTCCACGGTCAGGGAGAGGGGACGCTGCCAGCGGACACTCCGTTGCCGTGCGTAGACAACATAAACCAGGACCGTGAACAGGGCCGCAAACACAATGATCAGACGCACAGGCCAGGTACTGACCGCGTGCAGCGCCTGCTCATTGCGCAGGTAGAGCGGCGCCGGGACAAAGGCCAGGAGAAAAGCGGTCCGGAAGAGTGCGGACAACAGATCGGTCTCCTGGGCCCACGCCCGGGTACGACCGGCGGCGGGCTCGGCCAAAGGCTTCACCTCCTGTTTCCGTGCTGGCACAGGCTGCCGGGCCTGTACGTCAATTGTACGTCGTTAGACCCTATCCTGCAAGCCGCTGGCAGGGAGAGAGCATGCTGGGGCAATTCACCTACGACGCGCAGGTGCACACGTCACTGGGCTTGGGGCAAGATCCGCCGGGGGACTGTGTGCGCGCTGCCGAGGCGTTCGGGCTGGAGGCCGTGGCTCTCACCGACCACTACGATGGCGAAGAGAGCCGGATCAAGCCGCGCCTGGAGGAGTACACACGCGCTGCCTCGAGAAGTGGCGTGCGTGTCATACCCGGGGCCAGCTGTGACATCCTCGACCCGCAGGGCCGTTTGACGCTGTCGGAGCTGGCTGCGAAGCCCTTCGCGCTCGTGCTGATCTCGCTCTCCCCGCTGACGGAGGGAGTGGCGCGAGAGGTCCCCGTGCACCTGCCCTCCCTGCTGGACAACCTCTACCACGCCTTGGTCCATGCCTGCCGTCGGCCCTTTGTGAAAGTCCTGGCCGCGCCTTTTGCACTCGGCAGGTTCCCCGCGCCGCTGACGCCGGAGCAGATCCCAGTGCGGATGCTGGAGGAGGTGGCAGGTGTGATGGTAGAGCATGAGGTAGCTTTCGAGCTCAACAATGGCATTTGGACGGCCTACCCCGACCTGCCACTGGCCGAGCTGACCGAGCAGTATGGTGGACTCATCAAGACCTTCTCGCGGGAGGGGGTCAAGTTCATCACAGGCAGCGGGGCCAGGACTGCCGAGGCAGTTGGCCACTTCAACTATGCCTCGCGCCTAGCTATGGCGGCGGGGTTGGAGAAGTCGCAGTTCGTGGACCTCAGGCGCCTGCCTGGAGCTGGATAGCTGGTGCCGGGAGAGGGATTCGAACCCTCACGGAGCTTATGCCCCCCGGGATTTTAAGTCCCGTGCGTCTGCCATTCCGCCACCCCGGCTAAGACCGACTGGCGCCAGGGTTATAGCACCCCTGCCGCGCCTCGTCAACTCCCGCCCCGAGACCAGGCCCCTTCTCGCTGTTTCAGCGGGGTGGGTTTAACCTGGACGGGTCTCAGGCCGATTATGGAAGAGAGACGACTTCTTGTGCCAGGAGGAGAGATGGTGAGCAGACGAATACTCGCGGTTGACGATAACCCCTTGATGCTCGATGTATATGAGGCGGTGTTTGGGAAGGCCGGCTACGAGGTGACCACCGCGTCCGATGGCCTCCAGGCGCTGCAGCGCCTGGAACAGGATACGCAGAGTCCGGACCTGGTACTACTGGATATTCACATGCCGCGCATGACGGGGTGGGAGTTGCTGGAGACCATGCGCGGGCGGGTGGAGTGGCAGGACGTACCGGTCATCATGGTCTCAGCCTTGGTGGAGCCCTCCGCCGCGGAACAGGACTCTCTGCCGGTGTTCCAGTGCTATGCGACGAAGCAGACTACAGGAGCAGAGCTTGTTGCCCTGGCAGAGCAGGTGCTGGATGGAACGTATTCTCAGCAACCGGAGTGCCGGCGGCGAAGGGCTGCGTCGGGCTGAGGCGGATGGGTTGCGGAGTTCGTGCTCGGGACATCCGCTGGCGCACGTTCCGCCAAGCCCTGGCCTCGCTGGGCGGAAGACAGTGATTCGAGGCTGTCGGGTTATCCGGACGTGGCTGCCGCCGGGGCTGTGGCGGCCTGGGCGTCTGAGGGCTTAGTCTTTGAGGTTGCGGAAGCAGGCGACTCGGTACCGACGGGCTCAGCTGGCATGGCGGAGGCCGCGCCAGTATCTGCCGCCTCGGGAGTGAGCGGCTGCTCGGATTCTGTCCCCTGCTCGGGGGTCGTGGTGGAGGGCGCGGGGAGTTCGGGACGAGGACCTGCCGGTTCAGCACTCAAGGGTGGCGCGGTGCGGCTGTACTCGTAGAGAAAGTACAGCGCTACAAGCACTGCGATCAGAAGAATCAGCACTATTACCACGACCGCGGGGCTGACCTGCTGGCTACTCATTGTTTACCTCCGGGGACCATGATGCGCGTCCCACGTCCGAGGGCCGGCTCCCCTCTGCCATCCTCTCTGAACATTGTTTCTTTCTCCCTGCGCGTGAACTTTTCCTGCTTCTGGTGCTGAAGGGTAAGTTCTTTTTTACCTGTGGTCTTTGGCAGGCGCACCTGGACGAATGCCGCCAGGGAAGGCTGGGTCTTCCCAACCATGAAGGTCACGGTCCCCGGCCCGCGAAGAATCCATTGCGAGCTGCTTGGCCCCGCGCCACCCATTGCGGGAGTCGCGGTAGCGCCAGAGTCCTGGAGGCTTCAGCGAGAGATGATGGCGGAGCTGCTGGGCGAGGTGAATCCGCCTGAAAGGAGACCTGGCCATGAGCATGGACCGCTTTCCGACTTTCCGGCGGCTGGGGCGCTGGTCGCTTAGAATCCTACGCCGGACCGGGCAAGTGCTGCTGGTCCTGATCGTCATCCTGGCAATCGCGTGGACCTACTTCAACCTCAAGTATGGGCGCGAGTTGGAGCTTGAAGTGGCGAGGTGGCGAGCCCAGGGCGAGCCTCTGACCTACGCGGAGATTGCCCCCAGGCCGGTGCCTGATAGCGAGAACGCGGCGGTGGTGTACCAGCAGGTCTTCCAGGTGCACTTTCCCCACGGCACCGGGATCTGGCAGGCTCCGGAGCCGGGCGTTGTTCGCCCCCCAGGCTTTGCTGGGCTTACCCAGGCGGAGCTGGGCAAGCTGGCCAACTTCGCCTGCCCAAGATCGAGTTCGTATGCTGTAGCCACGGAGGCCGAGGTGGCGACGTGGCTGGCGCGATCGGGAGTGGTTCACGCCTTGAAGGTTTTCGAAGAAGGTTCGCGCAGACCGGCTTGCGTCTTCCCGGTCAATTGGCAAGACGGCCCGGGGGCCCTGTTTCCGCACCTGTCTCGGTTTCGGAGCGCGGTCCAGTTGCTGGCGGCCCAGGCCCTTCTGGAGAGTCGCCGCGGTCGTCGCGGGGCAGCTATCCACTGGCTCGCAGTCGGCGTGCGCATGTGCCGACAGGTGGGGACTGAACCCATCCTGATCGCGCAGTTGGTGCGCTTTTCCATGCTCGCGATTCTCATCCACCCAACAGGCCAGGAGGTACTGTGTGAGACGAAAGCGATTAGCCCTCAAATATCCGAGTTGGCAGAGACACTTGCAGCGCAGGACGTGGATACGGACTTCCATACTGCGATGTCAGGGGAACGTGCCATGAATCTGTGGCTGTTTGAGTTCGTGAACAGTCAACCACTAGGAAAGATCAGATCTCTCTTGCGCGAGGGTGAGGGACTCGGGATGAACGCTGTTTGGCTGGCCTTATACACGAGTCCGTTTGGGCGCCCACTGCGCAAGCACGACATACTCGCATTCCTGCATTTCTGGGATCTGCAGGCAGCTGCGATGGACCACCCCTTCCGGGAGTCGAAGGCACGTTTTGACGCGCTGGAACGCAACAGCACGCAGTTCAAGTGGATCGCTCCGCTGACCAGCTACAGTTTCCCAACGTATGGTCGCGCAACGAAGAAACGCGACTGGGCCAAGGCCGAGATCGCTCTCTGGCGCGTGGCTCTGGCCCTGAAGGGCTACAAGTTCGCGCACGGGCGGTATCCCGCCACCCTCGCCGACCTGCAGAGAACGCTCGATTGGACCATTCCCGACGACGTCTTCAGCGGCAGGCCCTTCATCTACCGCACGGAAGGCGCGGGCTTCGTGGTCTACAGTATCGGCCCGGATCTCAAGGACGACGGCGGCAAGTCCCAATACGACGAGCAGGGCAAATACCACGAAGAGGGCGATATCGTGTGGAGGTGTGGGAGGTAGGCGGGAAGCGTCTGGTCCCCACCCGTCCCCACCCGGCAGCCGCCGAGTTTCTGCCCCTATAACTGCAGGCAGGACGGGAGGGGCCGTCCGAACAGCCCGCGCAGCGGGGTGTGAGGCCGACCCATTCCGAAATGGCGGGCCGGCCTCCCGGCGCAGACGCCCCTCGGACGGCCCCTCCACTTCGGAAACGACCTCGAACCATTGACTATCGGCTCGTTTCCAGCTATAATCAGGTCCAATAGAATACGGCAAAGACTGTGACGGGGAGTAGTAGGCGCGGGGAGAGATCAGAGAGAGGCCGCCAGTGGCCTGTTCGACAGGCGAGACGCCTGTCCTACTTGGGCCCCGGCTGGGAGCGGCTATCCGAAGCGCACCGAATCTCGCCCCCGAGTTGCGGGCTGAACGGGAACCCTCCCTAGTAGGTACCGACGGAGTCCCACCGTTATCTCAGGGAGCGGCATCGGAGAGTTCTCCCGTGCTGACTGAGTGGGCCGCATGAGCGGCCAATAAGAGTGGTACCGCGGAACGGCATCGGCCTTCCGTCTCTTGAGCGCAAGAGTTGTGCGCAGAGACGGAAGGTTTTTGGGTTTAGGGGTGGGCCAAGGGCCTGCCTCCCGGAGAAAGAATCATGCACTGGCAAGAATACGGGCGAGCAAATCTCATCCTCTCCGGCCCCCGCAAGGGGGCGAACTGAGCGGAGAGAGGGGAATCCCCTCTCGGCGGCGGAAACGCTGCCTCTGCCCTGCAAGCGGGGGAGAAAGTCGGACAGTCCGAGGTTGCTTGAACAAGGAGAGGAAGATCATGCCCAGACAAGTCAAGATATTCGATACTACGCTGAGAGACGGCGAGCAGTCGCCGGGCGCTAGTCTGAATACCGAACAGAAGATCACTATCGCGCGGCAGTTGGCGGCGCTGAAGGTAGACATCATCGAGGCCGGCTTCCCGCACTCCTCACCCGAGGATCTGCATGCGGTCAGCCGGATCGCCCAGGAGGTGCACGGCCCGGTGATTTGTGGCCTGGCGCGTGCCATGCCGGCAGATATTGAGGATTGCTGGAAAGCCGTCCAGTATGCCGAGAAGCCGCGCATCCACACCTTCATCGGTACCTCAAATATTCACATCGAAAAGAAGCTGCGCAAGAGCAAGCCCGAGGTGCTGAAGATGGCGGTGGAGGGCGTCAAGCTGGCGTGCAGCCTGTGCCCCGACGTGGAGTTCTCGGCGGAGGACGCCATGCGCACCGACCTGGACTATCTGGCCGAAGTGGTGGCTGCCGCGATCGAGGCCGGGGCGCAAACCATCAACGTTCCCGACACCGTGGGCTACACGATGCCCTGGATCATGGCAGAGACGCTGGCTTACCTATATGAGCAGGTCCCGGCGCTCAATAACGTTACGGTCTCGGTGCACTGTCACAACGACTTGGGGATGGCAACCGCCAACTCCCTGGCCGCGGTACAGGCCGGAGCGGGACAGGTGGAGTGTACTGTCAACGGCATGGGTGAGCGCGCCGGGAATGCCTCCCTGGAGGAGGTCGTCATGGCGCTCAAGACTCGCGTCGATGTGTTCGGCTGCGAGACCGGCGTCGATACTCGCGAGATCATCAAGGCCTCGCGGATGGTCTCCTCGCTGTGCGGCTTCCCCATCCAGCCCAACAAGGCCGTGGTGGGAGCCAACGCCTTCGCGCATGAGGCGGGTATCCACCAGCACGGTATGATCATGGACCGGGAGACCTACGAGATCATGAAGCCGGAGGACGTGGGGCTGACCGAGAGCGTCCTGACCCTGGGGCCGCGCAGTGGGCGCCATGGCCTGTCGCAGCGGCTGGGTGAACTGGGTTATGAGATCTCCGGCGAGAAGCTGGACGAGGTCTACCAGCGCTTCCTGGCCGTAGCCGACCGCAAGAAGCAGGTTTACGATGAGGACCTGGCGGTAATCATGCAGGAGGCCGGCGACCAGACTCCGGAGACCTGGCGGCTGATAAGCCTGCAAGTCGTCTCCGGTTCGGCGGCGCGTCCCACGGCAACGGTACGCCTGGCCAGAGAAGATGCTGAGTTGGAGGCGGCGGAGATCGGTAATGGCCCCGTGGATGCGGCGTACGCAGCGATCAACCGTCTCATCAGTCAGGACCCGGAGTTCTCGAAGAAGACTCTGGAGCTGGAAGATTACGCGGTGCGTAGCGTAAGCCTGGGCACAGACGCGCTCGGGGAGGCCACGGTGCGGGTGAGGCGTAACGGGGAGGAAGCGGTAGGACGGGCGGCGAGTACCGACGTGGTTGAAGCTTCGGCCAAGGCTTACCTGAATGCCCTCAACCGGCTGATGATCAAGGAGCGACGAGCCGCCGAGTCACCGGGAATGTAAGTACTGACGTGCGTAGCAGGGGCCGGAGGAAACCACCCCCCGGCCCTGCTATTCTTGCACCTCGTCTCCCCAGAAGGGGCTTGACCAGCCCATCTCTCCCGTAGTAGTGGTCACCCGCAAGTAGCAGTACTCCTCAGGGGCCATGTCTCCCAGGGCATATTCAGTGGTGACGATCCGCGTGTCGCCCTCGGGCGACAGGTTGGCCGTCCTCTCGCCGTTGCGAATCACTGCCACCTCTGAAATACCGTTTTCGGAGGCCGCCCGAATCATCAGGCGGGGGCGTGGAACGGGCGCAAGCTCTGTGTCCAGATAGATGCGGCTGAGAGTTGTGGCGTAGGTGCGATGGTCGCGCATCGCCCCGTAGACATTAGCGCGGGTCAGGCGTGGCGCATAGGCGGCGGTAAGGCCTTGCGGCCATCTATCGTCCTTCGCATGTGACTGCAGATGAGCCAAGCAGTGGCCGGGGCGACCGTCGTGGATGTCACCTCCAGCAACAAAACCGAAACGATAGCCGGCGGCAAGCGCATCCAGAACATGCTGCCCAGGGGCCTCGCCGCCCATGAATCGGATGGGGCGCAGGTTGCCCTTCTCGGCGGAAGTCTCGCTATTGCCCCAGACTGAGTAGATTTCCACGGCCCTCTCAAACTCGGGGTTCCACCCGTGCGACCAATCTACCCCGATCTGCTGGTTGGCAGAGTGGTGAGGAATGACCAGAGCTTCCCTGCCTTCGAGACATTTCCAGAGTTTGGGGAGGGAATCGCACCGCGCGTCGCTACTGCGCAGGATAGGGGCATAATCGCCGGGGACATACACATTGCGATGACCGGGAGGGCTCTTCGTCCATTCCTGTCCGATCAGCGTGACAAATCGTCCCTCCTGGTTGAAGTCGTTGGTTACGGCCATGAAGTATTCCCATTGGCGATCTGAGAGGGCCTCCATATGATCGCTGATAGCGCCAAAGTCCAAGAAGCCCTCGTCGCGGGCAAAGGCATAGAGCTCCTCTGGACAGCGGACACCATCGCTGAAGAAGGTTTGCCAGTGTGGATCACCCCAGAAGATCCGCTCCGTCGGTGCTTCAGGCGTCACGTACATGGGATTGAGCCAGCGCTCCAGGCCGGACTCAGGTTCGATCAGGCGCAAGAAGTGGAAGCCCGGGGTGTTCCAGGAGAAACCGTCAAAGGTCGCGATGGGTCGTGTGTCCCCGGGGAAGGTGCCCTGTCGGAGTCCATCAAGGACCAGCCGAGCGGGTCCTTGGAGAGCCGGACCGCCATCTACGTGGAGCACTCCTCGCCATGCGGGCAAGCAGTTGTCCAGGAAGGTTAGTTCGCGGGCCGCGGCGAGGTTGAAGGGGCCGTGCAGCCACGGCTCTACGCGGAAGGGGAAGTTCGTGGGGGGAACGACCTGAGTTTCGCCCAGGACCTTAACCTTGAGAGCGAAAGACTCGCCAACCCCAACACGGGACGGAACCACACCGGACAGATCCAGAGGGAAGGCAGACTCGGACATAGTGAGTCATTCACCGGCGCGCGGGTCAGGACCTGTCTGTAACGATGGAGCGACCCAGGAAGGAGTGGGGGCGGGAAGCGAGGAAATGAGACCGTAGCTTGTGGCCTGCCGGGGACAGGCAGGCAGAACTGACGTGGGGAGAAAATGGTGGACGGGAAGAGATTCGAACTCTCGACCTCCTCCGTGCGAGGGAGGCGCTCTCCCAACTGAGCTACCCGCCCACCGATGGCACCATTCTACCGGCGTCTATCGGAGGTGTCAAGCTGTCGGGGAGGCGCGGGGTCCTGCAGGTAGGCGGAGTGGGAACTAGTTGCGCGTCCGAGGGCGTTGTGGGGAAAGTGAGCATCGGTACGGAGCAGAGGCGACGTGAGGTGCGCGGTTGCCTGCTCCAGGTCTGGGCGCCGGAAAGCTACGGGGCGGTCCGGCCTATGGAGGTGAAGGGCCATAGCTATTGCCATTAGCACTGAGAATCTGGCACGAGTCTACGGCAAGGACTCGGAAGGACGGCCCGTCAGTCTGGTCAATCTGACCATGGAGGTCGAGGAAGGTAGTATCTTTGGGCTGGTCGGTCCCAATGGCTCGGGGAAGACCACGACCCTCAAGCTGCTGCTGGGGTTGATTTACCCCACGCAGGGCTCGGGAAAGGTCTTCGACTTTCCGCTGGGCAGCCCGGAGTACAAGCAGCGGATCGGGTTCCTGCCGGAGGGGCCGTATTTCTATGATCACCTCAACGCCATTGAGCTCTTGCAGTTCTATGGCGGGTTATTCGGTCTGGGTGGCGGGAAACTGGAGGCACGAATCGAGGAGCTGTTACGGCTGGTGGGGATGTGGGACCGGCGGGAGATCCGAATCCGCAACTACTCCCGCGGGATGCTGCAACGGATTGGCGTGGCCCAGGCCCTCATCAACAACCCCGATATGGTCTTCCTGGATGAGCCCACGGCCGGTCTGGACCCCACCGCGCAGATCGAGATGCGCGATTTGATGCACCAGTTGCGCGATCAAGGCAAGACCGTGTTTCTCTGTTCGCACCTGCTCAAGGAGATGGAGCCCCTGTGCGATGCGGTGGTCGTGCTCTCCCGGGGAGTGGTCCGGCGACAGGGCCGCATTTGTGATCTCCTGGCAGTGCAGTCGGGGCGCTATCAGCTTCGGGCCACGGGCTGCGCCAACGTCTCCATGCAGAGCTTGCGCGATAAAGCCCTGGACCTGACGGTGACCGGTAATGAGATAAGCCTGTTGGTCGCCGACCAGCCACAGGCGCTGGTGGTGGCGCAGGAGATCGCTGACGGTGGGGGCACCATTCTGGAGTTCGGGGCCCAGACCCGGAGCCTGGAGGATGTCTTTATCGAGGCGGTCGCGGCAGGAGGGAGCGACTAATGCGTGCGATCTATCGAGTGGCCACGGCCACCTTCCATGAGGCCTGGCGGCGACGGTTCCTGAATGCGATCCTGATCTTCGCCGTGCTGATCATCGGCTCCTCATGGTCGCTGGCCTACCTGCAACCGGGCGCGGAACTTAAGCTGTTGATTGACATTGGCCTGGGCTCTACCCGCTTCTTCGGTATGCTGATCGCCGTCTTCTTGGGCGTGCGGCTAATCTCGGACGAAATTGAGAAGCGGACTATCCACACTATCCTGACGAAGCCAGTGACCCGGGCTCAGTTCCTGTTGGGCAAGTTCTTTGGCTCCTGGGCCACGGTAATGAGCAATATGCTGTTGATGAGCCTGGCCTTCTACGTGGTCTTCATGATCAAGGCCCCTGGCTTTCTATTAAAGACAGGCGGGACGCCGGGAGAAGGCCCTGGGATTGCCACCGAGTTCCTGTACTCCAACATCGCCAAGGCGCTGGGACTGACCCTGGTGGAGATGACGGTGGTCACCGCCCTGGCGGTCATGGCCTCCACGCTCTTCTCCTGGATCATGGCGGCCATCTTCTCCTTCTTTGTGTATTTCGTGGGGCAGGTGGCCAACTTCTTCAAGTCGCTAGCCAATCCCGAGCACGGCGCCGGTACGCTGAGCCAGGTGATCTTTCGGCTGCTGTACGGCATCCTGCCGCATTTTGAGGTCTTCGATATGCGGGAGGCGATTCTGAAAGGCACCTACGTGGGCTGGGAGACACTGGGTATGCATACGGGGCTGGGGCTATTGTATACCGTCGTGATTTTGGGGATAGCCTACCTGGCCTTCATGAATAGAGAGGTGTAATCGGCCGCCTGGCGGCCCAAGCCATGAAAGCGAAACCTTGGCAACAGGCAGTGGGCTGGGCGCTGATTGTGGCGTTGCTGCTAGTGATCCAGCCCGTAGACCGTAAGGTCGAGCGAGATCGGATCGTTCTGGGTATGCACTCGCCGACCCCCTTGACCAAGATCGTGGACTTCGACCCCACTGCGATCAGTGGGGTGGTGATGGGAGCGGCACTGGGCGGCTTCCGGGGACTGGCCGCCACGATGATGTGGTTGAAGATGCAGGAGCTATGGGATCGCGGTCAGGGCACGTGGTTCTCCTGTCTGCAGGTTATGCGCAATGTCACCTTGCTGGACCCTTACTGGATTGAGCCCTGGAAGATTCTGGGTTGGCATTTGGCGTACAATCTATACGTGGAAACCAAAGATCCGCAGGAACGGGGGGTACTTCTGGCCAAAGGCGTGGCAGCTCTCAAGGAGGGCATCTCATGGAACCCCAACACGTATGAGCTATATGCGGAGTTGGGATGGACCTATTTTGACAAGATCCGGGACTACGAGGAAGCCACGAAGTGGTTCCGGGCTTCCTTGCAGTTCCCGCATCCCGAGTACCTGGAACGGATGATCGCCCACGCCTACGAGCAACTGCCGGACATGGATCGGGCGCTGGATTGGTATGACTACTGCCTCAAGCGGAACCCGGATGACGGGACTGCGCGTGGCGCGACGACCACGTTACGTCTTCGCTACCTGCCCGCGTGGCGCTTGATGCAGGCCGGCAAGTACGACGAGGCGCTCAAGGCAATTGACCAGCACTTGAGGGTAGACCCCAACGGGACTATCGGGTTGCATGTCAAGGCGCATATCTACGAGCAGGCGGGACGTAAGCGGGAGGCTCTGGAAACATGGAGGGTCTCTGCACGGGTTAGCGCAACGGACCAGCTCGCGCGCTATAAGGTCAGCGAGCTCAGCGCCGAACTCGGCCTGCCGGTCTCGCCTGAAGAGCAAGCGCCAACATATCTGATGGAGCAGTACGAGTCCTCCAAACGCATGGCCGTGCCGCGGCGCGGGCGGCTTTAGGTTGAGGTGGGAGACAGGACCAGTCAAGGGGGGCGGAGCGGCACGCTCCGCCCCTTCTTGTTGAGTACGCCAGGGCGCGAATGCTGGTTACAGGTCTGTAGCCTGCGAGTAGGTAGTCTGGCGGGTGCCCAGGTGGTGGCTACGTGGACCGTCGCAGAAGAGCTCAGCAGGCCCTCAACTGCTGGCCGAGGTCACTCCCGCGGTGGTGGGCCGAGGCAGCGCTAGCTGTGTGCCTGACGCGAGAGCCGCGCGGCTAGTAAGTCAGGACGCCGTGCCATTCGGGGCGGGCAAAGCGGTTGAGAGGGACCTGCAACAACTCCGCGGCCTGGAGCAACGGCATAGGCGTGGGCCACAGATTTAGCCGTAAGGTGGGGGTGAGGTCCGTCGCGGCGCTGGTGGCGTCCGGCACCCCCAGGGCCCGCAATATCCCCAGCGCCAGAATGGTATCTCCGTACAGCCCCATGTGGACCCCGTCGCATGTCAGACGCATGCCCGGGGGTTTGTTGGCGATGGCGGTCATGAACATGGCGTGCCAGTCCACGAGTCCGCAGTTCTTCTCCTCTGCGATCTGCTTCATGGCGTCGGCGTAGACCTGTAGGCGCTTGTTCTGTTCAGCTTCGGTGCTCTCGTAGATAACCGTCGGTGTCACCAGAATCACGGGGACCTTGGCGCCTTGAGCCTCCTCCACCATCTTGATCAGACTGTCTCTATAGAGCTCCAGGTTCGTGGGCTCAAGCGCCTTGTCCCGCCGTTGGCCCACGTCGTTGACTCCGGCGTTGATGAAGATCAAGGTTGTCCCCTGTCCCAGCTTGGTATCCTTCACGAAGCGTGGGGCCATCATATCGGCGCGATGGCCGCCGATGCCTGCATTGATAAAGATCAGCTTGAGACCCGGGTAGTTCTGACCGAGTACATACTGAATCAGCCGCAGGTAGCCTCCGCGGTTTACGTTGGTACTGGTTATGCTGTCGCCCATGAAGGCAATCTGATCATCGGACCTGACGATCAGTCCTGTGGGTGGGAGTGGGGGAGGTCCGGTCAGGGCTATGGCGTCCACCAACACCCCTGCGAGGTCCGTGCCGGGCGGAGCCGGGGATGCTGGCTCCTCCGCAGAAACCGGAATCAGAACGAGGATCACGGTCAGGCAGGCCAGCAAGTGGAGAGTGCTCTTGGAGCAGGGCATGTACGGGTCCCCTTTCTAGTTATACCGCGCATATTCCTCAACCAGGTCGCCCACCAGGCGAACGATTCCAAGGTCTGCATTCGGCGGGACCTGGTCGGCGACGCCGAACATGAAGGTGCCACTGTCCTTGTGCAAACGGATGATGTTCAGGACGTGAGTCCGCATGTCCTCTGCCGTGAAGGGGGGCGCGAACATGGCTCCTGGCAGTCCGCCGATGACCAGTATCTCCTCGCCGATCAGCGCGCGGAGGTGCTCCATCGCCACATCGCCCACCGGCTTGGGGGTTACTGCGTCCAGGCAATCAATGCCGGTGGCGGGGACCTTCTCGGCTACGCCGCGCAGTGTGCCATCGAGGTGTATGAAGACCTGTTTGCCCGCCGCATGGAGGCCGGCCACCCGCATGGTCAGGTAGTCCTTCAGGTAGCGGTCGAAGTAGCCGCCCATCGTCTCCGCGGAGAGATTCTCGGCGACCAGGCAGAGATGGTCGGCGCTCTCCGCGACTAGGCGGTACGGCTCGTTTTGGGCCTCGGCCAGGCAGTCCACCGTCTTCTGGATCTCCTCCGGCTCGTCCGCAACAAGAAAAGCCAAGCTAGTGATCCCAGTCCAATCTCTTAGCAGGGTGCCAAGTGGTGTGGCGGGCAGCGCGTCCACCGGGACGCCGAAGTCGCCCAGTTCACGGTTCACTTGCCCAGCTCGTTCCGGGATAGGGAGGTATACTCGTCTTTCCTCGATGTAACGCACGATCTCCAGGTCTGCGGCGGATTTGACTGGGTATTCCAGGTAGCCATAGGAGAAGGAGACGCGACTGTACTGCTGGCGCGCAGTAAGCGTTCCAGCCGGGGTCTCCCAGGTAGTAGTGAACAACCCCTCCTTCTCCTCACGTCGGCAGTGCACCTCATCGCCCTCGCGCAAGTCGTAGGCGGAGCTGCAAGGGACGTACTCGCCGACGCCCAGGTCGCGGTGCATCTGATGGCGGCCGATGGGTCCCTCCCAGGCTGCGGGCAGGTCGCCAATCCTGCCATGGGCGAAGTGCCAATAGCTCAAATCGCCAAACCAAACCATGACGTCGGGCTCTTCGCCGCGAAACACCGCCTGCATGCGTTCGCGAGGGGTCATGGCGAGGTATTCCACACGCCGACGGGTTGGTCCTTCTGACGAGTGTTGACCAAACCCCTTGCTTCCGAGTACACTAGCACTCCTATCAGGGGATCCACACAGCAGCGGCGCCGGCGTGGCGCAAGGTGATGTGACTTTGGGCAGCCTCGAAGACATTCCGGCGGATCTATGGGAAGAATGCTCAGCCTGCCATCAACTGCTCTACTCCCGTGAGTTTGAGGCAGCCTTGTGGGTGTGCAGCAAGTGTGGCTACCACAAGCGGCTGACGGTAGAGCAGCGCCTGGCGACGGTCGCGGATGAGGGCTCCGTGCAGGAGCTCTTTGCCGATCTCCCCCTGGCGGATCCGCTGCGTTTCCCGGAATACCATGAGAAGCTGGAGCAGGCCCGGCAGAAGACGGGCATGGACGAGGCGGTGTGGACCGGGCTGGTTTCCATCGGCGGACACCGCGTGGGGATGGGGATCATGGACTTGGCCTTCATTGGAGGTAGCATGGGCTGGGTGGTGGGGGAGAAGGTCACGCTGCTGATAGAACGCTGCGTGGAGGAACGACGGGGCGTGGTGATGTTCTGCGCCAGCGGCGGCGCGCGCATGCAGGAGAGCCTGGTGGCCCTCATGCAGATGCCCAAGACCTGCGCGGCGGTGGGGCAGATGAACCAGGCCCGACTGCCCTATATCACCGTTCTTACCGACCCCACCTACGGAGGCGTGACTGCCAGCTTTGCCTTCTTGGGCGACGTAATCCTGGCTGAGAAGGGTGCGGCGATGGGGTTTGCCGGGCCACGCGTGATTCAGATTACCAAGATGAAGATTGCCCCCGAGGTACAGACCGCGGAATTTCAGTACGAACACGGGATGATTGACTTGCTAGTCGGCCGGGAGCAGGTACGAGACACTCTGGTGGACCTGCTCGAGTGGTTGGTGCCGCACCCGGTTGACAGGCAGTCGTCGGGGAGCGGCGTCTCTGTGGGGTAGGGGAGAGGCCAGACTCGGACGGAGGGTGAGAGGTTGAGCAATGCCAAAGACTGAGCAGCGCAGCCAGCCGCAGGCCACCCGCGATCCCTGGGAGATCGTGCAGTTGGCCCGTGACCCCCAACGCCCTTATACCTTGGACTACGTGAACCGCATTTTTGAGCGCTTCGTGGAGCTGCATGGCGACCGGCGCTGTGGTGACGACGGGGCGATGGTGGTGGGCATGGGTTTTCTGGAGGACCAGCCGGTGGCGGTCGTGGGCCAGCAGAAGGGGCGAACCGCCTCCGAGCGCCGCGAGCGGAACTTCGGAATGGCCCGCCCGGAGGGTTACCGCAAGGCGCTGCGCATGATGGAGATGGCGGCGCGGTTCGAGCGACCCCTAGTGACCCTCATTGACACACCCGGCGCCGACTGCCTGGAGGACTCGGAGGGTCGGGGCATCTCGGAAGCCATCGCCTGCAATCAGCGCGCCATGTTCGCGCTCCCAGTCCCTATTGTGAGTGTGGTCATCGGCGAGGGAGGCAGCGGCGGGGCCATCGGCATTGGCGTTGGCGACCGGGTGTACATGCAAGAGAATACCTACTACAGCGTCATCATGCCGGAGGCCTGTGCGGCGATCCTGTGGCGCGACCCCAGCCAGAGCGTGCGGGCGGCGGAAGCACTCAAGCTGAGCCCGGGGGATGCCATGCGCCTGGGGCTGATTGACGGGATCATTGCGGAACCTGGTGGTGGGGCCCAAGCGGACTATGACGGCGCGGCGAACCTGGTACGCACGCAGATCGTTGGGGCGTTGGAGGAGCTGCGCCCCCTGGCCCCGGAGGAGCTGAAACGCAGCCGATACCAGAAGTTCCGGGAAATGGGCAAACCGGAGTAGGCCTGAAACAGGCGCAATTTCGTAGGATAAACAATGCGCACCGATAAGGCGTCGGCTATGAGGGGTTGGTGCCGGAGGTCGGACTCGAACCGACACGAGGGGTGAACCTCGCCAGATTTTGAGTCTGGTGCGTCTGCCAATTCCGCCACTCCGGCACGGACGGTAAATATAGCGCGGAGTCTGGGCGGTTGTCAAGTTGCGGAGGTTGCGATCATGAGCGGAAGTTCTGAAAACGTTCCACCTGTGGGAGCTGTGCCGCCCCCTCCTCCTCCGCCTGCGCCTCCAACGCCCGTGCAGTCGGTGATACGGCGTCCACGTCGTTCGCCTTGGGCCTCTTTCGCGATTGGCTGCGGCGTGCTCGTGCTGCTGGCGCTTGTCTTTATGCTTGTCTGGCCGCTGGTGACGGTCTTCACCGGCCGCAAGAATCTTGACTTCGGGCGCACGGGAAACGTCGCCGTGATTGACGTGACCGGCCAGATTCATTTCGGCACCGGCGGGAGTGGGCTCTTCCGCGAGGCCGGGGCCTCCGAGGACATCATCGAGCAAGTGCGCAGCGCCGCGGAGGACAGCAAGATCAAGGCCGTGGTGCTGAACATCAATAGCCCGGGGGGGACGCCGGCAGCCTCGCAGGCCATCGCCCAGGAGGTGCGCCGACTTGGCGCCAAGAAGCCGGTAGTAGCAGCCATGGGCGACGTGGCGGCCTCGGGCGCCTATTATGTAGCCTCGCAAGCGAAGAAGATTGTGGCCAATCCTTCCACGCTCACCGGGAGCATAGGCGTACGCATGGAGGTCATGTATTTCTACGAGCTGATGCAGCGCTACGGTGTGGCCAGTGAGCAGATCACCAGTGGTCCTTTCAAGGACATGGGCTCCCCCTTCCGGCCCATGCGGCCGGACGAGCGGGCAGTGATCCAGGGTATCATCCAGGACACCTACGACCAGTTTGTCAGTGACGTGGCCAAGGGCAGGAAGGCTGCGGGAGTGGACCTGGATGTGCCGAAGGTCAGGAAACTGGCCGACGGGCGGGTTTACACCGGTAACCAGGCTCTCAAGGTCGGGCTGGTGGACCAGCTGGGCGATATGCATGACGCAGTGACTCTGGCGGCAGAGCTGGCAGGGGTCAAGGGGACG
>JAAYIR010000297.1 GCA_012523355.1 candidate division WS1 bacterium
ACCGTGGCGAGCATCAGACAGAAATAGATGAGCGCCTTGTCCGCGGTGGTGAGCAGCCGGTGGGTGAGCTTGTACACTAGCCCCGCCAGCGGCCAGCAGATGAAGAAGAGCAGACACAGGGCCCCAATGGTGGCAAAGCTATCCGTAAACCCTTGCTGATCCGGGAAGCGCGCATAGCCGAAGCCCGCGATTAGGTTCAGCAGGACAGACAGCAGAATGCCCAGGCCTGGCCCCCAGAGGGTGACCCGGCTCTCGGCAGGTTGGGTGGCCTCCAGAATCTTCAGTCTAGACGCGGCCATGTCATCAGTGCAAGCTACGCGGCGTTCCGGAGAATTGGGCGACGGGAGACCGGCGCCACCAAGAGACCAGAGACTAGAGTGCGCTCAGTAGTCCGCGAGTGTAAGCCAGGGTCCAGGCCACGCTGACCGGGTCGGGATCGTTGGGCTGGGTGAATAGCTTCCGCTCCTCCGGAGACGAGACAGCGTCCAGCCGGGGGAAGTGCTCCGGACGCAGGATCCCCTGGTAACCGATCTCCCGCAGCGCACGCAGCCCGCCCGCGAGGTCAATCCGCCCGGTGCCGAACTGAGCTTCCTCCGCACAATTCTTCCAGGTGCCCCGCACGTCGCGCAGGTCCACCAGGACAATGCGTTCACCCCACTTGTGCACCATGGCAGGCAAGTCCAGCCCGGCCAGAGCCAGGCAGCCGAAACAGAACATCAGCCCCCAGTTGGGCCGGTCCACACGCGCGTAGAAATCCTCCACGTCCTCCACGCGGTCGAGCCGGCAACCTGCGATCATGTTCACGTGCAGGCCCAGAGAGATACTGTCCTCGGCAGCGGTATCCGCCATGAAACGCGCGCCCGCGACGATATCCTCCAGCCACTTGGGCGTGGCCTCCTCCCGGTTCTCGACGCGAGGGAAGAGACCCATACGTTTGATCTGATGCTGGCCGCACCATCGGCAGAGCTGGTGAAAGCGCGCCTGCTGGTCCGGATCGCTAGCGATGGTGTTGGGAATCCCGGCGCCAGGGAAGAGAATCAGATCCTCCACCTCCAGGCCCTGCCCCCGGACCTCCGCTACCTGCCTCTCCAGAGTCCCCAGCACCTGGTCGAAGGTCGTCCCGGAGCCGAAGGCGGGCTGGTAGTCCTCCGGGTTGAGCATGAAGAAAATGGGTACATGCTCCACCAGGCAAGCCTTGAGAAAATCTACATGACGCGCAAAATCCCGACGCGTGGTTTCCAGGTGATAGGCCAGGTGCATCCAGAGTCCTCCTCGCTTAGTCCACGGGCAGCCAGTTATCCGCCTGCAGCGGCCGTCCCTGCCGCGCTGACTCGCCCATCATCTCCAGGCAATAGATGACATTGCGCGACCCCCGGGGGTCCACGGGCACCGCGACGCCCTCCCGGATGGCCCGGTACAAGCCCTCATAGAAGGGGAACATGTTCGGCCACTGCGCGCCCTGCGGATGAGCGTAGAAGTCCTTGTCCCCCAGCACGTAGAACAGCGGAAAGACATGCGGCTCCCCGGTGGCGTGGGCCACCGGCAGAAATTCCACAACCACATGCGGCGCGCGGTCAAACACCAGGTCCATGCCGCAGAACCCCTGCTCGTCATTGCCCTTCTCAGCGCGAACCGCGAAGCCGGTGACCCACTCCAGGTTGCCCTGTGAGAGGCCCAGGCCCCAGTCCACGATGTGGCTCCCCCAGTCCCAGCCTGCGCCTGGCATGCACACCCGCACGAACTTGATCTCCCCCAGGCGACCGGACTCGGTGACCGCGCGCGTGAGGGTGAAGCAGTCATCCCAGCGGCGGTTCTGGTGCACCGTTAGCAGCACCCCGGCCTCCCGCGCCGCCTGGATCAGCTCATCGCACTGGGCGGTGGTCTGCGCCATGGGCTTCTCGACCATGACGTGCTTGCCAGCCTGCAGGGCCTTGAGTGCGACTTCATGGTGAGTCGTGGGCGGCTTGGTCAGCACCAGCACCAATTCCACCTCCTCCCGGGCCAGGAGCGCCTCCAGGCTGTCAGTAACCTCCGCGGGCTGACCGAACAGAGCAGCCTCCGACTCCGCGCGCTCGCGCTGGAGGTCATACAGCGCCCGTATCTCCCAGAAGCCCGGCTGCTTGGCCAGCACCGGACGGTGCAAGTCCCGGCAGGCATGGGCGCAACCGACAATCCCGACGCCAACTGGTGGCATAATTCTACCTCCAAGGAAAGGGTAACGTGGTGTGCAGTATACCACGTGTGTCCGCAGAGCCATTGTATGTCCTTTGCCGATTGAGGGACACAGTTGACCTTCTTGCACCAGGCCCGCCTCAGACCACAGGAGCGACCCCTGGACCCCTGCCGGCAACCCGACTACTCGTCGGCCGTGCCGGAGGACTGGGCAGACTGCTACTCCCCTTGCTCCCGGCCCAGCATCTTGGTGAGCCCGCTAGGCAGCACGCTGGTTTCCATGAAGTAGTCGAAAACGGCACGCTGGTTCTCTTCGCGACTCTGGTAGCCGTACCCGCAAGCCATCAAGCCGCCGTGCTCCGTGCCCCACTTGGCCAACAACTCCGCCTCCACCCGACATTCCTCCGGAGTACCACGAGTGAGGGTGGACTGCGATTCCACCGAGGCCAGAAAGCTAATCCGCCCCGCGTAGCGCTCGGCGACCTCCTCGTACCCACAGGTCTTAGTCTGGGTCGGATTGAGCAAGTCTATTCCGACCTTGATGAAGTCCTCGATCAGATCGGTAACGCGCCCGCAGGAGTGGAGCCAGAAGTCCATGCCCAACTCGTGAGCAGCGTTGGTGAGCCGCCGGTACTGCCCGGCGTAGAAGCGCCGCCACATGGGGCGGCTGATCATGAGGGCGTTCTGCGTGCCCCAGTCGTCGAACATCCAGATGGCATCAATCTCGTCCTGCAGCGGCGCAATCTGCTGCAGGAAAGCCACCCAGAAGTCCACGCAGTAGCTAGCCAGGGCGTCCACCATCTCGGGCTGGACGACCATGTCCTCCATCAGCCGGGCCATGCCGCGCAAGTACTGGGGAATCTCCCAGATGCCAAAGGAAGTCGCGATAAAGCGGTACTTGTCGCGCTGCTCGGGCGTAAGCTCCTCCACCGCCATGCGCACCTGCTCGCCAAAGTACTCCGGATCGGGCGGGGTGAGCTTGGCGATATCGTCCAGGGTCTCGACCGGGTGCTGCTTGACCTGGCCATGCGAGGGGACGTCGGGGTGCACGGTCCACCGATTGCCCCAGGGGTCCACGCCGTGCTCATCCCGCAGGCAGAAGTCAAAGATGTCCACCGTGTCATCTATGCCGAACTGGGCGAAGTACATCCCGACTCGCGGTGGGTCCTCGAAATGGATCACGCGCTGGATGATTTCACGAGAGGTCATAGTCGTAGTACTTCCGGGTACCAGGGAGTATGCCCTCCGCGGTACGACAGGCGTCCCGCCTGACATGTAAATGGCACGACAGGCGTCCCGCCTGTCGTGTGAAACGAAGACCACTGAGATGACAGGTGAGATGCCTGTCCCACCTTCTGATATGAGGATTACTCCGGCTGCGGCGCTACGCGCAGATCGCCGGGGTCGGAGATGGCCATCCAGAAGCCGTTCCCCGCCGAGCCCGAGTGCACCTTCACCAGCAGCTCATTCCAGCCCTGCTTCAGGCGAATATCCAGCTTGAACTGCCCCTTGGCGGGGGCGTAGCCGCGCTGGCTAAGATCCTGCACCATTTCGCCGTTGAGCCAGAGCTTGGCCCAGTAGTCTACGCCATAAGACAGCCGTGCCGACCGCGCCGTGAGCACATGAATGTAAGTCGCCGCGTAGGAAATCCCCTTGCTGTAGAGACGGTACTTGGCGAAGAAGTCAATGTAATCGCTGTCACCGGTCAAGGGTTCCCAGCGGGCGATCTGGCCCTCGCCGATCGGCACCGCGGCGGAGAAATCGCGCTTGACCTCCGGCGGGTAGACCTTCTGCAAGCCCTCGCCGGGGGCCTTTAGCTCTGAAATGCTGTCAAAGGGCCCGATGACCCTCCAGTCCTGGGCAACCAGATCGCGATAGAGCGGCTCGACGTTCAGGTAGTACAGTGCCGTGCGGCTGCCGGATTGCCGCTGCAGCACCAGGGACTGCGCCCCCGCGCTCAGGGATACCACCTGAGGGAAGAGAGTCTCCGTGCCGTGCGCTTCGCGGCGGGAGCCGCTGGCCAGACCCAGCGGCCGGCCCGCCACCGAGGCCAGCAGCGGCCCGTACTCCCCGCCGGCGGCGTGCCCCAGGGCGATACGGTAGCGATTGGGCACGGGGATCTCCAGCTTGAGTTCCAGGCGCGGAGCGCCGGTCCCCAGCAAGCTGTCTCCCGCCCACTGCGGGCTGACCGTGTCGCTCGCGATCTCCTCCAGGGCTTCGTCTGGTCCGGCAGAGGCGATCTTCATCAGGTCCGCGACGCGCAAGGCCTTGGGAGGTACCACCGGCGCCATGACCTCGCGCAGGTAGGGCGGGTACTGCGAGACCGCCTCGTAGATAGCCAGCAGTTGGTGGTTCTCCAGGGCCGTCCGCGCCCGCCAGACGTGACCCGCCTTCACCTCATGCTGAATCCCCGTCGCGTACCTCGCCAACGCCTGGCGCTGCTCGGCGCTAAGAGACTCCCCCGTGAGACCAAGCTGAACGTCGCGGTGGAGTTGTGCCAGCCACCCTGACTGCTCCCGCACCCGGGCCAGAGCCTCCGGCGGCACGACCTGCCCCACCTGGCGAATGCTCAGGGTCTGTGGCCCCTGAAAGGCCAGAAGCTGATAAGGCTCGAGAGAGATGTTGAGAATCCGCCCACTGGCCAGAGGCAGCACCTCCCCCGTGGAAAGCCGTTGGACCTCTCCCCTGCCGCCCAGGTGCACGGCGACCCGCACGGGGTAGCGCTCGCGGTTGACAGCATAGAAGAAGAAGTCACTCCCGCGGTGCAGCTCCCACACTGCCACCGGGTCCCGGGCGTCCTCCCGCGGACGAAACCGCTCTCGAGGTAGGTGCCGGTACTCGCTCAGGAACTCATGCAGATACTGCGCTTGCCCCAGCAGGTAGCCCTCGCCACCATCGAGGATAAGACTGGCATCCGACTCGGCCAGAGGCACCGCGTAGCGCTCCAGATAATGCCGGCCCGCGGGGTTGACCACCCCCACGAAACCGCCGGGCTTGGTGTCTGGCAGGCCAAACTTGGCCGGCACCACCACCCGGTTAGCCTCAAAGTAGCTGTTGGAGTACAGGTAGCCAACCTCGCCGCGCTGGCCGCGGAAGGCCCCCAGCGCCTGGGGGTCCAGCAGCAGATCGCGGCCCACCTGCTCCCGGTATGCGCTGTGCTGACGCCGCCCATAGTAATGCTGGGCATTGAGGAAGGTGACTCCGCCAAGGGCGCCGAGTAGCTCGGCATCGTAGCCCGCCTCCAGGTAGCTGCGGCGAAAGCCCCCCCGGTCCAACTGGGCCGCGAACTGAGTACCCTTATAGTAGGTCAAGTCGAGCTGCGGCCCATGGACAGCGGAGGTCAGGAGCAGGTCCGACCGCGCCTGCCGCACGCGTCGCAAGGCGCGCCCATACAGCGAGGCGATCTTCTGACACCGCCACTGCACCCAGCGCTCGCGGGCGTTGGCCATCAGCCAGGCGTGGCGCTTCTGGAAGCGCTCGGGATCGTCCTGCGCCACCGGGACCTGAACGCCGGTATCCTTGGAGAAGAGGTTGACCGTGAAGTCGTCGTAGCCCCAGTTGAGGGAAGGCCAGCCGTTGCGGCTCTCCCACACCCAGCCCATGACGCGTAGCGAGAGGCCGCGCAAGGCCGGTGAATCCGCGTAGCGGTCGGCGAACTCCCCCAGCATCCCCAGATACCAGTCGGCGTTGGCGGGGTACACGGGGTTGAAGTAGGGCTGGGTGCTGCTCCCGCCCACGGTCCCGTCGCGCGACACCATCAGGTGAGGCTTGGGGTCCGGGTGGTCAGCATAGGGTAGGTCGTCCACCATTCGCCGCTTGTACCCGTTCCAGGTGGGATGGAACTCCGGTAGAAGCTTTAGCCCATACTGCTCGCAGACCAGCAGCAGCATGCGCGTCAGGTCCAGAGTCATGGGATCGCGAGGTCCCCCCGCGACCCGGAAGTGCCCGTCAAAATGCGTACTGCGGAACAGAAGTGACTGGTAGATGCACAGCGTGGGGCTCAAGGTGTCCGCACCCATGTACGTGGCCGCCTCCGCCCAGCGCTTCATGCTCACCAGGTGCCCGGAGAGGGACTTGTCCGGCGCGCCATGGAAGGTGGCCCAGCGATCGCCCTCCTCGAGCCAGTAACCGAAGCTGCGCCCCCCCTCCACCGGCACCGGGAGAGCCGGCAGCTCGCCATCCACCCGGTACAGCCGAATCCGGGCGGCCGCCGCGCGGCGTCCATTCTGCGCATTGAAGAACAGCACCCGCTGCGCCTTCGTTCGGGGCCAGTGCAGGAAGCTCTGGGTTTGCATGCGGTGCGAAAGAGAGTACTCGCCGCCGCTGTCCACGCCCCCCACGGGCGGGTAATTCATGTTCTCGGCTTCCTCCAGCCCAATGCAGTAGGTGCGCAGGGCATTATCCGGATAGTCCACCTCAATCAGATACGGGCGTTGGATCTCCGGCACGTCGAGCGCGTAGGCGAAGAAGCTAGGATCATCCCGGTTCTGCAGGTAGCCCTGGTCCCCAGACTCACGGTAGCTACCCAAAGCAGCATGCACCACGCGAGTCTCGCCCCCGCCAAACCAGAACCCATCCGCCGGCGTCTCCGCGGCACAGTCAATCTCCGTCAGCAAGGTCTTGCGCAACTCGCCACTGGTCCGCGGCCGGGGGCCGGTGTCAATCACCACGTACTGAATTTCCCGCGCATCCCGCGGGTTGAGGGGCGTGTCGTCTTGGCCAAAGCCCAGGTAGAATACGCCCTCCTGAGAACAGGGCAGACTCAGCCGCGTACACTGCAACTCGGCGGTGGCGGGCAACAAGACGT
>JAAYIR010000298.1 GCA_012523355.1 candidate division WS1 bacterium
CCCGAGCTCATCGGGCTGGAGCCGGGAACCCCCTACTGGGCCGCGCCTCATGCCTGGGCCTCGGCGTTGCTGGTGGACTGTGTGCATGAGCTCGAGTGCCTGCGGGGAGAAAGGCCGTAACCCGGGTTGGGACGCGGCTCTGAACGTAGTCACAGGGAGGTCATGATTTCTTGAGCGGAGAAGAGTCCTCCAGGCCTCTGGCCCCGGCGCTGGAGTCTCAGGAACGGCCCTGGGGTTACTGGCAGGTCCTGGCGATCGGCCAGGGCTTCAAGGTCAAGCGCATGGTGCTCAAGGCCGGGCACCGCATGAGCCTGCAGAAGCACCAGCACCGGCATGAGCACTGGTTTGTCTTCGGGGGCGAGGCGCAGGTGACCTGTGAGCAGGCCTGCTTTCACCTGGCAGAGCGAGAGACGACGACTATCCCCGCCGGCGCCACACACCGCATTGAAAACCGCGGTACGGACCCCCTGATCATCATCGAGATTCAGATTGGCGATTGCTGCGAGGAAGAGGATATCGTCCGATTGGAGGACGACTACGCGCGTTGAGAGGGCGCGGACCCGCCTGGCGGGAGCTTGGACTACCACTCTGATAAGGAGATAGTGAAAGTTGAACTGCGTACTAATTATCGTTGACAGTTGGCGCAAGGACCATTGTGGTTGCTACGGCAACGAGTGGATTCAGACTCCCCACCTGGATGCGCTGGCGGCCGAGTCGGTGCTGTTCACCCGTGCCTATCCCGAATCGCTGCCCACGCTGCCCGTGCGCAGGGCGCTGCACACCGGAACGCGGACGTATCCCTTCTGGGGACATCGCGAGTTCAAGGGCGATTTTGTGGGCGCGCCGGGCTGGGGACCCATCCCGGAGAAGCAGGACACGGTGGCCGAGCTGCTATCCAAGCAGGGCTACCGGACCGCGCTCTACACCGACACCTACCACCAGTTCAAGCCCTCCAAGAACTATGCGCGGGGCTTCCAGGAATGGAGCTGGATTCGGGGCCAGGAGAACGACCCCTACCGCTCGGGCCCTCAGGTTTCCGACGAGGAAGTGTTCCGTCATCTGCCCTCGAACCAGCGGGACCCGGGACGGGTGGCGCTTTTCCGGCGCTACCTGACCAACGTGGCGGGGCGGCAGAGCGAAGAGGATTACTTCCCCGCGCAGGTATTTCGCGGAGGCGCAGATAGGCTCCAGCGCAACCAGGACGCGGAGAAGTTCTTCCTGGTGCTGGACTCATTCGACCCGCACGAGCCCTGGGACCCGCCGGAGTACTACCGGCGCCTGTACGACGATAGCGGCGAGGAAGTGGTAGACGCGTTCTGGGCTCCTTACGGGGCAGCGGACGTCTACAGCTCCGCGGAACTCAAGCGGCTGCGGGCGAACTACGCCGGGGAATGCACGCTGGTGGACCGCTGGCTGGGGCACTTCATGGAGGGCCTGCGGGTGTCGGGGCGGCTGGAGGATACGGCGGTGGCGCTGATCTCCGACCACGGGCATAATCTGGGTGATAACGGGCTGGTCGGCAAGCAGGGGCATCCCCTGACGCGAGCGGTGGGCGATCTGATCATGATGATTCGCATGCCCGACGGCGAGGGCGCCGGCACCCTCTGCGACGGCTTGTGCTACAACTTTGATCTAACCACAACCCTGCTGGGCCTCTTGGAAGATGACATTCCTGAACAGATGCAGGAGGGGCGGGACCTGCGGACCATGTGGCGCGGGGAGGCGCCCGGGCGGGAGTACGTCACCGTGGCCTGGGGGCCGGAGGTGACCATGATTGACGACCGCTGGTGGTGCAACGCCAACCTCAGCGGCGATCATCCGCTGCTGTTTGCCTTGCAGGAGGACCCAGAGCTGGCTCAGGACCTGGCCGAGAGCCATCCGGCAGTGGTGGCGCGCGCGGTAGAGCTCTTCCAGGAGGACGCGGGCGGGGACTATCCGGAGTACCTGAAAGGGGCCGCCGGCATGCCCGGCTGCAGCCCCATCCTGGAGACCGGAGACTAACGAGTAAGCCAGGCGTCTCGCCGGGTCTGGAGGTAAGCTATGGCCAACATGACTTCACACGAACGCTTCAAGCGCATGTTTGAGCACCGGGAGGCGGATCGGGTCCCCTTCATTGATGGGCCCTGGCTGGCAACCATCGAGCGCTGGCACCGCGAGGGTCTGCCCGAGGACGTGCCCTGGGATGTGTACTTCGACGTGGACAAGACAGTCGGGATCGGCGCGGACAACAGCCCGCGCTATGAGACACAGGTAATCGAGGAGACCGAGGAGTATCGCATCGAGACAACGCGCTGGGGCGCAACGATGAAGAACTTCAAGCATAGCGCCTCGACCCCGGAGTTCCTGGGCTTCACGGTTACTACCCCGGACAAATGGCGGGAGGCCAAGGCACGTATGGTCCCCTCCCGGGACCGCGTGGATTGGGACTACCTGAAGGCTAACTACGCCGCCTGGCGCGAGCAGGGCTACTGGATCACCGGCGGGGGCTGGTTTGGCTTCGACGTGACCCACTCTTATACGGTGGGCACCGAACGCCTGCTCATGGCGATGCTGGAGGATCCAGAGTGGGTTTCAGAGATGTTCAACCATTTCCTGGACGTGAACCTGGCGCTCCTGGATATGATCTGGGACGAGGGTTATACCTTCGACTGCTATTCCTGGCCGGACGACATGGGCTATAAGTACCACCAGTTCTTCTCGCTAAAGACCTACCGAGAGCTGCTGAAGCCGGTGCAGGCACGGGCCATTGAGTGGGCACACCGCAAGGGCATCTTCGCCGAGTTGCACTCCTGCGGGAATGTCATGCCGTTGGTGCCGGAGTTCGTGGAGATCGGGCTGGATGGCCTGAATCCGCTGGAGGTCAAGGCCGGGATGGATCCGATCGCGCTGAAGCAAGAACACGGAGATCGGCTGCTGCTGCATGGAGGAATCAACGCCCTATTCTATAACGACATCGAGGCGGTGGAGGCCCAGATGCGGGAGATGGTGCCCGTGCTGAAGCAGGGCGGGGGGTACATCTGCGGGTCGGACCACTCAGTGCCCTCCAGCATCAGCCTGAAGGATTTCGGTCGCGTCGTCGAGCTGGCGAAGGAACTGGGCAGCTATGACTGATCGCCAGCGGTGGGTCAGAGGCCCGGCAAAGAGGAACCGTGTCACGATGGCGACGGGGGACAGAAAGAAGCCGGGTATGGGCAATGAACAATCGCCTTGGCGTCTGCGTCGCTGAGAAGCGACGGAGCAGCACCAGGGAGTCGCCCCTGGGACTGCAGACGGAGGCCAGGCATGGCGGTGGCGGACTATCGCCGAGAGATCGCAGACCTCAAACCAGGCACTCACCTGCTGGGACTATTTGCCTCAGAAGACGAACAGCGGGCGTGGGTAATTCCCTTCCTGATCGCCGGACTGGAGACGGGTGAGAAGGTCCTCTATATCCACGATAGCCGGGCGCCGGAGGCCATCCAGGAAGAGTTGGGCGCGGCGGGGGTAGAGGTCTCAGCCGTTTTGGAGAGCGGTCAGCTCAGTTTTGTCTCGGCGCGGGCGGCGCTGCTGTATGAGGACCGCTTTGAGCCGGAACTGGCGGTCCGCAATCTGGAGGCACAGATCGCGGAAGCGGTGGAGCAGGGGTATGGGGCACTGCGGCTGACGGCGGAGATGAGTTGGGCGCTCAGTCGCAAGCGGGGCTGTGCGCGGTTTGTGGAGTATGAATGTAAGTGCAATGCCCTGTTCCCCGAATCGCGGGGCTTGGCCCTCTGCCAGTATGACCTGCAGCGCTTCACGCCCCAACAGCTCCTGGAAGTGCTGGCGGTGCACCCGGAAGTGCTCTCCGGCGAGGGACGACACGAGAATCTCTACTACACTGAACCTTCTCACGTGGGAGCGAAGGATGCAGCGCACACGCTGCTGCGGCGGCGGCTGGGGCGGATGGATGCCTGGGGGCGGAAGAGGCGCGCCCAGAGCTGCGAAGTGGAGAGAATCCGCAAGACACTGGACGCCGTGGCAGTCGCAGTGGTAGCGCTGGATCGCGAGGGGCGCGTGGCCTTCATCAACGAGACCGGAGAGCAGGTCTTCGGGCACCGGGCGGAGCAGATCCGGGGGCAGGTGGCGTGGGAGTTGCTGGTCGGGCCCGAACAACGCACACACCTGCAGCAGTTGTTTCGGGAGGCCTGGCTACAGGGAGAGGCCCAGGGACAACTGGGGCTCCATGCGGTGGGCCAGCCGGGACGCAGGACACTGGAGACCTTCCTGAGACGGGTGGGAGACAGCACTGAGACAGAGCAGGTGATACTCACGGTCGCGGGATACAACCACAGCCGCCGATGAGGCGCGGAAGAGCGGCGCCCCAGCTGCGACCCCCTCCCCGGCGGGTCCTTCGGGCCTGAAGGCGAACCGGTGAGTTCACCAACCGGACCTCCAGCCCCGCCGGAGAGGAGTAAGAAGGGGTGCCGAGACGTCGCCTCCGAGCTCCTGCCACCACTCCCGCCAGAGCAGAGCGAGGCCGCCACCACGTCGTCCAGCAATCTCTCCCCCGCTATCCAGTTACTGACGCCTCGGTCAGCCCCCAGTCAGCAAAGAACTCCGCCGGCAGCCGCCGCCGCAGTTTGTCACGCAACTGGCAGCGGGCGTTGAACAGCCGGCTTTTCACCGTCCCCAGCGGACAGTCCAGGGCAGTGGCGATCTCGTCGTAGGCGAGGCCCTGCAGGTCGTGAAGAATCACCACCGAGCGCAGCTTGTCCGAGAGCTCGGATATGGCCTCCCAGACCTGCTCACGCACCTCCTGGGCTTCCACCGTGTCGGCCAGACTGCGAGAGGTCTCGTCGGGGAGGTCTCGCGTCATCTCCGAATCCATATCGTCTGTCTCCAGTGGCTCATCGAAGGAGACCGTCTGCCACTGGTGGCGCTTACGATGCCGGGAGGCGTCAATCGCCAGATTGGAGGCGATGCGGTACAGCCAGGTCTGAAAGCTGGACTCGCCCCGGAAGGTGGGCAGAGCCAGATAGGCCCGTACGAAGGCCTCCTGCGCGACGTCCTCGGCTTCCACGGGGTCGCGCACCATGCGGGCTACGTAGTCGTAGATGCGAGGATGGTAATGGCTCACCAGGGCCTCAAAGGCGGAGTCGTCTCCGCGGCGTGCCTGCTGCACCAACTGCCGGGCCTCCAGGCTACCCGGACGCCCCTGTCCGGACCCGATCGCTCCCTGGCGACTTGTGGTCATGGTGTCTGTGCTCATGCCAGCGCCCCTCCATTCATCTGAACCCTTGATCAGCGTTGATGCCCCCTCGGGCACGCTCATACTTTACTCGCAGGCAGCCAATGCGCCAATCGGGGAATTCCTGATAAGGGGCGGTGGATTATCCCAATTGCACGAGGGCCTTCCGGGGGCAGGTCGCCAGAGCCAGGGTTGGACGACTGACTAACCTCGCGTCTGCGGAGAGGGGAGGTACCGGACGAACCACTCGGCGGCGAGGCGGGCGACCTCCTCCAGGGCGCCGGGTTCCTCGAACAGGTGAGAGGCGCCGGGGATGACCGCCAGCTCCTGGGGCGCGGTCAGGCGTTCCGCAGCGACGCGGTTGAGCGCCAGAACTTCCGGGTCGTAGCCGCCGACAATCAGCAAGGTGGGAGCCTGGACCCGGGGCAGGGCCTCCAGGGCCAAATCCGGGCGGCCACCGCGGGAGACCACGGCACGGACCAGCGCGGGACGCTCAGCGGCGGCGATCAGCGCGGCGGCCGCGCCGGTGCTGGCGCCAAAGCAGCCCAGAGGAAGCCGGGCTGTTGCCTCATGGGTGGTCAGCCAATCAGCGGCGCCGACTAGGCGCGCGGTCAGCAGGGGAATGTCAAAGCGGTACTCACGGGTGTGGAGGTCAATGCGCTCCTCCCGCTCCGCAAGCAGGTCCAGGAGCAGGGTGGCCAAGCCGGCACGCTGCAAGACGCGGGCCACATAGCGATTCCGAGAGCTCTGGCGGCTACTACCACTCCCGTGCGCGAAGAGTACCGCTCCCCAGGCGGCCTGAGGGACGACCAGATCGCCCAGCAAGCTCACCCCGTCCACCGGGATAGCTACCGGTTGCTCAGTCCCCTCCGCAGAGGGCACGGCGCACCTCCCATCAACTGTCCAGCGAGGTCAACCCTTCCCGAATCGCATACTTGGTTAGTTCGGCGACGCTGCGGAGGCCCAGCGCGTTCATGATGTTCTGGCGGTGCGTCTCCACGGTCTTGACACTGATGTGGAGGGCCTCGGCGATCTCCCGCGTGCTCTTACCCTCGGCCATGGCCTGCAAGACCTCGCGCTCGCGCGGACGCAGGACGGAGAAGGGCGAGGGCTCCTCGCCGAGGCGCTGCACATAGTCCTCGACCACCAGGCCAGCGATGGCGGGGCTGAGGTAGGTCTGGCCCTCGAGGACGGCCTGGATGGCCTGGCTGAGCTCTTCGAAGGCAGAGTCCTTGAGGAGGTAACCGGAGGCGCCGGCGGCCAGCATGGCGGAAGCGAAGCGGCGGTCAGAATGCATGGAGAGCGCCAGAACCTTGACCTCCGGGTGGTCCGCACGAATCTGGCGAGTGGCCTCGATGCCGTTGAGGTCGGGCATGCCGATGTCCATGACGACCAGGTCGGGCTCGAGTTTGCGAGCCAGATCCACACAGTCCCGGCCATTGCCCGCCTCGGCGACAACCTCCATCTCCGGCTCCCTTGCGAGCAGGGAGCGCAGGCCTTCACGCATGATCTTGTGGTCGTCTGCCAGAATGATACGGGTCTTCACAGGCCCTCCTCCCTGCGCGGGTAGAGCCTCGTCTCCCGCACCGGGCACGCTCGGGTATTCTACATCTTTCTGCGCTCGCGTCAATTCCGCCGCGGGGCAGGAGTCGCGGCGGCTACGTAGAAGTACTCATGCATGCGCTGGGGATACACTGTAGTTGAGATTCTCGTGGTAGTAGGGATCATGATCATCCTCTCGGCGATTCTTTTCCCCGTGTTTGGCGGCGTCCGGGCTAACGGGCAGAAGGTTCACTGCCTGTCGAATCTGCGGCAGCTCGTGCAAGCCACGCAGCTATATGCCTCGGACTACGACCGGCGGCTCGTGCCGGCACGAGTCTATACGGACGGGTCGGACCTGGGCCACACCTGGTGCGTCTTGCTCGAGCCGTATACTCAAAATCGCCAGTTGGTGACGTGCCCCGCGGACGAGCAGCCGCAGATGGTAGCCGCCTGCACGGACCTGCCGCACAGCTATGGGATCAACTACGGTCTTACCTACCTCGCCGGAGGCACCCATCTGTCCTGGTCCCTGGCGGCGATTCCGCGCACCGCAGACCTGGCACTGTTTTTCGACATGAAGAGCACCGCACAGGCCATGGGCAGCAGCTATGTGGCGCACCGGGTAAGCCGGCTCTCGGAGCGACACCTGGAGCGGGTGGGCGTCGCCTACCTCGACGGCCATGCCAAGGCACACCGGGCCAAGGAGGTTGACGCGGAACGCTACTGGAATCCTGACCTACCTTGAGGGAGGTGGGTGCAGAGCGTGTCAACAGCACAGGAGATCGCCGTGAAACCAAAAGGCTTTCGGCTTAGAGTCAAGGCCGAGAGCCTTGAGATTCTGGTGGACGACGTGGCGTACTTCCACCTGCCAGTGCGCAGCAGCGTGGGGATCGAGAGGGGCGAAGCCGACAGGGACCTGCCAGTGCTATCGGCAGAGGCCGGTCAGAGCGAGGGCCGGAGATTCTTCACCTGGACCACCCGCAGCAACCTGTGGGAGAAGAAGGTGTACCGCCTGGATCTGTACCCGCAGGCCTTTGCCTACCGGGTGACCGTCTCGGGTCGGGGACGCCTGGGGAAGATTGAATACTTCAGCGGCGCCGAAGCCAACGAGGTGCCGGAGGCGGGCTATGAGGTGGGGCGGTATCTAGAGCCGCATCCGGGTGGCGGGCCGCTCAGTCTGCCGCAGTACCGCAGCGTTCTTCAGCCGGGGCGGGTGGGCCTGGGCTACCTCGTTCCCCCGCTGTTGGCTTTCCCCTTCACGCTCTCCGCGCCAGGGCATCCCTGGCTCGCGCTGGGGCTGGCGCCGCGGCCGGGCGAGTATGACCTGGACCACTTCGCCACTGGGCCTCAGACGAGCGCCGGAGCCGGACGCATAGTCTTCAGCACCGACTTCCTGGGCTACAAGCAGGTGGATGGGGAGTATCAGCTTCCGGCGATCGTCGGAACGACCGGGCCCGACGAATATGCCTCCCTGGAGGCCCATGCCGAATGGCTGTATGATTTCGGTGGCTGCCGGCGCCGGGATTGGAGCGATTCGCCGCGCTGGTGGTACGGGCCACTCTTCTGCGGCTGGAGCGAGCAGGCGACCTTCCCCGGGCCCATGGCGGACGCTGCCACCCAGGCCAACTACACGGTCATGTCCCAGCGGCTCGACGAGCTGGGGCTGGAACCAACGGCGATCATCATTGACGCCAAGTGGCAGCGGACCAACGGTGAGGGGCTCCCGGACCCGGAGAAATGGCCCGACCTGCGGGGGTTTGTGGAGGCGCAGCATGCCCGCGGGCGGCGGGTGCTGTTGTGGTTCAAGGCCTGGAACACCGAAGGACTGCCGGCTGAGGAATGCATCAACCTGTGGGGGCAGCCGCTGGGCACGGACCCTAACTCCGCGGCCTACCGGCAGCGGGTGCGGGAGATGATGGCGACACTGCTCGGTGAAGGAGAGGGCTGCTGCAACTGTGACGGCTTCAAGGTGGACTTCGCCAATGTCATGCCGCTAGGGCGAGACCTCAGCGGCACGACCAGCAGCTACGGGATTGAGCTCCTCAAGCAGTGGTTTGAGCTGTTCTACAATGCAGCCAAGGCGGTGAAGCCGGATTGCCTGGTCAACAACAGCTGCGCTCACCCATATTTCGCCGAGGTCACCGACCAGGCGCGGCTCCACGACTACGCGGGGTCGCTGCGGGCGGCCTGGGAGGTCATGAGTTTCCGGCAGCGGCTCTTCCGCGCAGCGCTGCCCGGCGTGCTGATTGACACGGACGGAGTCATCAGCTCCCACCGCGAGACCATGGACTATCTGCGGCGGGCGCCGCAGTTGGGCGTGCCGGACCTGTACCGACTGACCCAGGCCGGTAATCCGCCGCTTGCCGCGGAGGACTGGGCCGAGATCCGAGAGGTCTGGAGGAAGTACAGCGCCGGGCTGGACTCCGCCTAACTCAGTCCCGATCAGCCCCCAGATGTGCGGGGCAGTTGGTGAAACAGCGCTCGACGATAGGGCAGTACCTCGGGCGCGCCAGGCGGTCGGACTCCCGCATCGCCTGGCATAAGAATTCCGGAGTGATCTTCTCCGGCAAGGAGAAGTCATTGCGCGAGCCGATGTACGCGGGGCCCTCCGCCGCTAGCAGGGCATAGCGCTTGGCGGCGTCGCAGCGCAGCCGATCCGCCTGCCCCCAGGTGACTTCCTGCCCGTTGATGGTCAGGCTATACGCCTCCTCGGCGGCAATAGCCCCCGAAGGACAGGAGCGCACACAGGTGTAGCAGCGTTTGCACAATGCTGGGCCGGTGTAGGGGGCGCTCGGGGGGAGGGGCGCATCGGTCACCAGACAGGCCAGCACCTGGCGGGCGCCGTACTCCGGCGTCAGCAGCAGGCCATTCCAACCCAACTCCCCCAGACCAGCAGCCACCGCGGCAAAACGCGAGGCCGTCAGGTCCGTGTCCCCGGAGTATACCAGAGAAGCCAAGCCTTCCAAGTCCTGCACGGGTTGGCAGCAGTATCCGCAGGCCTCCAGATACTCCGCCATCACCATCTGCATCTCGCGCAGCAAGCTGAGCGGCGCGTTGTGAACGGTGTACTCATAGTGCCCAGCCTTGTGGGCGGGTGGCGTTCCGGCGTGGTCAATACTGGCATCCAACAGCCGCATGCCGACCACGATCACCGACCGAGCGCCGGGGAGATGGTCCGCGGCGGCCAGCGGAGTCAGCTTCGTCGGCACCACCTCCGGGGTATAGGGCAGGAGCTGGTGTCCCAGCACACCCTGGGGTCCTCGGGGGCGGCGGTCCTCCACGACGAAGTACTCTCCCTGCTCGGCCATGATCGGGCGCAGGGCCTCTGCGGTGGCCTCCGTGATCTCCGCCGCGGTCACCCCGAACAGATCTGCGCCCGCCTGGCGGGCGATCTCCTCCAGACGCGAGCCCAGTGCAGCCGGCTCCGGCGGACTGACCTTCTCCGGAGCCATGACCCTCAGCGGCATGCGGGGCAAGGGCGCGCTGGCTATGATGGCGCTCCACACCACACGGTCGGCATGGCTCGGAGTGACCACCTGGCCGGCGGCGTTCCGCTGAGCGGCCCCGGCGATCACCGCCGCCTCCGCCGGGTCAAGCTCCGCCTTCACGAGGAGAGCTGAGAACCCCTGGGCTTGCAGGTGCCGGGCCAAAGCCAGTTCGGAAGCGTCCTGCCGCCCGCCGAGACTCTCCTGGCAGTTGGGCGGATAGCCGTGCCCGAAGGCTATCAGGCTTTCTCCATCCGGCAGCAACTTGCGCAAGTCCAGACCTTGCTCGGCACACTGGCCCGCGTCCGCAATGGCCAGGTGCGTGACGTGCCACTGCGAAGCCACCTCCGCCAGATCAAGTGCCAGGCGCTGGCAGTGCTCCGGGCCCGGATCCGGCTCCACGTCCCGCCGTCGGCGGGGGGAGTGGCAGTAATCCAGGTCAAAGTAGCGCCGCTGCGGCGGCACGCACCACTTCAGACACATGCCCATCTTCCAGCTAATGAGCCGCTCGGGGTGGTTCCGGACGGCCTCCTCTATCTGAGCCTGCAGTGTCTCCTCAGTTACGTGCTCAGGCTGCGGCTGGAATACATCGTAAGTAAAGTTCTCGCCGATCGCGCAGCGCCAGAGATTGCGGTTGGGGAAGGTATAGGTATGCCCCTCTATCTCCACCGAACACATGCCGTTGACTTCTTTCTCGAAGCACCCGGTGGGGCAATTCTGGGCGCAGAGCAGGCACTTATCGCAGAGTGGCTCGCCCTCGTACATGGGGCTGGGGTCCAGCTCAGCATCGGTCACGACGGTCATGAAACGCTGGCGGGTGCCATACTCAGGAGTAATGCACAGGTTGTGCCAGCCGATCTCTCCCAGTCCGGCGGCCACGGCGGCGTAGTACTGCACCAGGTCTGCCATCCAGCCGCGTTCTGCCCCCGCCATGGGCCGGTAGGCCCACAACAGGGTACAGGGAATGGCCAGAGCCCGCTGTTCACGCGCTTGCAGCCAGCGCGCCAGAAGCAGGCCTATGTCGCTCAGCCGGAAGGTGGCATTCATCTCTGAGTACCCGGGCCCCGGGCGCCGCGGGTCCTCTTCAGCCGCGAGTTCGGTGTTGGCGTCGAGGAAGTGCAGACCGCAGACGAACACCGAGCGGCTCTCGGGCATGATGCCCAGAGGACTATGCTCCAGGGGCGCCTTCTCCCACCGGCTGACGGGGGCCACCCCCATCAGATCCACGCCCAGCTCCCGTGCATAAGCCTTCAGATCTTCCGTCAGGTTCGTCCCGGACATGGTGGCTCAACTCCCTCAATCAAGTTACCGTGGCCTCGAGAGACACTCGCTGATGCAGCGCGGTCATCACCCGGAGAACGCGCGGGAGCTCCAGGCGCAAAAAGCCCGGCAGGTGGCAGATTGGCAGTGAGAAGCTCAAGGCTCAGGACTGGCGCTCGGGTCCCAGGTGCGCGGGACAGTTGGTAAAGCAGTGCTCGATGATGGGGCAGTAGCCCGGGCGCTGTAAGCGGTCGGAATCGCGCATCGCCTCACACACAAACTCCGGCGTGATCTCCTCCGGCAAGGAGAAGTCGTTCTTTGAGCCGATGTAAGCAGGACCTTCTCCCGCTACCAGGGCATAGCGCTTCGCAGCGTCACAGCGCAGGCGATCTGTCCGCCCCCAGGTGACTTCCCGCCCGTTAATGGTGAGGCAGTGGCTTTCCTCGCCCGCAATGGCCGTCGTGGGACAAGAGCGAACACAGGCGTAGCAGCGCTTGCATAGTGTCGGGCCGGCGTAAGGAGCGCTT
Source organism: candidate division WS1 bacterium (assembly GCA_012523355.1). Taxonomy (GTDB): domain Bacteria; phylum Armatimonadota; class Zipacnadia; order Zipacnadales; family Zipacnadaceae; genus Zipacnadum. The sequence goes on from JAAYIR010000298.1 coordinate 12,021, forward strand.
GGCGGGAGAGGCGCGTCGGTCACCAGGCAGGCCAGCGCCTGGCGGGCGCCGTACTCCGGCGTCAGCAGGAGGCCATTCCAGCCCAACTCCCCCAGGCCGGCGGCGACCGCCGCAAAGCGAGAGGCGGTGAGATCCGTACCCCCAGCGTAAAGGGCAGAGGCCAGGCCTTCCAAGTCTCGCACTGCCTGACAGTGATACCCGCAGGCGTCCAGGTACTCGGCCATCGCCATCTGCACCTCCCGCAACAGACCAGGCGGCGCGTCGTGAACCGAGTACTGGTAGTGGCTGGCCTTGTGGGCAGGAGGCGTACCGGCGTGGTCAATGCTGGCATCCAGCAGGCGCACGCCGACCACGATCACGGATTTGGCGCCCGGCAGATGGTCCTCCGCGCACTGTGGCTTCAGCTCTGTCGGCACCACCTCCGGGGTGTAAGGCATGAGCTGGCCTCCCCACACGCCCTGCGCCCCCACGAAGGGGCGGTCCTCCACCACGAAATACTCTCCCTGCTCCGCCATGATCGGACGCAGGGCCTGCGCGGTAGTCTGGGTGGCTTCCGCGGAGGTCACGCCGAACACGTCTGCACCCGCCTGGCGGGCGATCTCCTCCAGACGCGCAGCCAGCGTGGCCGGCTCCGGCGGGCTGACCTTCTCGGGAGCCATCGATCTCAGCGGCGTGCGGGGCAGAGGCGCGCTGGTGATGACGGCGCTCCATATTTCACGGTCGTCATAGCCCGGGACGATGATGTTACCCGCAGCGTCTCGCTGGGCGGCTCCGGCGATCACCGCTGCCTCCGCCGGGTCAAGATCCACCTTAACAATCAGCGCCGAGAACCCCTGAGCTTGCAGGTGCCGAGCCAAGGCCAGTTCGGAGTTGCCATTCCGCGTACCCACCAACCCTCGGCAGTTGGGAGGATAGCTGTGCCCGAAGACTACCAGGCTCTCGCCGTCCGGAAGCAGCTGGCGCAGATCCAAGCCCTGCTCGGCACACTGACTCGCCTCCGCAATGGCGAGGTGGGTGACATGCCACTGCGAGGCCACCTCTTCCAGCTCAGCCACGAGGCGCTGGCAGCGCTCCGGACTCGTATCCGGCTCGACATCCCGGCGCCGGCGGGGGGAGCGGCAGTAATCCAGGTCGAAGTAACGCCGCTGTGGCGGAACGCACCATTTCAGGCACATCCCCATCTTCCAGCCCGTGATGCGTTCCGGGTGGTTGCGGACCGCGTCCTCCAGTTGTGCCTTCAGCGTTTCCTCAGTGACCTGTTCGGGCTGGGGCTGGAAGACATCAAACTGGAAGTTCTCGCCGATGGCACAGCGCCACAGGTTGCGGTTCGGGAAGGTGTAGGTATGTCCCTCAATCTCCACCGAGCACATGCCGTTGACTTCCTTCTCGAAGCATTCGGTGGGGCAATTCTGGGCGCAGAGCAGGCATCTATCACAGAGCGGATCGCCCTCGTACATGGGGGTGGGCTCCAGTTCGGCGTCGGTGACAACGGTCGTGAAGCGCTGGCGAGTACCGTACTCGGGGGTGATGCAGAGATTGTGCCAGCCGATCTCTCCCAGGCCGGCGGCAGCGGCCGCGTAATAATGAACCATGTCCGCCATCCAGCCGCGCTCGGCGCCAGCTCGCGGACGGTAGGCCCACAGTCCAGTGCAGGGGATGGCCAGGGCCTGATGTCCGCGGGCTTGCAGCCAGCGCGCCAGGCAGAAGCCCATTTCGAAGAGATGAACGGTGGCGTTGGCCTCAGAGAATCCGGGACCGGGATGTCGCGGGTCCTCCTCGGCGGCCAGTTCAGTATTGGCGTCAAGGAAATGCAGGCCGCACACAAATACCGAGCGGCTCTCGGGCATGATCCCCAGAGGACTGTTCTCCAGGGGCGCCTTTTCCCAGCGGCCGACAGGCGCCACACCCGTCAGGTCAGCACCCAGTTCTCGTGCATAGGCTTTCAGATCTTCCGTCAGGTTCGTCTGAGACATCGCGACTCAACTCCTTCAATCAAGTTACAGTGGGCCTCGAGAGATGCTCACTAATGGATCGCGCTGTGCGGCGCAGTTCGGTCAGCACCTGGCGTCTGTGCCGACCGGTGAAGCGGGCAGTAGGCAGGAAGGCTCCGAGCGCAGCCACCACTTTCGGTCCCTCGTAGAGCGGAAGGGCGAAGCTGGTGACTTCGGGCCTCGACACAAGGATCATTTCCTCTTCCCGGATCCGCGCCAGCTCTCTCCGGACTTCCTCCAACGAGGAAACCTCCGGCCACTCAGAGTTAGGGAGCTTCTGCTCGGCGAGGAGGCTCTCCAGTTCGCTCTCCGGCAGATGCGCCAGCAGTTGACGCCCGGTGGGGCACAGGAGGTCCTCGCGGAAGAAGAGGTCAGGGCTAATCTGAATATCCTGGTTGCCCTCCGAGAAGGTGAGGATGAAGCGGTGGCGGTTGTGAAGACCGGCAACGAGCGCGGTCTCGCCCGTGGTGGCAGCAAAGCGGCGCAGCAGAGGTTCAGCAATGCGGACCAGGCGCTCGCGGTAAGGACTGCTGCGCGCCAGATGGTGGATCATGGGCCCCAGCACGTAGCCCTTCCTGGGGGCGACCTGCTCGAGGTAGTCCGCCTCCACGAGGGTGGCGAGCAGATGCGCGCAGGTCGCCGCGTTGAGGCCGACTTCCTGAGCGATCTCGCCCAGTCTGACCGGCCGTTCGTGGTGGGAGGCAACGCACTCCATAAGGGATAGGGCCCGGCGCACTGACTGAATCATTTTTGTAATGTGAAATGTCGTTGCAGAGTATAAAATATCATAGTCTGGCCGCCGACCCTTGTCAAGCCCGAGTGCAACTTTTTGCGCTCTCGGTTTTCCAAGAAGGGGGCCGCTGTGAAAGCGGCTCAGTCTTGCTGCGCACGGAGTAAGGCGCGGATTCGAGAGGGAGGTTCTCCTGCTGTGGAAGTCCCCCTGATGGACCTCAAGGCCGAGTACCAGGACCTGCGACCACAAATGCTGGAAGCGATGGATCAGGCGCTGAGCAGCATGCAGCTGTTCCTGGGACCCAATGTGCAGGCGCTGGAGCAAGAGTTTGCCCAGTTCTGTGAGGTGCAACATGCCATCGGTTGCGGCAGCGGGACGGACGCCTGCCAACTGGCTCTGGAGGCGGCCGGGGTGGGTCCCGGGGACGAGGTGATCACCGTCGGTTGGACCTTCATCGCCACTATCGCAGCGATCGTGCACCTGGGCGCCCAACCGGTGCTGGTGGACATCGAGCCAACCCACTTCAACATGGACCCGGCGCTGGTGGAGCCGGCGATTACCTCGAAGACCAGGGCGATCATGCCCGTGCATATCTACGGGTATCCGGCGGATATGGGCGCGTTGCAGAAGATCGCTGATAAGCACGGGCTGCTGGTCATTGAGGATGCCTGTCAGGCACACGGAGCGACGCTGGAGGGCAAGCGCGTAGGAGGCCTGGGGGCCGCGGCAGCCTTCAGCTTCTACCTGAGCAAGGCGCTGGGCTGCTACGGTGAGGGCGGGATGATCACCACCAACGATGCGGGCCTCGCAGAGCGAGTCCGGCTGCTGCGTAACCACGGTTACACCGGAAAGTATGATCACGGAACCATTGGTTACAACTCGCGCCTGGACGAGGTGCAGGCAGCGGTTCTGCGGGTGAAACTGGCGCGGATCGAGGATAGCCTGGCGCGGCGGCGGCATCAGGCGGAGCTTTACCGCGAGCGGCTGAACGGAACCCCCCTGTTCGTGCCCCCGGAGGAGCCCGGCTACCGGCACTGCTTCTACATGTTCCACGTCCGTGCCCCGCAGCGGGATGAGCTGGTGACCTATCTCCAGGAACGAGGCATCAGCACAGCACAGCACTACGTGCATCCGGTCCACCAGCAGCCCGCTGTGGCGCGGTACGGACTGGCTGAGTGTCACCTGCCGGTGACCGAGCACGCCTCACAGGAGATTCTCATCCTGCCCTGCCACCCCTACCTGAGCGACGAACAGATCCTCTATGTGGCGGAGCAGGTGCGGGAGTTCTATGGGGTGTGAGTGAGCGAGGCGGCAGCGAGCGGCCAGGAGTCCTCGTCAGAGGCGACGGGAGCCCGTGTCTTCATCTTCTCCCCCACCCCGGAGGCCACGATGGCTTGCTTCGGCGAGGCCGGACCCGTATAATCCCTGCCGATGAGCGCGATGTGGAGCTGTGGTTATCACCGTCAGGGACGGGGGCTGTGGGATATGCTGGCCCTGATCGGGCTGGTGGTGTCCCTGGCCGGGCTAGGGTTCTTTGCTCTGCGGCCAGGACAGAGCTCGGGAGCCCACAGCCGCACCGTCGAGCACCTGCGGGCTACCGGCGACGCGCTGGAGAAGTATGCGGTGGATAACGCCGGACAGTTCCCCACCACACGCCAAGGACTCCAGGCGCTCCTGCAGAAGCCCACGGAGGAACCGCTGCCGCTGAACTGGCGCGGGCCCTATCTGGAAGACCCGAGGCAACTACAGGATGCCTGGGGCAAGGAGTTTCTGTATGTGGCGCCAGGAGGTGGAGACCCGCCGCGAGCGTATGACCTGTGGAGCCTGGGCGCCGATCAGCAGGAGGGCGGCCAGGGCACCGCGGCGGATGTGCGGTCCTGGGAGTCTTCGACCCTCCTGCCTCCCTCGTGAAAAGACTTACCATGTTGCGCCTTCAAAATCTCTTCCTCCTACTGTGGTTAGTGCTCTGGCCAGCCTGCGCGCCGGCAGCAAGCTGGGGTAGCACCCAGGCGCCGGTCATCCTGGATGCCGACTCCGAGGCCTTGGCTGCCGCCGAGGTGCCGGCAGGTCTTCACCTATACCGCCTGGCCGCTCCCTGCGCCTATGCCCCCTATGCCTCCCTGCCGGGGTTCACGGCGGGCTATGCGGGTGATCCCGAGAGCGCCGACGCCTGGCTGGAAGAAGGCAAGTACCGCTATACTTACGTGGATGCACGACTAGCAGCACTGCTAGCCCGCGATCCTGAAGCGCGGGTGCTGCTGCGGGTGCAGATTGACAGCCCACCATGGTGGGAG
>JAAYIR010000299.1 GCA_012523355.1 candidate division WS1 bacterium
CTTCGTCGTAGCCGTGCTGGGTGTCGCTTTCAGTGCCAGCCCACTGATAGAGGCGCTCTATCCTCTTCTCCTGATTCCCCTGTGGATCTGGATGGAAAAGACCCGCAAGCTGCACCGGCGACGCTACTTGCCGGCGATTGCCTCGCTCCCCGGCGGAGGGATCAAGCGCGGTCTCACCCCTGCCGAGGCTGCCGTAATCCTGGAGTTGCCGCTCTCCAAGGTCCTCACCCTGATCCTCTTTGGCATGTTAAAGAAGGGTTTGCTGCGTCAGGAGCAGGCCGATCCGTTGCAGGTGTCCGTGACAGAGCAGGCCGCAAGCCTTCTCAAGGCCGGGGCCCCCGAGCCGCCCGACTCCACCTCCGAGGTGCCTGCAGAGGTACCCCCACCCATGGACTCCGAGGCGGGGGGCCCCAGCCTGGAGGAAGCAGGAGCGCCGATCCTGCGCTCCTATGAGCCCGCCTTCCTCCAGGCCCTGGCCAAGCAAGCGGACAAGGCAGTCGTGGACATGGAGCTGGACGAGCCCATGAAGAAGCTGGTTCTGGCCACCGCCAAGAAGATGGCGGGCTTCGACCTCGAACAGACCCGCGAGTATTACCGCTCGATCATCAGCAAGGCCTGGGAGCAGGCTCAGACGCTCGGGGATCTCGAGAAACGCACGGAGTTCGTGGACGATAACCTGGAAGTGCTCCTGCTATACCCTCACTACGGGCCGCGCTTCCGCCAGTGGGACGACGAGGGGTTTACCTACCAGCCTTCCTGGAGCCGCTCCGTCGGCTCGGGCGCCATGCCCACAGCGGCCACGGCCCGTACCAGCTTCGGGGACGTGGCCGCCTCCTTCGCCGGATGGTCGGAGAATCTTGCTGGACGTTTCGCCAGTGCCATAGACCCGGTGAAGGTCGGGCTTTCTACCCCAGGCGGGGTCAGTCTTGCCGGTGTCGATCGCGTAACTGGTGATGTGCTCAAGGCCATGGCCAGCAGCAGTGGCAGCAGCGGTGGGGGCGGGGGCGGCGGTTGCGCTTGCGCCTGCGCGGGATGCGCCTGCGCATGTGCCTGTGCCGGGGGCGGTCGGTGAGCGAGAGCCACGCTCCCGCGCTACCTCCACGGGAGGCGGTTGCCCGCCTTTCCCAGTGGCTGCGGGGCCCGCGCTCGCGGGCCTTGCGGCGCGCCGCGATTGGCCACCGCCGGCGCCTGCTCGACGCCGGCGCGGGCTGGGGCACGGTCACCGCTGAGTTGGCTCACCGCTGCGCAGGGAAGGTCACGGCGCTCGATCACTCTCCCCTGGCCGTGGCGACCCTCCACACCTCCGGGATACCCACTGTCGCCGGCGACTTCCAGACTCTACCCTTCGGCGACGAGGCCTTTGATCTCGTCTTCTTCCAGAACACGCTGCTGTGGTCCACGGACCTCTCACAAGCCCTGGCGGAGGCTGCGCGCGTGCTTCAACCAGGCGGGACGCTGGTGGCCTTGGAGCCAGACTATGGTGGAATGATGGAGCACCCGGATCGGGGCTTGGGAGTAATCTGGCGGGCGGCGCTGCGCCGGGCCGGTGCGGACCCGGAGGTCGGACGCAAACTCGCCGGCGCATGCGAAATCGCGGGTCTACAGGCGGGAATCGAGTTGGTACCGGTGCCGCGCCCCTTTGGAATCGAGGCACTTTCGCTGCTAGAGGGATTGCAACTGACAGCGGAGGAGAACACCCAGCTCGCGGAGATCGCCAGGCACACGACACACGCTACCGGCCATTGGGCGTGGTTTGTGCACCTGCCCTACTTCGTGGTCGTGGCAGACAAGAGCTAGGCACCGGACGGGAGGCAGCTATGGCGCTTGCCCTGCCGCTAGACGGCCTCAGAACTGACCCGCCACGTCCCCCGCCGTGGTTGGCAGTGCAACGCTGGGCATGGCAGCGACCACCTGGACATCCTCTTGGTCTACCGTCCCGGCCCGCGCCTCCGGCGACGCCTCCTTCTCTTCCGGGGGAATCAGGCTGATGACTGTCGCTCCCGAGGACGGTTTCAGTCTGGCATCGGCAGTGACCACCTGTACGGCGCACCGCCTGTCAATGACAAATAGCGGGATGTGATGAGGGTAGGCACGCTGGAGGTCGCGATAGGTGAAGTCCGCAGTCAGCTTGGAGGTCTTGATTGTTCCACCCTCGGTGAACAGAGTCTGGAGGCTGCTAAAGGTCAGCCCTTTGCCGAAGAGAAGTCTGCCGCGCTGATGTAGAGCTACGGTCTCCAGCCGCGTTCCGTCCACCACCTTTGGCGGCAACTGATAGACCCGAGATCCGCCGAGGATATGAGCATAACGTTGGACTGCCAGGGAGTTCACCTCGTCATTGGCGGTGAGAGCCAGCAAGTGCCCGACTCCGGCCGCCTCGATTTCCTCCTCGGCATGATCAGAAAGTATGCTGGCGTGGAAGGTGGGTAACCCGGCCTGCTGAGCAGTAGCCAGTTGTTGGTAGTTGGAGTCAACCAACAACACCGGCACCCCCTGCTCTTGCAGCGCCCTCGCGATCCTGCAGACCCACGCGTAGGCGCCCACGAGGACGATGCCTTGCTGACGCGACTGGCCCACCCCGAGCAACCTCGCCACCGGCGCAGCCGTGAGCCCATAGATGGTCACCGTGCCGATGATGATGATGAAGGTGAGCGGCACCAGTCGCTCGGCGTGCTGCAGCCCCTCACCAGCCAGACGGATGGAGAAGACGGAGGCGATCGCTGCCGCAACGATCCCCCGGGGGGCCACCCAGGCGAGAAAAGCTCGTTCACGCCAGAGCAGGACAGTGCCCAGGGTGGAAGCCAGAACCGCCAGCGGGCGTACCAGCAGGACCAGAAGGCCGAGGAACAACAGCCCGGGCAGCCATTCGAACTGCAGCTCAGCCAGGTTGAGCCGTGCCCCGAGCAGAATGAACAGCCCCGCCAGGAGAATCGCCCGTAGGCTTTCCTTGAACTCGATGATGTGACGTATGGGCACCACTCGCTGGTTGGCCAGGGCGATGCCCATCAGTGTGACTGCTAGCAGCCCCGACTCCGGCTGCAGCCGTTGCGACACCGTGAAGACGGCAATGACGAACATCAGCGCCACCGGGTTGTGCAGCGTGTTCGGTATCCAGTAGCGCCAGAGAGCCACCAGTAATAGCGCCGCGCCGCCCAGACCGACGAAAGCGCCTATCAGCAGCGTCTTGGCCACTCCGCTGACTACCAACACCGCCGCATCCTTGGCGCTGGCCCCCAGGATGACCTCAAAGACTAACAGCGCGAGCAACGCCCCCACCGGATCAATGAGAATGCCCTCCCACTTGAGCACTTCGCCAACCCGCTTGGCAGGACGCACCTGTCGCAACAAGGGACCGACCACCGTAGGCCCCGACACGACCACAATCGCTCCTAGCAGCAGAGCGAGAGACAACGACAGCCCCAGGAGCAAATGGCCGATGAGGGCGGCCAGCGCCCAGGTTACGAGTACGCCCAGGCTGACCAGATTCCGTACCACGCGCCCCACTCGCTTGAACTCTGCCAGACGCAGGCTCATGCCACCCTCAAACAGGATGACGGCGACACACAGCGAGATCACCGGGAAGAACAGTTCGCCGAGCATCTGGTCAGGATGCACCACGCGCAGCACCGGACCGACCAGCACTCCTCCCAGGAGCAGGAGCAGGATGGAGGGGATGCGTAGCCGCCAGGCCAACCACTGCGCCCCTATCCCTCCCGCGAGGATGATCGCCAGGTTTACCAGTATGTCAACCTTCATGAAACCTTCGGCTTTCCTCCCCCCAAACCAAGGCTCTCGAACTGGATTCAGTAGTATAGTGGAAAGGTGGACCTGAGAAAAGGGGCAGGAGACACGCGTCATGAGCTGGTGCCATACATAGTTGACGCTGCCAGGAGGCGAGTACCGTTGGGAAGGACCGAGGGAGCCGTGCGCCTGGGATGGCTCCGGCGCCGGCGCGGCCTGCCCGCCGGCGGAGGAACCCAAGTGAACGGGACTGGCGCGCCCTGTCGCGCGGCTTGCCTTGCTGACGAGTTCTCAGGCCCCGTCAGCGCTCTGCACAGAGGCGGCCTGGGGCGCCCATAGCCGCTCGTACAGCTTCGCCGTACGCCCCTGGAAGTCCCGCAGCTTCCCTGCCGCTGCAGCCTCACCATCCAGATGTGCAGCCATCAACGCGCCTTCTTCCGCGCACAGAGCGTCGTGCGTGGGCAGGACCTCCCGCAGCAGGAAGATGGCGTACTTGACCAGGCGGAGGGGCCCATAGGGTCGCGACATGGAGGTACCGGGCACGCGTTCCACCGCCACGGCATACATGTCTGCAATCGCCTCCTGGAGGTCGGCCAGGTCGAGAGACTTGGAGAAGGCCAGGGTGTACCGATCGCCTTTCGTAACCGTGTGGCAGTCCGTGACCCCCACGATGGGTACCTTGTACCCGCGCGCCACGGCCTCATAGTAGCGGGCCGCCGAGAGCCAGTTGGTGCCGGCGTCGCCGCCGATCATCTCATAGGCCACGAAGACCTGGTCCGCCAGCAGTCGCTCGATCAAGGCCTCGGGTGAGTGATAAGCATTCCCCGTAACCCAGTAAGGATGGCAATAGACGCTCAGACCCCCCACCTCCCGGATCATCCGGGACGTCACCACACAACTAGCATAGAGCTGCGGGCTCAGACCCTCGGGGAGATCCTGGACGGTTTGGCTGACTCTTTCCACTTCCTGGAGGTAGGCCGGCTGCTGGAACCGCTGAGTCACGCCTTCCCTGCCGCCGAAGTTGACGATGTGCATGTAGGTCCCGACGGGATGGACTTCCTCGCCGGGATAGATGCGCAGATCCACTGCCAGCCCCTCCCAAGCCGCAATCGCCTCCATTGACCCGGAGTGTTTCCGGTGGTCGGTCAAGGCCATGAAGTCCATGCCGACCTTGCGGTTGTGGGCAGGTACGCGCGCCGGAGATTCCCGGCCGTCGGATTGGGTGGAGTGCTGATGTACATCGCCCTTGTAGGGGCGTCGCTCGAAGAGGTCGGGTTCCAGCGCGTAGACTCGATAGGCGCCCACTTTCCGAACGGGTTCCTCACCGGTGACGACTATCGTGTATTCCTGCTCGGCTTCGAAGGTGTGGCGTAGCCGCAGGAGGCCCTCGGAGGGCTTGACCTGCAGCTTGGTCGCCGCCTTGGTCGTTCCCTTCGCCGTCTTCCCCTCCATGGGAACGACCTGAACCGCGTACTCCGTTTCCTCCTGCAGAGGCGTGGCCCCCGCCTCCGGGGCAATGGTCAGCGCCACCTCCACCTGCACGGGGACTACTTTGGGTGTGAGGACATACCCGGGGGCCGCCGCCGCCACGGTGGTGAAGACAACCAGGCCCAGTAACGTTAGCAGTAGTGTTCGATTGAGCATCTCACTGACCTCCTGAGCTTGTTCGCCAAGGGAGGAATGTCGCTATGTCAGGGACAATTCAATGCGTGTCCTGCCAGGACCTGCACAGAAGAGGTGCCCGATGTACAACCTTTCTTCTCCGGCCGTGTATGTACATGAGGACGTAATGGCCGACAGCCGCTATCTCGCGCGGATGCAGCGCGTCGTCGAGGCCCTCCAGACGCCGGTTATACCTCAGACCTTCTCCAATCAGGATCTCCCGGACATGATTCGCGGGGGCCTCTACGCCAACCGTGTGGCGATGGGGACGCTGGAGGAGGTCCGCGACCCAGCGTTACTGTTCCGTACCTACCAATTCGATGACCAGGAGGAGAAATGGCTGGCGTGGGGGCAGGAGCAGGACCCACAGGTGGAACCTGAACTGCTGGGCTACGGCGCCTTCCGCTGGTGGGACAGCAACTTGCCGCAGGACCCCGAGCGCCGCAACCGTGTCTGCCGCCCGTGCTGGCGCATTCACCTGCAAGAGGGTTGCGTGCACCGCTGCGCCTACTGCGGCCGCGGCGGCCTGCTCATCTCCATGCTGAACGTGGAGGAGTACTGCGAGGCCCTGGGTCAACTCATTGCGCGGCACCCATGGCAGGAGACGTACCTTCTGGATGATGACGCCGATCCGCCCTGCCTGGAGCCGGAGCAGGGGACGCTAAGCTACCTGATCGAGTACTTCGGTACCTTGCAGGGCCGCTATCTGATCATCCACACCAAGACCTGGAATACGGAATGGCTACGCGGTCTCAAGCACAACGGCAACACCATCCTCGTCTGGAGTCTGAGCGCACAGACCCAGAGCACTCTCCTTGAGCCGAACGCCGGCACCACTGAGCAGCGCATCGAGGCGGCACGAATTGCCCAGGAGGCGGGCTACACCATCCGTTACAAGTTCAAACCCATCATTCCAGTTCGTGGGTGGGAGGAGGAGGCCGCCCGAGCCGTGGAGTTGCTGTTTCAGCGCACCCGTCCAGACGTGATCTCGCTCTGCTGCCTGATGTGGATGGACGTCGAGGACATGCTCCGCGTGCTGCCGCGGGAGCTGCTTGACGAATCTTGCGTGCAAGCGGCGCTGGAACAGCGCGAGACCATGCAGGGGCTGATCACCGGCCCCTTGCCTCCCGAAATGCGAGCGAAGGTCTACCTCCACTACTTGCGTGAGATCCGGCGGCATGCGCCCGACCTGCCGGTATCGCTCTCCACCGAGAGCTTTGAGATGTGGAGGCAGCTCGGCCCGGAGTTGGGTGCGACGGCGACCAGTTACGTTTGCGGCTGCGGCCCCAATAGCACCCCTGGCCGTCGCAAGCTCGGCTGCCATCCCTTCAGGGCCGCCGTCCGCAACGATGCGGGCCTGTCAGGTACCTGCTGAAGCTGCCATGTGTTTTCCTGGTGTCTGCGCACATCTGCCTCGGCCCGACTCCCTCGCCCGGTCCAGGCTAGTTCTTGATTACCGGCTGGTGGCCCGAGTAGGACAGGCCAATCGCAAAGCCCACCACCAGCCCGCCGATGAGCGTGCCCAGGCCAGTCCAGCCGAGCGCACCCCCAATAAGCAGGGACACGGTGGGGCTCCAGGCGGTCAGATGCAGCAGCCCGCCAATCAGCACACCGCGCGCGAGCCCAATGACCAGTGTCGCCACCATGATCTTCGGCATCATATCCACGGGGAAGCGGAGGCCCCAGGCGGACTTGGGGTACTGGTGATCCTTGTTCAGCGCGTAGAAGAGGATGACCTCGATGAGGGTCAGAGCCAGAGCGATACCGAGGGCCCGGATGAAGGGCATGGCGGACTCCCACGCCGAAGGGGGTGACGACGGCGGTTCCTCCTGCTTGGCCGGTGAGGTCGGACCGGCTGGCGCCATGGGGACCGCTTCAACCTTCTCCGCTGCCCTCACCTCCGGCGGCGGCTGGGGTCCCTGCAGGTTGGCCCCGCAACTGAGGCAGACAACATCCGTGGTGTAGTTCTCCGTTCCGCATTTAGGACTCCGAATCTTGTCAGCCATGGCCTATCCCTCCGCTTTATGTCCTTGCTCACATCCCTTCCCGGCGAGGGAGCAGATGGAACC
>JAAYIR010000300.1 GCA_012523355.1 candidate division WS1 bacterium
GGCGATCTCCTCCTTAAGACGAGGGCACGTATCCCAGCGCCCGAGACAGGCCCTGGACGGTGGTGAGAACCCGGTGGCGAAAGAGGTCCTGGTCGCCCTGCTCCCAGGCCTGCCAGTCAATGCGACAACCCAGCAAGGCCACGATCTCTCCCTCCGCGTCGCGGATCGCGGCGCCGTACGCCATCGAGACCGGCTTGCCCTCCTCGTAACCGATATGAGGCGCCAGCCCTGTGCGTTGCGCCTCGGCGAGTAAGGGAGTCAGCTCGGCCAGCTCCTCTGCGGAGCACAAGCGTTGCCGCTCCTCCTCCGGTAGGTGGGCCAACAGCGCCCGCCCCAACGCGCTATTGCCCATGCTCAGTAGCGCCCCGAAATGGGGGTGGGTGGGGTTGTAGAGGCCCTCCGGGTAGCAGGCCTCCAGTATCAGCACACCGCCCCGGTGGGGGACGCCCAGGACCGTGTGCGCCCCGGTTTGCTGCATGAGCTCGAAGAGGTAGGTCATCCCCACCCGGCGCACTTCCAGCCGGCTAAGGATATCGGAGGAGAGTTCGACGGTGCGCAGGCCGATGCGGTAGCGGCGAGTGTGTGGATTGCGGAGGACGTAGCCGGTCTCGACCAGGGTGGCGAGCATCTCGCAAGTCTGGCTGCGCCCCAAGCCGATGCGCTCGGCCAGTTCGGTGACGCTGAACTCGCGGGCTTCAGCGGCCAGGGTTTCGAGGATCAGCAAGCCCTTGCGAAGGGTAACGTGCCGGGTTGTCCCGCTGGTCACTGTGGCCACAACAGCGGCAGCATATTCTCGCTTTGAGAATATGTCAAGAGGAACTTCGCGTTTTGCGAACACACCCAGTATAAAGACATGCTCTTCATAGGCAACGGGGCGGCGGTAACGCCCGCCGCCCCAAGTGCGTGTCGCTGCGATTGCTGGCTCTCTTCTACTTCAACGTAAACTCGGCCAGCCGGTCCATCTCTCTCAACCCGCAGTACGAAGCCAGGGTGTCCACGCTGTACCCCCAGCCCGCCTTGTCCTCCGGATGGGTGATCCCCGGTGGGCTGACGCGCACCACGTTCATGTAGAAGGTATCCCCCGTCTTCAGCAGTTTGCCCTCCGGCACCAGCTCATTGAGCGGGATGGCGATCAGCATCTCCAGTGTCTGCTTGTCCGGGTAGCTGTTTGAGTAGTGGATGCGGTCGCTCACCAGAGGCACATGCATCCGCCAGTTAACCTCTCCCTGCATGTATGCTCGCCAATTGTCGTTCGGGCTGTCGTTGAAGAGGAACTGCCGGAAGGGAAGGGCGCGGGAGTTGGCCGTGAAGATCTCCAGCGTGTCGCCTGAGCTTCCGGGCGCGAGTTTGGAGATGTCCCCCACCGGGTCCGTGTATTTCATGTACAGGTACTCGTCGTCGTAGCCGAGCAACAGGCTCATGGCCCGCCGCGAGGGCTGGTCCGAGTTCTGCCGGCTGAAGGATTTCACCGGGCTGGCCGCCTGGCTCCAGTCCACCTTGGTCAGGTCGCCACCGGCGTTCGGCACCCGTGGGACGTTCACCGACTGTAGCGGATACGACATGCGCTGGAGGAATTCCTCCGACCCGGATTTCATGTAGCTCCAGATGGCTTTGTCGAAGATCTCCAGGTTCTTTCGATCCCGCTCGGTGGTGGCCAGGGCCTGCGCCTGCTCGAACAACCCCTGCCACCGCTGCATCCGTTCGGGGGTGCCGAGGTACTTCCAGCACAGTTCCTGCGTCCCCACGTAGCCTTCCGGGCGGTTCTGCGGGTTCCCCCAGGCGTCTTCCATCTCGAGGTACATTTGCTTCATCGGCTCGGCCGCGGCGCCGTAGACTCCGGCGAAGTACTCGTCTATCAGCGTCTCGGTGTCCTGGCTTGTATCGTACATGGTCTTGAAGCCCACGTAGTTTTCCACTTCCTGGCCCCAGCCGCAATGGTAAATGCCGCCGAACCCCTTCCCGTGAATGTACTTGATCTGGTGGGCGAACTCCCGCGCGAAGAACCCGGGGAAGCCATTGATGCCCATGTTGCTATAGGTCTCCATGGGGAAGGTGTTATAGAACCACTGGGAGAGCTTGCGCCCGCTCTGCTGGGCCTCCGCCACCCACTCCTCCATCAGCTTGAGCTCCTGCTCGGTCTCTCCGCCGGTCAGCATGAATCCGGTGCGGTTCACGGGCCAGCAGTACTGCACCTCGATCAACGGGTCCAGCGTTACCTTCTCCGGCGGGGCAGCGTGCGTCATGTATGCCAGGGTCAGCACCTCCGCCTCCGGATGGGTTTTGTGCAGTTCCTTGGTCACCGCGTTCACGAACTGGAACATGTAGTCCGAGTTCTTACCCGTGCTGTAGCCTGTCCATTCCCGCGTCTCATCCAGCCACTGCTGGCAGTTGTCGCACTTGCAGAACTGTGAGTTGTCCATGGGCTCGATTACGAAGGGACCGGGCAGGCGCCACCACACCCCGTGGATGGTCTTGCCTGCGAAGTAGTCCCGGGCGTCCTGGGCGACCTGTCGCACTA
>JAAYIR010000052.1 GCA_012523355.1 candidate division WS1 bacterium
CCCTTCAGGAGCCCACGCCGACGCAGTTCGGCGGGTTGTCGTTCAACAGTGGCTTTGGGGGTAACCTCTGGACCCAGACCAAGAGCCAGGGCGTGGCCAGGACCGACCAGTCCGCCGGGAATCTGGGCAAGTACACGCTGACCGTCGGCCCCTTTGCGGGATTGCGGTACGACCACCTGGTAGGCCGGGTGGGGCGCGGCGCGGTGCTCGGGGCGCTGGGCCTCGGTCCCCGCAGCACCCACACCGTCAAGTGGATTCTCAAGTGGAGCAAGTATGATGCTACGGACATAGACCCGGGGGCAGACAAGCTGCCTCGCGGGTACGTTTCTCAGACGCCAATCGAGTTGACCGCGACGTACGACTCGGTACCTGTCAATCCCGGCGGAGGGGGTTGGGTTTCAGGCGGCGGGGATGTGGGCGAGCTGGTGTACTGGTACTCCAGCGACGCCTCGGGCGTGCCACCGTTGCAGGTGGTGCCGCAGGACGCTACCAGCCCCAACGCCGGCTCCAGCAGCATGACGTACATCTTCCGTTGCGTGTTGTGGAATATCGTCCCCAACACGCGGCCCATAGTTAGCGACCAAAGGAACAACCTGCCGACTTTTCGGGGCTGCGTGGCCTCGGCGATGCCGAGCGAGGGCTACGAGTACTGCCGGTTTGAGGCCTATGTGGCCTCCATCCTGAACGGCAACCCGCCGAACCCCGGGCTCATTGCACTGGCCAAGGACGGGGACTACGGGAACGCGGATCGTAACCTCTACCGGGACTGGGGGTTTGGGCTGGCCGGCGGCGGCAAGTTTGACTATATTGGCTCCCACCAGTCCAACAAGCAGGAGGGCGGCGAGTTCGAGAGCAACCTCAGCCCAGAGATGCTGCTCATAATTGACGAAGAATACAACCGGCCCTATTACATGGTGGTCGAGAAATGGACGGGCAAGAGGAACGAAAAGGTGCAGTACCGGTACGACCTCAAGCCCACCGACTACATGCAGATGTACAACAACATCCTGGGCTTTCCCTTCGACCTGTTCGGCTCGGACGCCTGGGACATGTACGCCGAGAAGCACCGGGGGAGCCCGGCGCAGAACAACTACGTGGCGCTGGGGCCGGGGCCGCATACGTACCAGTTCCTCTCGACGCGGGACTGGGACCCGCCGGTAGACAGGATTACGGACTACCAGACCGGTCAGGCCGCTATCGGCAAGACCATGCGCTGCATTGTGGCGCAGCCGGGCAACCGGATCACAACAGTGGACATGGTGACGGGCGGGGCGGCCGTCGCCTGGACAGGGGTCATCGCCGGGCCTATGACCCCGGACGGATTCGGGAATCCCTACGACAGCCAGTCGGGGAACTACCCCAAGGTCAACCCGGTGGTCTGTGGCTGGCCGGCGGCGTTCAAGAATCTGACTCCCGAGCCCGATCTGACTCCCGAGCCCATCTGGCCTGGCCCGAATGCCTGGTATCCTTTCAACACTACGCCGAGCGTCACGGCGCCGTACACCGGCGACCCGCTGGGCACAGAGCCGTGGGGGGACGACATCAAGCCCGGCACAGGCGGGTACAGTCCCCCGGGCAGTCCCCCGGGCAGTCCCCCGGGCAGTCCCCTGGGCCGGGTGACCAACGAGGACACCATCCTGCCCAACTGGGCCAACAACTGGCAGGACACGGTGGCGGGCTACCAGCCGGGGGACGAGTACAACCCGCTAAAGCCGGCGCCCTTCCGGGGCGGGAAGTGGACCACGGAGACGAACTTCGTCTTCCGCTGCGTGTACTTCCAGTCGGACAACGTTCCGCCGAAGACGGCGCAGGTCTACATTCGCAAGACCGATGCCGCGGGGAACCCGATTGGCGGTTGGGTAGCCCATTCAATGGCCAAGGTGTATCCCTCGCAGAACGACTACACGAAGGGTGTGCAGTACTACTACCAGGCGACCTCCATTGCCCTGCCGGGCGGGGGCGGAGCTGGGGACTACCAGTACTACTTCTCCTTCAACGACGGGAAGTTCACAGCGATCTACCCCAACCGGCCAGCGAAGGACACCTGGATGCAGTGGCCGAATACCGGCGGGTCCAACGCAGACCCCGGCTCGATCGGGGTGCCGGGCGGGAACGACGCCAACAACCGCAGCTTCTTCTGGTTCCGGGTGAACCACAAGCCGACGCTGACCAACCAGAGCCAAACCCCCAGCACCGGGAACCAGGGGACGGACTTCGTATTCAACGTCACCTACACGGACCAGGATGGCCGGGTGCGCGACGCCAATCACCAGGGCGACAAGCCGTACAAGTCCGTGCTGTGGATTGACCTGTTCGGGGACCAGGAGGGGCAGATGCAGGTGACCGGCGTCAATCCGGCGACCGGGGTGATCAGCTACTCTCTGCCGGCGGGAGCCACGGCCTACACCGACAGTATCAAGGACGCGTATCCGGGCACCACGGCCAAGGTGCACTTCGAGACAGGTGCAGCCGCGGGGCAAGAGTATGTGCTCACGGCCAATACCGGCGCGGGGAACACGGGGACCCTCACGGTGGCCGACGCTCCCAACACTCCTCTGGCCTCCGCGGGGGTCATGGCCGGAGCCCTGCTGCAGGTAGTGGCCTTCTATCCCTGCACGATGGCGCAGTTGGATCCGGGGCGCACCGACTACATCAACGGGGTGCCCATGACCTTCTCGACCGCGCGGGCGGGGGTCAAACTCGAT
Source organism: candidate division WS1 bacterium (assembly GCA_012523355.1). Taxonomy (GTDB): domain Bacteria; phylum Armatimonadota; class Zipacnadia; order Zipacnadales; family Zipacnadaceae; genus Zipacnadum. Next base: position 2,706 of record JAAYIR010000052.1, read on the forward strand.
CCGGGGCAGCACCCCTACTACTTCGAGTTCTGGGATAACTGGTTCTACTGGGTGAACTGGGACCAGTACTTCATGGTGGCCAACACGCCGCCGGACGGGAAGTTAGAGGGCGAGATGGCGCGGCTGCCGTCGGCGAAGAACACGTATTTCGCGGGGCCGATCGTGGTAGGTAACCGTCCCCCGACCCTGAGCAAGTTCTACCACGCGCCTCCCCAGGCGGATACCGTCGCCAAGACGCCGACGGAACTCATTCCCAACACGTTAGACTACATCCGGCCGCTGGAACGAAACGACTACCTGGCTAGCGAGTTGAATGGTAAGTACTTGCAGTTCCAAACCGGGCTGGCCAAGGGGCACATCTACCAGATCACTACCAGCACCCCGACCACCCTGACGGTAGCCAAGCGGACGGGGCCGGGGAACCTGTTCACGGACCGCGTGGTGCTGGGAGACACCTTCCGGGTGTTCAATGGCTGGAGCGCGGCGGCGGGACTCTCCGACGCTTACCACCAGGACCCGGCGAGCAACTTCGATGGGACGCCGGGGACCGGCTTCAACCTGTACGTGACCTACGCGGACCAGGACAATGATCTGCCGGTGTCCATCCGGCTGGCCGTGTATGACGTGCCGCCTCCCTCGCCGACGACGGCGCCGGACGGGATCTATGAACTGACCAAGGTGGATCCGGCGGATAACAACTACGTGGACGGAGCGGAGTACGTCACCAGCTCGCCGGTGAGCCTGACGCCAGGACAGCACTGGATAATGGCGCAGGCTTTCGACGGGAACGCCTGGGCCGCGGGCGGCACCAGCGCGAACTACTGGGTGGGACCTCAGTTGGACCCGACGACGGCGGCGACCGGCCCAAACGTGATCGTGAACCATCCGCCGAATCCGCCCGTGAGCGGCTTCTCGCCGGCGCAAGGGGTGACCGTATCTACGGCCAACCCGTCGCTGCGCTGGGATCCGGCCACGGACCCGGATCCGGGGGACTCGGTGGTGCGCTACACCGTGCAGCTTAGCCGGACCGGGTTCACCAACGACTCGTATGAGTATCAATACCAGACGACGTCCAACTCGGTGACAGTGACGGATGACCTGGCCGACCTGACGACCTGGTCGTGGCGCGTGAAGAGCGAGGACACGCTGGGCGCGCAGTCGGTGTGGAGCGAGGTACAGAACTTCTTCATTGACCTGGACGCTCCACAGCCGGTGCTCTCCCCGCCCGACGGTGACGACGCGCTGATGCTCACCCCCCAACAGGGCGACCTGAGCACGGAGTTCACGTACAAGATCATCTACAGCAACCCGCTGGGGACAGCGCCGTTGAGCGGCGTCTACGCGGAGATAGATGGGAACCTGTACCCCACGCCGATGACTCAGGGCCCGGAGACGGACTTCACGACGGGTGTGTCGTACAGCATCACGGTCCGGGGAGACTCCAGCGCGTTGGGTTACGGGGCGCATACCTTCCGCTTCCACAGCGGGGCGGTGTCCTACCCGGCGACCAGCGGGGACCCGGCGAAGGGCCCGTGGATCGGCAGCCCGGGGACGCTGGACATCTGCAACATGTCCTATGTGCCGGTCGCCACGCGGGAGGCAGGGCTCAAGCTGTACCTGCAGGTGATAGACGCCGATCAGAACCAGCAGGCGGGGGTCGCGGAGCAGGTGGCGGTGGAGCTGAGCGTGAGTGGTGGAGGAGACCAGGAAGTGGCGACCCTGACCGAGACTGGCCTCAACACCGGGGTCTTCCGGGGTAGCATAGACACACTGAATGCGCCGGGACCGAGCTTCGACGGCATCCTTAACGTGCCGGTGGACTCGGTGGGCGGACTGCTGGTGACGGCGACTTACACCGATCCGGACTTCGCAGACGCACCGGTGCCAGAGGTGGTAACGGCTACCGTCACCGTGGTGGACACCACGGCGCCGGACAGGCCCAATCCCGCACTGATAGTGACCAGCACGCCACAGGGGACCGGGCTGAACCTGGACTGGTCGGCCTATGTGCCCCCGGTGGATCTGGACGGCTACCATGTGTGGATGTCCACGACACCTTTCACCACGGCGGAGGGCATGACCCCGGTTAACACTCTGGAGCCGGGGACGACGACCGACACCATCTCGGGTCTGCAGTCGCAGACCACCTACTACGTGGCCGTAACGGCCTTCGACCGGGTACCGAACGAGGACAAAGGGGTGACGGGCAAGTCCGTCAAGACGGAGGACAACATCGGGCCGGAAATCACCGACCTCACCCCGGCTGACGGAGCGACCGAGGTGGGCTTCACGCCCACCATCTCCTTCCGGGCTTCCGACCCCTCCAACGTGAACCTGAACAGCATCGTGGTCAAGGTGAACGGTGTGCAGGTGCCGGCTGAAGACCTCACGCTGAATCCGAGTACCGGCACTCCACTGACGGTGACAGTCACCTTCAGCAGGACCTTCACCTGGAACGCGGTGCCGACCATCAGCGCAACGGTAAGGGACACGGTAGGGAACCCCACTACGAAGACGTGGAGCTTCGAGGTCCGCAAGGACACGGACCCGCCGCAGGTAACGGACCTGAACCCGGAGCAGGGCGCGGGGAACGTCTCCCCCACCGCACCGATCAGCTTCCATCTGCAAGACCCGGTATCCGGGGTGCAGGAGTCGAGCATCAAGCTCTACCGGGGGACGAGCTTGCTCACAGACATAACGGTAGACGCGAGTAACCCGCAGGACGTGGTGGTCACCTGGACACCACCGAGCTCCGGGCTACCGCCGAGCGCAGCCTTGAACTTCACCATCGAGGCCTCCGACAACGCCGGGAATGCGATGAGCTTCCTGTGGCGGTTCACAACGCTGAATGCGATCTCGGGAACCATCACTCAGAACGGGGTCGGCAAGGCCGGGGTGACGGTAACCAACGGAGTGGTCAGCGCGATCACCGACGCGAACGGGTTCTACTCGTTGCTGGGCGTAGCCAATGGGACCTACACGGTGGTACCAAGCCTCCAGCACTTCGTGTTCACGCCGGCTTCGAGGTCCGTGACGGTGAGTGACGCATCCGTGACCGGAGTGAACTTCACCTGCGCGCCGGCTACCTTCTCGGTATCCGGAACGGTCGCTGACTGGGGCGGAACGGGCGTAGCGGGGGTTACAATCAGCAACGGCACCAAGACCACGACCACCGACGCTGCCGGACGGTTCGTCCTGGATGGGTTGACGGTGGGGAGCCATACCATCACAGCCAGCCTCTCCGGGTGGTCTTTCGTCCCCGCAAGCGCGACGGTGGAGATTCCCACTACCACCTCCCTGGCCTTCACGGCATACCAGGCGTTCTCAGTGAACCTGCCGGCAGGCACCAGCCTGATCGGGATGCCCTTCGATCCGCCCAACCGGGATCCGGTGGCGGTGTTCGGGACCTCACTGGTTCGGCGCTGGGATTCGACCAAGGTGCCGCCACGATACCTGGCACCCGGGGACGCGGACAGCCAGGGTCTCCTGGAGGTGCGCCCGGGGCGAGGGTTCTTCGTGAGATACGGAAGCGGCCATACCATCAACGCCAGCGGAGTTCCCGTGGACACGAGCGCGCCCTACGTCATCGTGCTGCAGCAGGACTGGAACATGATCGGTAATCCGTTCCTGGCCCCGCTGCCCTTCAACAACCTGTCTCCGGCAATAGCCGGAGGGGTAACGAACTACGCCTTCACCTACGACAACACCACCGGCAGCTACCTGTTCGTGACTGGCATGCCGGGAGTGAACGTGGCACGCGCTCACCTGCTGCCGTGGGAGGGCGCATGGATACGGAGCCTCATCGGTCCGACGTCGCTCTCCGCGACGCCACCGGTGGGGGCGCTGCAGGAGGCGGCACAGCCGCGGGCCCTGGACGTTGGCGAGGGCTACGTGATCCCGATCGTGGCGAAGACCGCGCAACGGGCAGACCTGTGCAGCGCACTGGGAGTGAGCAGCCAAGGCGCCTACAAGATCGAGAATCCGCCGACCGTGTCCGGTTCGGTGGACCTGTACTTCGTGGACGCCGACGGGACCCGGCTGGCGCAACTGGTCAAGCCGATGGGCGTGGCGACGCAGAGCTGGGACTTCGTGGTAGCCACGGACCTGCCTAACGCGCAGGTCGCGATCAGCCTGCCAGATCTGTCAGCCGTGCCGAACAACCTGATCGTGACCCTGGAGGACAAGGACACGGGGCGGAGCCTGTACATGCGGACGCTGCCTCAGTACCTGTTCAGCACCGGGACCCAAGGCGCGGTGCGGCACTTCACGCTGAAGATCGGTCCGCGCAGCGCGAGCAACCTGGTGATCAGCGCGGCTGCGGCGCAGGCCACGGCCAACGGAGTGGTGGTGACCTACAGCGTCAGCCAGGCGTGTCAGGTGAAGATAGAAGTGCTCAACCTGGCCGGGCGCGTAGTACGGCGACTGGCCTCCGACCAGGTAGTGGCGACGGGGACCAACGCGCAGGTGTGGAACCTGCGCAACGATCAAGGCGTGCTGGCGCCGGCCGGAAGATACCTGGTCCGAGTCGAGGCCATGGCGGATAACGGCCAATGCGTACAGGCTATCACGCCGCTGGATCTGACACGATAGGCCCTATCGCAGAA
>JAAYIR010000053.1 GCA_012523355.1 candidate division WS1 bacterium
GAACTTCGCGCTCACTCCCAGGGCGTCGAACACGTCCAGCAGTCGGGTCTGCTCGGTCTTCATGCTGCCAAAGCGGGTGTCCAAAGTGTTGGCCACCTCAGCCAGCCGGCTGTGGAAGATACCCACGCCGTCGTCCACCGGCTCAGCGCCCCGCACCACCGGCCCGGCGGTGGCGCAGATTTCCTTCATCTCCGGTATCCACGGCTGTGCATAGTCGGCATTCTCCAGATCCGTGGCCAGCAAACCTTCCGCGCCGAGGGACGAGATAAAAAACATGCTCGAGTTAACGGAACCGGTAGCCAGCTGGCCCCAGAGATTCTCCGGCCCCAACCGATTAGCCACGTAGCTCCCCCACCAGTTGCCGCGCAATGCGCTCCACGGCAGCCAGTACCTCAGCATGGTATTAACGTCGCGGTTGTGGTACGGCGCCCACCAGTCCAGCTCGGCGAGCACCTGTTCCAGGTCCCGCCCCTCGGAGCCTTCCGCTCCTATCGACGCCTCGGGGTCCCCCCGCCGGATAGCTTGGGCCATCCAGCGATACACATCAGCATAGGCCCAGTCCCAGAACGCCATCGCATCGTAACGTCGCGCCACGGTCATCTTGCCAGCCTCGGCCAGCGGCCCCTCTACCTCGGCAAAACCCTTATAGTTGGTGTCCCAGTTCGCGTTCAGCGCCGCCAGGTCATCCTCATAGAACCGCCGCATGAATTCCTGGAAGTGGGGCACTTCCTCCGGCTTCAGCTCCAGGGACATGCCATAGAGGCCATTCTCATCCCCCAGGCTGTAGGCATGGCAACCATAGGGTCGCATCTTTCCGGCCAGTTCCTCCAGCCGCGCCGCTTCCTTCTCGCGGGCCTCCTCAGAGATCAGGTACTGGCGAACCTGAGTCGTCTGGATATGGGTGATGTAGTAGAACGACGAGGCATCCGTCCGGCTGAACCCCTTCGCATGGTCTGCCGGGTCATCCGCGGGATAGGTGAAGATCATCCCCATATTAAAACCGCTGCTGCGGCTTCGCTCCGCGTGCAGCCGGTTCAGGTACCCCACCTCCTGCCAGCTGGCTTTCCCCAGCGGCGGGTAGCCCCACAGCAGATTGATGAACTCCCGGCCCACCGGCCGGCGCAGGAACAACTCCACCTCCCGCCGGTCCAGTACCTGCTCGCCACTGACCAGTGTGGCCTGCAGGCGTCCCGCACGTCCGCACATCGCCACCGTGGGGACCCGGAAAGTCACCTGCGCCGCCGCCGGTACCTGCCGGTGCCAGAACAACCGCTCATAGCAGTCCACCGCCTCCAGCCGGAGCAGACTACCCTCCGGCGGCTGGCCCTGCAGGGTCACGCGCATGTCCGCCTCTTCCCCGGGCGCGAGCACCTCCGTCTGTAGCTGCAACTGCTCAATCCCGTGCGGCGCGGTGACCTCCAGCGAGGTCACACTCCAGTCCAGCACCGCCCCGGCGCCGTCCCGGGCGATCAGCCACAGGAAGGCCACACCTCGCGGCGGGGCCCCCAGTTTGACCTGGAAAGGCGTCTCCGCACCAGTCAAGGCGACCGTAGTCTCGGTTGTGCTCTCGAACTCGCCATCCGGACGCACCAGTCGCGCCTCCACCCTTACTTCCTGCGGGGCCTTGGGGCTCCAGCGAGTGAGCTTCGCAGAGAACTGTGCCGGCCACTGGCTGCGGTCCACCTCCGCGCCGTCGCTGAGGTCGGACTCCACCCGGACCGGCTGCTCGCGCTGCGCGGCCCACAAGAGCGCGCGCACAGCGGTGGCAATGGCGACGTCATAGGTCTGCCAGGTGGGCGCCACCATTCCCAGGGGTGCTGGTCGTGCGGGCCGACCCATGGTGTCTCCGGCGTACCAGCTGTCTATACTGTGCGGAGCGGCGTAGTTGAGCCAGGCGATCCGCCCGGCGCCAAAATGCGCCGTGAACACCTGCTGGTCGGCCACCTCGTCGCGAGGCTTCTCCGGCCCAATCCCAAAGTAGGGCAGGCCAGCCATTGCACAGCCCCGCAGAATCTCCCGCCCGGCCACCGGCGGGTCCAGCGGCACAAAAGCCTTCTGCGTCCCCCGCGCACCAGCCATGAACCCCAGCAGCCCGGTGCCCTGCTTCAGCTTCCGGAGAATCTTGAGCTGCGCCTTGGCCGGCAGCTTGTCGAACTGGAAGGGCGCCAGCACGATAACGTCATAGTCCCCCTCCAGCTTGCGGTCCAGCTCGCGCTCCTTTTCCTCCGGGCTTTCCCCGACCACGGCGGTGGTGAGGGGGAACGAATCCGAGAGCCTTCGGGAGTCCGCGACCGTGACCGCCTCGAACTCCA
>JAAYIR010000301.1 GCA_012523355.1 candidate division WS1 bacterium
CATCTGCCTCGGCCCGACTCCCTCGCCCGGTCCAGGCTAGTTCTTGATTACCGGCTGGTGGCCCGAGTAGGACAGGCCAATCGCAAAGCCCACCACCAGCCCGCCGATGAGCGTACCCAGGCCCGTCCAGCCGAGTGCACCTCCAATCAGCAGGGACACGGTGGGGCTCCAGGCGGTCAGATGCAGCAGCCCGCCAATCAGCACACCGCGCGCGAGCCCGATGACCAGTGTCGCCACCATGATCTTCGGCACCATATCCACCGGGAAACGCAGACCCCAGGCGGACTTGGGGTACTGGTGATCCTTGTTCAGCGCGTAGATGAGGATCACCTCGATGAGGGTCAGAGCCAGAGCGATACCGAGGGCCCGGATGAAGGGCATGGCGGACTCCCACGCCGAAGGGGGTGAGGGCGGCGGCTCCTCCGGCTTGGCCGGTGTGGCCGGGCCGGATGGCGCCATGGGGACCCCTTCAACCTTCTCGGCTGCCTTCGCCTCCGGCGGCCGCTGCGGTTCCTGCAAGTTGGCCCCGCAACTGAGGCAAACAACATCCGTGGTGTAGTTCTCGGTTCCGCATTTCGGACACTGAATCTTGTCAGCCATGGCCTATCCCTCCGCTTGGTGTCCTTGCTCACATCCCTTCCCGGCGAGGGAGCAGATGGAACCCTCGCGGCAAGTCGGGCAATCTACCCGCTTGAGGACGTAAGCCCTCTGGCGGCCATACCCTTCCGTGTGCTGCTTGATATTCCTGCCCGCTAGAAGGACTCGGTGCCTTGCTTCGGGAAAATGGACACGGCTGCCGCCCGGAGAAGGCCATGAGCGAGGAGCAACTGCGCAGAGAGATCGCGGATCGAGTCAGACAACTGGCTCGCGAGCGTCTGGCCGCCGAAAGCTTTGTGCCGGGTGAGAGCCGCGTACACTACGCTGGACGGGTGTATGACGAGGCGGAGCTGCTGGCTTTCGTGGACTCCGCGCTGGACGCCTGGCTGACTGCTGGCCCTTACGCCGCGCAGTTCGAGAGCCGTCTGGCAAAGTACCTTGGCGTTGAGCATGCGCTCCTGGTCAACTCCGGTTCCTCAGCCAACCTCCTGTGCGTGGCGGCCCTGACCTCCCCCAAGCTCGGCGACCGGCGCCTGCGGCCGGGGGACGAGGTGATTACCGTCGCCGCGGGTTTCCCCACCACTCTCGCTCCTCTCTATCAATACCAACTCCTGCCGGTGATCGTGGATGTGGAATTGGGGACCTACAACGCCGACCCACAGCGCCTGCGCGAGGCCATCTCCTCACGCACCCGCGCCATATTCCTCGCTCACACCCTGGGCAATCCCTTCGACCTGGGCGCAGTCATGGACTTGGTCCGCGAGCATGACCTGTACCTGATCGAGGACAACTGCGATGCCCTGGGCAGCACCTACGCCGGTCAGCGCACCGGCAGTTTTGGGCACCTGGCCTCCCACAGCTTCTTCCCCGCGCATCACATCACCCTCGGCGAGGGCGGCGCGGTGGCGACTGGCGATCAGGAACTGGCGCGGATCGTGGCCTCCCTCCGCGACTGGGGGCGAGATTGCTGGTGTGAGCCGGGCAAGTCCAACTCCTGTGGACGGCGCTTCAGCCAGCAGCACGGAGAACTCCCTCTGGGTTACGACCACAAGTACGTCTATTCCCATCTCGGCTATAACCTGCGGCTGACCG
>JAAYIR010000302.1 GCA_012523355.1 candidate division WS1 bacterium
ACGTCCACGGTTCCTTCGACATTCCGCAGCACACCTTGATTCAGGGAGCGGCAGCGAATCTGTCACTGCTGGAGTGGGCGGACATGCCCCAGCCGCCGGAGTACCTGCTGAAAGGGAAGGACAACTTCTCCCTTCAGGACCTCTCGATATTCGTGCTGAACCACATGTGGGGGATTGTGAGCGAGGAGGAGGGAGCCGGGAACATCTGGCTGCGGCGGCTGCACATACGGATGGAGCGTACGCTGGCTATATCCACTCAGCATGAGTACTACCAGCGGCGGCCATACGGAGGTACGCCAGCCTGGGGCATCAGCCTGCCTTCCCGGAAGGGCGACAACATGCAGGTGACCGATTGTGATCTGACCACCGACGCGCATCCGATACAGGTGTTCGGCTCCAACCTCGTGGTGGCCCGCAATCGGGTCTACAGCACTACGGGGCAGAGCTGGATTCCGGGGGGCGGCCGCAACTACATCTACGAGGACAATGAGTCGTACGGAGTGTGCGTGGGCTATGGGGGGAACAACGTCTACTTCGCCCGCAACCGGGTGAGAAACCTCTACACGGGTTTTCGCGAGCTGAACACGACCGACAGCGGGGGCGGCTGCTACCTGGGGAAGATCACGGCGAGCCAGGGTACCGAGCTGACGCTGGCGGAAAAGATGAACTGGATGTGGGGCCGTACCAAGGTCCTGATCATGGAGGGCACGGGCCGGGGCCAGTACCGCGAACTGGTGGCTCACGACGAGCAGCACCTGACCGTGGACCGTCCCTGGGAGGTGCCGCCGGATGAGACCTCGGTGATTGCGGTCACCCCCACGACGGGGAAGGTGCTGGCGATTGAGAACGACATGGCGGACGGGAGCGTGGCCCTGGCGCTGTACGGCGGGGCCTACAACTGCGTGATGGCGGGGAACCAGGCGGCGCGCAGCACAGGATTCATCAGCCGGGGGATGCACTACAACGGACCGGCGCCCTCCCAGTACGTGCAGTGGCTGGACAACCGCATCACTGAAGGATACGGAATCCGGGGGCAGGAGGGTAATGCGGGGGATACGGCACTTTCCCTGGTGAGCGGGCGCGTTACCTGGATGCCGGGGAAGCCCTACCGATACAATGGCCCCCTGCTGCGGGCCCAGGTGGTGCGGGGCAATCGGCTGGAGGCTAATGCCTACATCAACATCTTCGGGGCTGTGGCCGACGTGATCATAGAGGGGAACACCGTGCGCGAATCGCGGTTCGGCATTGCGGGCGGGACGGACGTGGACGCGAGTGGTATCGTGCTGCGCAACAACCGCTTCGAAGCGGTGGACAAGCCCCTGGGGCTGCTGGGGAAGATGCTGATCCACCCGGCGGAGCACGCCGCGATCGGGCTGGAGGCCGCGGCGAATCTGTTGGGTAAGGGGGCGCCGGCCGCGTGGGAGCGCGTGCGGCAGGACCTGGCTTCCCTGCAGGCCGAGTCCCTGGCGGCACCGGAGTTGCTGCCGAAGGTGCAGGCCTGCGTGAACCAGGCCGTGAAGGCCCTTCCGCCCGGTCCTCATCCCCCGGCGCTGGCGCGGTTTCTGCTGGGGATGGACCTGAGCTGGTACGCGCCGCAACTAGACCAGGTGCTGCGCAGCGGTGCTGGGGGCAGCGGCGGCGCGCGACTGACCTGCGGCCTGCCTGCCTGGGCGCCAGCCGTGGAGGTAGGCGCGCAACTGCAGCCTGTGGAAGGGTGGGAGATTGTCGGGCCGGTCAAGACCGTGGAAGTCAAGCCCGGTACCAGCGTGTTCCATCAGTTCGCCCTGACGGTGCCGCCGGGCACGTGGGGACTGCAAACGGTGCAGGCGGACTATACGTTGCGGGGTCCGGAGTGGGAACTGCAGGCCAGCGAGAAGGCCAGGTTGGGGAGCGGGCGCGTCATGGAGTGGTGCGTGGTGGGGCCCTTCCCGAACGAAAGCGGTCTTCCCCTGGACACCACAACTCATGGCCCGGCGCAGCGGCTGGACCTGGGGGCGACCTACGACTCTCCCGCGGGGCCCCTGAAGTGGAAGCAGGTGAGCTCCAAGGACCTGACGCTGAACCTCAAAGAACTCCTGGGGGATGGCAAGATGCAGGTGGGGTACGGGGTG
>JAAYIR010000303.1 GCA_012523355.1 candidate division WS1 bacterium
CGTTAAAGCCGGTACGCGAGCTGGGTTCAGAACGTCGTGAGACAGTTCGGTCCCTATACACTGCGGGCGTTGGAGAATTGAGGGAAGCTGCTCCTAGTACGAGAGGACCGGAGTGGACAGACCTAGGGTGTACCAGTTGTCACGCCAGTGGCAGGTGCTGGGTAGCCAAGTCTGGCCGGGATAAGCGCTGAAAGCATCTAAGCACGAAGCCCCTCCCAAGACTAGTTCTCCTCGAGAGTAAATCTGTAAGGGCCCAGGAAGACTACCTGGTTGATAGGCCGGATGTGTAAGGCCCGCAAGGGTTTGAGCTAACCGGTACTAATCGCCCGAGCGCTTGGTCACTTATAAGCTCTCTTTTGCTCGAGACCGCCACTATGCAGTTTTGAAGGTGCGCCAGCATAACGGCAGCACAGGGACAGCCCAACGGCAGCGTCGGAAACGGCGCCCAGGGGGAAGGCTGTGCTACTGTCTTGATAATCGAATAGAGTTTTCCCGGTGGCTATAGCGGAGGGGTCCCACCCGTTCCCATTCCGAACACGGCAGTTAAGCCCTCCAGCGCCGATGGTACTGCAGGGGCGACCCTGTGGGAGAGTAGGTCGTCGCCGGGGTTAGTCTCACGAGCCGCTGGATCCGGTAGCGCGGGCCTGTATCATGCCTGCAGCTGCTGGACCCGGCGGCTCGTTTGGTTTGCGGAGCACCGAGATGGTATAATGCGATTGCCATGGACCTTAGGCCCATTCTAGAAGAACTGAAAGAGGGCTTGCAGCAGATCTACGGCGAGCGGCTCAAGGGTGTGTATCTCTTCGGGTCGCGGGCGCGGGGCGATTCCGAGGAAGACTCCGACATTGACATCGCGGTGGTGCTGGATGACTTCGAGTCCGAGTACCGGGAAGGCCGAAGCTGGAGCCGTCTAGCCTCGGAGATCGGACTCAAGTACACTTGCGTCCCCTCGCTCTTGGCCATCCGGGAAGCTGATTGGAGAGCCCGGGACGATTCATTTCTGCGCAACGTCCGCCGAGAGGGAGTGCCGGTGTGAACCAGCAAACGGCCGCCTGGGTAGAACTGGCGCAGCAGTCACTAGGGGCCGCTCAACTTCTCAACGCGCAAGGGTTCGTCCGGGAGGCAATCTCCAGGGCATACTACGCAATGTTCTACGCGGCCAGGGCGCTGACGGTTAAGGAGGGCCACGATCTCTCCAAGCACAGCGCAGTGATCGCCGCCTTTGGCCGGGACTTTGTTGCCACGGGGAGACTCCCCAGCGAGTTACATCAGTACTTGCGCGACGCCTTCGACGACCGCAATGCCGCAGACTACAGAATAATGCCACGCCCAGCGCAGGACACAGCGGAAGAGGACATCACGCACGCCGAGGAGTTCGTCGCGGCAGTGGAGCAGTACCTGCAACAGAGCGATTAGAGACGCCACGAGCCGCGGGATCCGGTAGCGCAGGCCTGCACCGCCAAGCTGCAGCCAGTTTCCTACCTCACCTCCACCCCGGGCGGAGCAAGCTCCGCCCCTACCAGAGGCTGCCAAAGGCAGAACAGATGACGGGCGAGACGCCCGTCCTACC
>JAAYIR010000054.1 GCA_012523355.1 candidate division WS1 bacterium
CCGGCCCGTGGAGCCGAAGCCGCCGGCGCCGCGCTCAGTCGGGGAGAGCTGCGAGACGACTTGTAGTGTGGGCCGGGCCGAGGGCGCCACGACAAGCTGGGCGATGCGATCGCCCCGCTGAAGGGTGCAAGGCTCAGCGCCAAGGTTGATGAGAAGCACCTGGATCTCGCCGCGGTAGTCGGAGTCTAGGGTGCCGGGTGTGTTGAGGAGCGTCAGCCCGTGGCGGAGAGCCAGGCCACTGCGCGGGCGCACCTGCCCCTCATACCCGACGGGTATCCCCAGACGCAGACCGGTGGGGATGAGCGCCCGCTCTCCGGGCTGCAAGACCACCGGCCCCGTCACGGCCGCGCGGAGGTCCAGGCCCGCCGCGCCTTCCGTCTCGTACTCGGGCAGGGGGAGCCCCTCGGCAGAGGGCAGAACCTGGATCTGTAACACAGGAGTCATGCCTGGGCTACTTGCGGCCTTCCGCGTAACCGTTGCCCACCAGGTAGGCGTAGCTGTCGGCGAGGGCCTCGAACATGTCGGTTGCGCAGCTATCCAGCTCCACGATCATCCACTCCGCCGTGCCGGCTTCGGCAAAGACCAGGGGCCAGTCCATGATACCCTTGCCGATGGGCAGCATGTCTGTACCCCGGACGCCGGGGCCGTCCTTGATGTGCAGCAGGGGCGCACGGGCGCCCAGCTTGCGGAGCTCGGTGGCGGGGTCGGCGCCGCCGACCGTGACCCAGTAAGTATCCAGCTCCGCGAGCATGTTCGGGGCGGCTTCCATGAAGAGCTCATGGGGATAACGCCCGTCCACCAGATGGTCGAATTCCCAGTAGTGGTTGTGTACTCCGACTTTGATCCCCGTGCCTTTGAATAGCGCGTACGCCGCCTCCGCCTCCGCCGCAACCTTCTGAATCTCCTCCGCCGAGGCAAACTGTGGCGGTCCCCAGCCAAGGACATGGTAGCTGTACCCGAGCGTCCGGGCGATGTCTAACAGCCCCTCCACGGTCTCTTCGGTGGGCACCGGGCTATGGGCGGAACAACAAACCATACCCAGGTCATCGAGCAGAGCCCGCACCTCGGCGGGCTCATGGTCATACAGACCAGCGAATTCCACACCTACATAGCCCATGTCGGCGATGCGGCGCAGAGCGCCAGCGAGGTCCTGGGCGGCAGACTCACGTACTGAGTAAAGTTGCACGGCAACGGGTGGTTTCATGACAGGGTCCTTTCAACTGAGATTATTCAGCACCACAAGAGAATTGCGCAGTCGAGAAGAGAATACCTCCCTGGTCAGCTTTTCCTCGCAGTTACCAGCGGAGGTCCAGGTCTGGCGGCACCACATCACTTGTCTCCAGGTAACAGGTGAGTAGGCGGTCTTTGAGCTCGGCCTCCACCCCGGCCAGCGCCGGGTCTCCACTGCGATTGTGAAGCTCGGCAGGGTCCTCGCTCAGATCATAAAGCTCGTCGCGCTCATACAAGCGCCGGACGTACTTGTACCGGGCGGTACGGCACATGATGGCACGGGTGTGCTCCGGGCCCTCCAGTTGCTGGGCGCTCAGGCGCGGCCAGTAGGGGAAGTCGGGCTGCGTGTCGGTGCCGCCGGGTCCGAGGAGTTCCATGACCTGCCGCTCGCCGTGCCGCCGCCCGCCCTGGCAGAAGACCGCGTCGCGGTGCTGGTCCGTCTCCCCGGCGATCAGCGGCGCCAGAGAGCGACCGAAATGCGTGTGCTCGGGATGCAGTCCCGTCCAGTCCTCACCGGTCGCGGGTACGTCAATCAGCTCCGCCAGGGCGGAGTTGACGTCGGGTCGTACCGCGCGCCTAGCGTGGGGCTTGACCACCAGCGGCACATGCGTCAGGCAGTCCTCGAAGGTATTCTGCGTTTTTTCCACCAGACCGTAATCACCGGTGAAGTCTCCGTGGTCAGCGAAGAAGAACAGCGCGGTGTCGTCCCAGAGGCCCGCCTCTCGCAAGGCCTGGATCACCAGGCCCAGTTGATGGTCCACGCGGGCGCACATCCCATAGTAGGTCGCCCGCAGCTCGGTCCAGCGCTCCTCGCTCCAGCCCTGCAGCCCCTGTCGCTCCCAGATCCATTTCAGGAGGCTGGGCTTGCCCTCCCAGCTGTCCGGAGCGGGGAGGCGTGGTGGTAGGGCCTCGCGGTCAATCGCGCTGAACCAGGGGTCCTCCACGCCATAGGGCGGGTGTGGGTAGCCGAGCGGCAGATAGAGGCAGAGAGGCCGGTCCGCAGGAGCCTGCCGGATGAAGTCGAGAGCGCCGAGCACGTAACCCCAATCGTGGTCCAGAGGATACGGTTCGCCCTTGGTCTCCAGACGCCCCACATAGAAGGAGTAGTAAGTGTCACTGCCGGGCTCGCCGCGCCACTCGGAGCCGGGACCCAGTACCCGGATGTTCTGCGGTTCGCCAGGAGGTTCGTACTTGATGTCGCAGTAGCCCTCGTAGCCGTTCTGCCCGGGCACCAGGTCGTTCTTGCCCCCCCACCACACGAAATAGCCCGCCTCGCGCAGGCTGCGCAGCAGCACGGGTTCGTGCGGGCGGAGCATGTGGGTCATGGAGCGGTGGCCGGCGACGTGAGGATACCAGCCGGTCATGAAGGAGCAGCGGCTGGGGGTGCAGACGGGGGCCTGGCAGTAGGCCTGCGAGAAGCCGACGGCCTCCTCGTTGACCAGGCGGTCCAGGTTGGGGGTGACCGCAGCGGGATTACCTGCGTAGCCCAGAACATCTCCCCGCCACTGGTCGGGGTTGAAGATAACGATATGGGGTTGGTCGCGCATGTGGTGGCCTCCGGCTTGACACAGTCCCTGTTCGTCATGGCTTTCCCTGCAACCTGCCGCAGGGTATAATGGGCGCCATTCTGACTCTTCCCGAAAGGCGGCAGATATGTTAGCCAAACGTGTTATCCCGTGTCTGGATGTGAATGAGGGCCGCGTGGTCAAGGGCGTCAAGTACGTGGATCACGTGGATGCCGGGGACCCCGTAGAGCAGGCCAAGGAGTATGACCGCCAGGGGGCGGACGAGCTGGTCTTCCTGGACATCACCGCCTCACGCGACAAACGCGATATCGTCCTGGACATGGTGCGGCGCGTCGCTGAGCAGGTGTTCATCCCCCTCACCGTGGGGGGGGGCGTGCGGAGCGTGCAGGACATCCGGGAGATACTGCTCGCGGGCGCGGATAAGACCTCCATCATGACGGCCGGGCTGCTTAACCCGCCACTGATCAGCGAGGGCGCGGAACGCTTCGGCAACCAGTGTATCGTGGTGGCGGTGGACGCGCGGCGGGTGCCCCAGAGCGGGCGCGATGATTCTTACCTCGGCCCGGCGCCGGAAGCGGAGATTGAGTGGAAGGTCTGGACACACGGCGGCAATGAACCCACCGAGGTGGATGCCATCTGGTGGGCGCAGGAGGCCGAGCGGCTGGGCGCAGGCGAGCTGCTGGTCACCTCCATGGACGCCGACGGGACCAAGGCGGGGTATGACGTGGAGCTCCTGCGCCGCATTTCGGAACGGGTGAAGATTCCGGTGGTGGCCTCCGGCGGGGCGGGGAACGTGCAGCACATGTACGAGGCGCTGACCGCGGGGAAGGCCGACGCAGTGCTGGCGGCCAGCATCTTCCACTTCCGGGAGTACACGGTGCGCACCATCAAGGAGGAGCTGGCGGCCCAGGGGGTGCCGGTTCGCTTGTAGAAAGGGACGGAGCCCTTTTGGGGCTTTGCCCCAAAAGGGCTCCGTCCCTCCCGTCCCCAAAAGGGCTCCGTCCCTCCCGTCCCCAAAAGGGCTCCGTCCCTCCCGTCCCCAAAAGGGCTCCGTCCCTCCCGTCCCCAAAAGGGCTCCGTC
>JAAYIR010000055.1 GCA_012523355.1 candidate division WS1 bacterium
AATCCCATGAGCTGCTTCAACAACCCGGCCAGCGTAGAGCGGATCGTGTTCGCCATTCTCTATCACCAAAACACCACCTGGAGCTCCAAGCCCCTACCCGAATTTACACACAACACTTGACACTACCCCCGCGTCTTTCAGCGCTGGCCATCACATGTGTGCAATATTTCTCCACAATTTATCCACAATATCTTGCACATATTCACTAAGTGTCATATAATGGCTGCGAAACAAGGATGGAAACGACCCAGAATCACCTATGGTAACACGGGGGGCCCTGACCATGGCAGTGATGACCGTCGCCGGCAAGCTTACTTCCGAAGCCTCGCAGAACCGCGCGCCCGCCAGCTTGCTCTCCTCGACCCCGGTATCTCGGCGGCCCGCGGACCTCCTCGAAGTGGTGATCCTCACCGAATCTCCTCTGGTGGGCTGGGGAATCCGCGCTTGTCTTACCGGCTGGAAGCGCCTCAACCTCATCCTCTGTGCACCCACTCCGCCGGAGCTGGGACACGTGATCCGGGCACAGCCGGAGCTGGTGGTGCTGGCCGTGACCCAGGCGCTGCCGGGACTCTGTCGGCAACTGCGGGCCGCGCAACAGCGGGGACAGGTCGGTGCCCTGGCCTGTCTGACCGCGAGCGGTATGTCTTGTGAGGAGCATCCCGGACGCCTGATGATTCCCCAGGCTGCGGCCACCCCCGCGGCCATCCGCGCTCTGCTGCGCCGCGCGCTGGCCGAAGCCGGCCACCCCGAGGCCGCGCCCCCTGCTGTCGAGGATTGCCTCACTGAGCGTGAAAGGGAGATCGGGCGGCTGGTCGCCACTGGCTTCAGCAGCCAGGAGATAGGACGCCTGCTCTACATCAGTCCCCGCACGGTGGAGAAGCACCGCGCCAACATGATGGAGAAACTCGAGGTAGCCAACGCGGCGGAGTTGAGCCTGGCCCTGGTGACCCTATTGTGGGACGAGATGGCGGGGGTCATTGAGTGGCCGCCGCAGCCCGCCTTTGCGCCCCCGGCGCGCGAAGTACGGCTCCCGGTCCCCCGCCAGCAGGTGGCCTGAGACCCGCCGCCTGGGCATCACCCCGGATGTTCCCGCGACGGGGCGTCCCCGAGGCCTATGTCCCGAGGTGCTTCAGCACTTGCTGCTCCACCGCTCCCCGGGCCGGATCCGGAAAGCAGGCGGAGGTATGGTCGTCACGGGCAATGGTGATGCGCTGCATCAGGTTCGCCTCCACGCCTCTATGCCGGGTGCTCCCTCAGCGCCTTTCTCAGCAGCCAGTAGTCACGCCACCACTCCACCAGCATGACGCCGACGGACCGCGCATAGAGGTGCACCGTCTCCGGCAACTGGTCGTAGTCCTCCGACAGGAAGTAGGTGAAATCCTCAGGCACTGCCGAGCGGAAAGCCAGCAATTCAGCCGCTCGCGCCGCGATCTCTTGGGTGCGGTAACCGGTGGACGCTAGCCCCAGGAGGAAGTCAACCTCGTGCCGAGGACGGCAGCGCCCGTGGTGAGGCGCGTAGAAACCGTCCTCGACGGACCCCGTGTAGGTTTCCGGATCGAACTCCGAGAGCGCCGGTCGAAAATCTGGATCGGCTGATTCCGGGAACATGCGCCAGATGGTCCCCGGTTCACTGTACTCGGCCAGGACTTCGTTCACCGCGGCATACGCCTCGTCCAGCAGCTCGACGGTGAACACCTCGCGGAAACGAGCCCCCAGGATTCTGTGCAGCACGTCCAGGTCACTGCCCCAGCAGAAGGCGGGTTGACGGCTGCCGCGAGGGTACATCGTGTAACGGCCCTCGGCGAAGTATCCCAGCCGCTCCTCCAGATGCCGTTGCCAGCGGGAATCTTCGGGGTAGGTGACAGCGGCCCAGGCGATCGCCGGCAAGAAGTAACTGTTGGCATGGTTGCAGTTGGGGGACTCCGGCGCGTAGCTGTGGATAAAGCGCTTGTAGTAGAAGTAGCGGAAGCCCTGCTGCTCGTACCAGACCAGCGTATTGCGCAGGACGCGACGGATATCGGTTGCCACGCGCGGCTCGACGTAGGGGAGAAAACGGTACAGACCGCTGAAGAGCGGGCTGGCCTGATCCGTGCCCAACGGCTCCAGGAAACGGGCCATCTGCAGGAATCCGCCATACGGTCGCAGGAATGACCCCAGGCCGTGCACCTGGGAGCAGGAGTAGATGGCCTCAATGGTGTGCCAGAGACTCTCCGCCTGCTTAAGACACGAGGGGCAGCCAGTTACTTCATGCTGGAGCACCAGGCCATCGAGGTAGAGCCCCAGGGACATGACTGAGTCCTCATAGGTCCAGTAGCTCCAGGGATCGAACGCGGCCCGCCGCCCCACCTTCCGCGGGGTGAGGAACTCCGGCGCAAAGGGCTTGCCCGTGCGCATGTCTACCCCACTGCACATGATGCCACTGGGATCAAACAGGTGGGCGGTGATGTACGCCTCGATCTGCGTGGCAGTGCCCTCACAATTGTCCAGCATGTATTGCTCCGTGGTGGGCCGCGAGCACGTCCCTCTGGGAGCCGGCGCGCCCTGCTTTACACCGCCCAGACCAGCCCCTCAGCAGGGACCCACTGTCGCAGGTAGTCGTGAGAGATCTGGAGTTCTTTCAGCAGACGGTCCTCGCTCTTGGTCGAGCCGGGGATCACCTCCAGGATCAGCCGCTGTTCCTCCACCGGGGGCAGAACCTCCGCCAGGGGATGGTCCGCCGCCGCCAGGTGCCCTTCCTGGAGGCTGGACATCACTTCGTCCATATCAATGTGCCCCGCGTCGTTATATTCTTCCGTGAAAGGCCAATGGTGGGAGCCCTCGGGGGAAGTCTGTTGCAGGTGGACTACTTCGCAGAACCCTCCGAAGTGCCGCAGCCACTCGCGATAATCGGAGTCCGGAGGCTGCATGCCGTACTGCTGGCCGGCCTGGTGGCCCACGTCAATGGTGGTGTAGATCCGGCAACCCTCGCGGTCCAGGTTATAGCCCAGCAGTGCCTCTCCCTGCTGGCGCAAGTTCCAGGGGTACTCGGAGGGGACATACATCTGCTCAATGTATAGCGCGGTTATGCCCTTGTCCGTGGCCTGGTCCGCCAACTCCCGCCACTGAGCCAGCAACGAGGCTACGGTGCGGTCGTAAGCTTCCTGGTCATGCAGCAGCTCCACCGGAATGGCGTCCACATGCCCGCCCCAGCGCGTGCAGCCCATGGCCCGGGCCAGGTCGCAGGCCTCCAGGACCCACTGTGCCATGCGCCGCCGCATGGCCGGGTGGCTGTGCGCCAGGCCATGGAAGCGGTGTGTGGCCATCCCCGTATAGAGGTCCCACATCTCCACCCCCAGCTCTTCGGAGGTGGCCTTCACCTCTGCCGCCAGCTCCATCTGGGCTTCGGTGTCACCCATGAAGAAGGGGTCTATGAGATCGCCGCAGTACTCCAGGCAGGTGAAGCCCAGCTCCCAGGCGAGGCGGACGATATTCGCGGGCCGCTCCCAGCGCCGGGTGGCGAAGGCGGCATCAATTCCCAGTTTGATCGAGACTTGTCGAGACATTGAATCCTCCTGCGGACAGTATGGGCATACATTCGGCACCGAGGAAGTGTAGCCCTGCTTGAGTTTGTCGAGCTTGCGGCGCTCCGCGTTCTGATCCGCCCGTGGCGGGGGATGCGGTGGTCTCGCGGTGGCCTCTGAACACCTCCCCTAAGCTACGGGAGGCCGTTCAATGCTATCCGGGCGGTTGGGGTGCTCCCTCCCACGCCTCCGGGTGGCTGCCTCCCCCGGCTCCTGCCAACCTAGTACTGCGCCTTGATCCCCCGGCCTCCGAGACGCCACTGCAGCAGCGTGAACAGGAACACCAGTACCAGTAGCAGCACCGCTAGCGCGCAGGCATACCCCATACGCCCCCACTCGAAGGCTTGCTGATAAACATAGTATAGCAAGGTGGTGGTGGAGTTCGCGGGACCACCAGCGGTCATGATATGGATGGCCACGAAGTGCCCCTGGAAGCCGCCAATGATGGACATCACCAGGATGAAGAAAGTCGTTGGGGCGAGCTGGGGCCAGGTGATATAACGCAGCCGGGCCCAGAATCCCGCGCCATCTATGGCCGCGGCCTCGTACAGCTCGCGGGGGATGTTCTGCAACCCCGCGAGATAGAGCACGGCATTGTACCCCCCGACTCCGACCCACAGGCCCATGAGAATCAGGGCCGGCTTCGCCCACGCGGGTTGCCCCAGCCAGTCCAGTCCGCTCAAGCCCACCGCCCGCAGCAAGTCATTGAGCAAGCCCGCCTCAGGCTGGTAGATCCATTTCCACAAGGCTGCGACTGCCACCGAGGAGCAAATGGTGGGTACGAAGAACAGCGCCCGCCACAACACCACCCCTCGCAGCCGCTGATTTAGCAGCAAAGCGGTCAGGAGCGAGAGCACCATTCCCACGGGGATACCTAGCATCAGGAAGAAGGTATTGTACAGGCAGTACCACGCGCGCGGATCGTTGGCTACTATCTGCCCGGTCTCGCGGTGGAACCCCACGATCTCGACAAAGTTTCTCAGCCCGACCCAATGCACTCCCCGCCAGCCCTCGATGGCCTCCCAGCGGCAGAAGGCCAGCCCCAGCGCCGCCAGAATCGGCACCAGCGTAAAGACCAGGAAGCCTAGCCCGTTGGGCAGCAGGAACCCCCAGGCCCCCCGACTTCGGCCCTTGGGCGCTCTGCTCTGGTTCTCGCGTGTGGAAGTGCTCATGCCTTCGTTCTGATTTTCCCTTCACACTATGTTCTTTCCTGCCTTCGGTTTCTCGACATGCGAGTAGGATTCCGTGCTTCTGGCGCGAATCTTAACCAGCACGTTCTCATGTCGAGAGTTTCTGCGCAAATATCGGATCAAGGGGCTTCGCCATGCCGCCCGCGGCGACGACGCGTGCTGTCGCGCCTGCTCACCTATGCCGGCTTGCTCCTGGCGGGCGCGCTGATGATCCTGCCGCTCCTGTGGATGATCTCCACGTCCCTCAAGGCCTCCGGCGCCGTGTTCACCTACCCTCCGGAGTTCATCCCCCGCGAGCAGGAGGCCTGGACCCACCCGGCGACGGGAGAGGAGCTTCCTCTTTTCACGCTCCATGACCGTCCTGGCCAGGTGGCGCTGCTCCGCTTTCTCCCGGAAGAGGCGGAGGTCATACCTCTGGACGATGGGCAGAAAGCACGCCCTCCACTGCGGATACCCCGCTACGTCGTGCGGAACGGGCGCCAGGTGGACAATCTGGTTCCGGTCAAGCACATGCGCCTGCACTGGGAGAACTACCCGGCGGCGTGGACTGCCATCAAGCTGCAGCACAATTGGATGGCCTTCGAGATCCCCTACGCCCTGCGCTTCCGTCTGGGTGGGAGGGACTGGCAAATCGGGCCCTGGGGCAGCCGTGGAATCCGCATCGTAAACGCCTTCACCGCCTTCTATCTCAACAGCCTGATCGTGGCGCTGGCCGTAACCTTGGGGACCCTCATCACCAGCGCGCTCGCGGCCTTCGCCTTTGCCCGGTTGGAATTCCGGGGACGCGACCCGCTGTTTCTAGGCTATCTGGGCACGCTCATGGTTCCTTATGTGGTGACCATGATTCCCATCTTCGCCCTGCTCAAGCTCATGAACCTGATTGACACCTACTTCGCCATGGTCGTACCGGTGATGTTCTCGGCCTACGGCACCTTTCTCTTGCGCCAATTCTTTCTCGCTATCCCGCACGATCTGGAGGACGCTGCCCGTCTGGATGGCTGTGGCAACCTCGGTGTTCTCCGGCACGTTATCCTGCCGCTGTCCCGACCAGCGCTCGCCACCCTGGGCACCTTCACTTTTCTGGGGACCTGGAACTCCTTCATGTGGCCGTTGATCGTGATGAATTCGACGGAGAAGATGCCCCTAACACTGGGGCTATATGCGTTTCTCGGCCAGTACACCGCTGACTGGAACCTGATGATGGCTGCGGCGGTGATGGTCATGGCTCCCGTGGTTCTGATCTTCCTTCTGGGGCAGAGGTACTTTATCGAGGGTATACTGCTGAGCGGGATGAAGAGCTAGCCGGGTCTGGACGCGAGACAGGCGTCGCGAGGGCCGGAAACGGGGCGGAGTTTGACTCAGCCAGAGACTGCGACAACTGGAACCTTAAAGGACTACCGCCGGGGGGTCATTCTGGTCCTCTTCCTCCTCTCCGGCATTCCCGCGCTGGCGTATGAGATCGTGTGGGTGCGAATGCTCACCCTGGTCTTTGGCGCCACGGTGTTGAGTGTAGGCAGCGTGTTGGCCTCCTATATGCTGGGGCTCGCGCTCGGCGCGTGGTACTGGAGCCGGCGGGCGGACCGGCTCTCCCGCCCCCTGCGACTATACGCTGTCCTGGAGGCCGGCGTAGCGGTCACCGCTCTACTCACCCCCCTGATGTTTCGCGGCGTGGAGCACCTCTACCGCGCGCTCTTCGTCGGGGGCGTCAGCGACTTCAGCACGCTCAGTCTGGCCCGGCTCCTGCTTTGTCTTCCGGTTCTTCTCCTGCCCACTTTTCTGATGGGCGGAACGCTTCCGGTCCTGGTGCGCTA
>JAAYIR010000304.1 GCA_012523355.1 candidate division WS1 bacterium
GTGTTCCGGTGCCGCCGGCGGAGCTGCCCGCAAGCCGCCTCAATCTCGCCTCCCTTGCTGCGTCTCACACTTACGTTAATTCCCCTGCGTTGAAGCATATCCACGAAATGCCGGAGGTGCTGCTCGCTGGGGGGACGCAGCAGCGCGTGCTCCACCGGGTTGAGAGGGATAAGATTCAGGTGGTGGCGCAGTGGCCGCAGCAGATGCACCAGACGATCGGCGTCCGCGTCGAAATCATTCACCTCGCGCAGGAGCACATAGGTGAAAGTCACCGGCTGTCCTCCGGTGGCCTCCGAGAACTCCCCGCACGCCGCCATCAGCTCCGCGAGGGACCAGCGCGCCGCCCCGGGCATCAGCTCTCGCCGTTGTTCCTCGCGCGTAGAGTTCAGCGAGACCGCCAGGTTCACGCCGAGGTTCAGCTTGGCGAGTTCTCGAATCTGCGGCACAATCCCGCACGTGGCGATCGTCACCCGGCGCGGTGAGAGCCCAAAGGCAGCCTTGTCAGTGAGACGCTGAACCGCGGTCAGGGTCGCCTCCAGATTGAGCAAGGGGTCCCCCATGCCCATGAAGACTACGTTTCTTGGGCGGCCATGACGGGCCCCCAGGACTGTCGCCTGGGCGAGGACCTCGCCGGCGGAAAGATTGCGTTCGCAGCCGGCCAGGGTGCTCGCGCAGAACGCGCAGCCCATCGCACAGCCCACCTGCGTCGAGAGGCAGAAGGTGGGAGAGAGGTCCATCTGCATGGACACACACTCCACCTCCGCGCCGTCAACAAAGCCCAGAAGTAGCTTGCTGGTCTGCTCCCCGGCCTGTTCAGCTAGCACCTCGCAGCCCGGCAGGGCGAAAGCCTCGTTGAGTTGGTCCCGAAGCGCCCCCGGAAGACTGGTCATCGACTCAAAGACCAGCGCAAACTTCTGATACAGCCACTCGCACACCTGTCTGGCGCGGTAAGGCTTCTCGCCGCGTGCAGTCGTCCATGCGCCCAGCTCTGGCAGCTCAAGGTCGTAGATTAGCGGGAGTCGGTCCGGCATGCCCCTTATTGTAGCACGGCGGCTCTCGACCGACCACCGGACCCTGACTTGTGCTATACTTGCGGTGTGATTATCGGCCTCGGTACCGACCTGGTCGTGGTGGAGCGGATCCAGCGCCTCGCCGAGAAGTACGGTGACCGTTTCCTGCTGCGCGTCTTTACCCCTGGCGAGCGGGAGGAGTGCTATCGCCGCCAGCGCTGGGCCGAGGCCCTGGCCGCCCGCTTTGCCGCCAAGGAAGCTGTCATGAAGGCCCTGGGCACCGGCTATCGTCAGGGCGTGAAGTACCAGGAGATTGAGGTCTTCCATCACCCCACCGGCAAACCCGACCTGCGCCTGCACGGCACTACCGCCGAGCATGCGGCGCGCCTGGGAGTACAGACCATGCACCTGACCCTGACGCATGACGGAGGCCTGGCCGTTGCGGTGGTGGTCTTTGAGGGCCGGGAGAGCTAAGCCATGCGGCGCCTGGACCGCTACCTCCTTAGACTACTGCTGGTGCCTTTCGTCCTGGGCGTTCTGGTCTTCCTGGCGGTGCTCCTGGGGGAGGAGGCCCGCAAACTGGGGGCCACTATCACCGGCCTGCGCGTCCCCCTCTCGCTAATTGTCTCCTATCTTCTGCATGCCACTCCAAACGCCCTGGTCTGGTCCCTTCCGGTGGGGATTCTCCTGGGGGTCTGCATGACGGCCACGGCCTGTGCCCGTTCCGGGGAGGCCACCGCCATTCGCGTGGGAGGGGCCAGTTTCCCCCGTCTGTGCGCCGCCTACCTGATGGCCGGAGTGCTCGCAAGCCTCCTGGCCTTTGGCCTGGAGGAAGTTGTGGTGCCGCGCACCTCCCGCGCCCAGCGTGAGGTCTTTGCCCAGATGAGTCAGACCCAGGCCGTGGTGCGAGAGGCGTACGATCAGTTTTTCCGCGACGAGCAGGGGCGTATCTTCTATGTCCAGCACATGGACGCGGACAACAACGCCCTGGAGGGTCTGCAGATCTGGACCCTGGGCCCCGAAGGCGGGGTCAAGGAGATCCATGCCGCCCGCCGGGCGGTCCTCCGTGACCGGCTGTGGACTCTGGAGGACGGAGCTACCACCTATCTGGACGAACAAGGCGCGCCCGTGCGGACCGAGCGCTTCACTAACAAGCCGGTGACACTCAGCCGCGCCCTGCAAGACTACTACGTTGAACAGCGGCAACCGTTGGAGATGAGCGCTGCGGAGTTGGTGGAGTTGGCCTCCACGCTGGAGCGAACCGGGCAGGACAGCCGGCGGCTTCGCGTACACCTGGCCTTCAAGTACTCCTTGCCGCTGGCTTGTCTGGTCCTGGCCATGATCGCCGCGCCTCTCGCCGACAGTTTGGCCCCCTGGGGCAGTTTCGGGGGCCTGGTGGTGGCCATCTGCCTGTTGTTCTTGTACAACGGCGTTCGCTCCTGGGGCCTGGCACTGGGTCTCGCAGGGCTGATGCCCCCCTGGTTGGCAGGTTGGGCTCAGAATGTGATCTTCGGTGGCCTCGGGCTGTATCTACTTGCGCGCCGGCGTTGACAGGCCACCGGGCAGGTGCTATAGTCAAATGGCAATGGGCCCCGCCTTGCCGTGGGGCCATTTTGGTGTCTGTATGCCTGCCGGAAGGAGAGTTTGTCATGTCCACCGTCGTGGTCGTTGGGGCCCAGTGGGGAGACGAGGGCAAGGGTAAGATAACTGATCTGCTCGCCGAATCAGCGGACTTGGTGGTCCGCTATCAGGGGGGTAACAATGCCGGTCACACCGTGGTTACCGGCGGCGAGGAGTACAAGCTCCATCTCATCCCCTCCGGGATTCTCCACCCCGACTGCCTCTGCCTCATGGCCGATGGCACGGTCCTTGACCCCACCGTTCTTGCGCAAGAGGTGGGGGCGCTCCAGGCCCGCGGGGTTGCCTGCGACAACCTGCGCATCAGCTACAATGCGCAGATTATCATGCCCTATCACCGCGTCCTGGACGGGGTAATGGAGGAAGCCCAGGGCTCCGGGCAGATCGGGACCACGCGGCGCGGCATCGGCCCGGCATATACCGACAAGGCTGCGCGTCTACCCCTGCCGGTGCGCTTTCGCGATCTCAGCGATGCGGTCCGCCTGCGGGAGATCATTGACGCCCAACTCGCCCTCAAGAATCGCATTTTGACAGAGGTCTACGGCGCCTCGCCCCTCGACGCCGAGGCGGTGTTTGGGGAGGTCTGGACCGCCGCAGAGCAGGTTAGCCAGTACGGGACAGACGGGCACCGCCTGGTGCAGGAGGCGATCGGGCGGGGCCAGCGGGTCATCTTCGAGGGCGCCCAGGCGACCTTCCTGGACTTGGACTATGGAACTTACCCCTTTGTGACCTCCTCGCATCCCGTCGCGGGTGGCGCATGCCTGGGAACCGGCGTCGGACCCACCGCGATTCAGGACGTGCTCATCATCTGCAAGGCCTACACCACCCGCGTGGGTGCCGGGGTCTTCCCGACGGAGCTGGGTGGGGATTCCGGGGAGGTGCTCCGCGAGCGTGGGAAGGAGTACGGCACAACTACCGGGCGTCCGCGTCGCTGTGGCTGGCTGGACGGCGTGATCCTGCACAGCGCCGCGCTCCTCAACGGCGCCACGGGCCTGGCGGTGACCAAGCTTGATGTGTTGGACACCTTCGCCAAGCTTCCGGTATGCGTGGGCTATCGCCTGGACGGGGAGCTGTGCGACACTGTCCCCGCCTGGTCAGGCGATCTGGAGCGCGTCGAGCCCGTCATGGAGGAGTTGGAAGGCTGGGAGCAGCCGCTGGGAGACCTCCGGCGTCTGGAGGACCTGCCGTGGCAGGCTCGCGCATATCTGGATCGGATGACGGAGTTGGCGGGCGTGCCGCTGAAGTATGTCTCCGTCGGCTTCGAGCGCGAGAAGACCATTCAGTTGTAGAGACTTCCCTCGTCCTGGCCCGCGGCATCTGGCCCATGGCGGGGGAAGCACGAGCTATTCGGCATAGTCCAGCCGGTACTTCAAGAACCGGTGGTTCCCCGCGTCTCCCACGACCAGATACTCCCCCTGGTCGGTGGTCACCACCGCGATCCCCGTCGGACGATCGAATGCGTTGCCGCTCAGATCATCCACGCCTCCAAACCCTCCGTGGGTCAGGAGCAGCTTCCCCGTGTCGGGCAAACACACGATCACGTGGCGTCGTGGGTCCGTTACCCAGATATGCCCGCGGGAGTCAATTGCCACATCCCGGAGCGCGCCAAAGGGCACCGGGTCCGCTCTGACCGGATATTGACTGGCCTCCCAGATTACGGTCCCATCTGGAGCCACCTTCTGCACCGACAGGTGAAACGAGGCGGCTATGATGAGGTATCCCTCACGGTCAAAGACGAAGTTGCCAATGGACTCGGAGGGGGCAAAGCGGGTGCGCACCGCATACAGGTTCCCCAGGTCAAGCAGGTTCGTCATCTTCCCGTCAGGATAGACTTTCTTGATGGTGAGGGCTGGCCAGCCCTTCCGATATCCGGACTCCACGATACGCACGTACACCCCGCCGTCCTGATCGGGCAGGACAGCCCACACGGGAGTATCGCCGTCATACAGTACCGGCGGTCCAAAGGCCCCTAGCGGCTCACCGTTCAGGGAATAGCGCTGGAGGACCGGCCCCTTGTCCCGAGTGGACGGGAACCCCCCGACATACAGGGTTTCGCCGGCATCAAATCCCACGACCAGTGGTCGGTGAACGCCCTTGACTCTCTCCGTAACACGGTCGGTCGTGATGTCCAGTTAGGCTATCGTGCCATTCGTGTCGGTGGCGAACCACAGTTGGCGATCCGGCCCGATCACCAGCGGGACTCCTGCGGGATAGTAATGCGGCCATGACTCGTACATAGAGGGCGCGATCACCCGTTCCTCCCCCCACCCCCCTTCCTTACGCTCGTAGGCACACAATCCATGATTGCGCCCCCAACGGTAAGCGATATATACGGTCTGATCCGGCCCCAGGGCCACTGCCTGCGCCCCCTGGCGGGTCTGCAGACTCGACCTCAGGATGAGTTTGTCCTGCTCGATCGTGTAGACCCTCAAGATGTTCTTTTCGTCAACCAGCGCGAGCTCCATGCCGCCAATAGCGAGCGGACCGGGCCGCGCCTCCAGCGGGAAAACCACCGCCGGGGTATCAGTTTGCTCCCGGTCGAAGACCTGGAGGCGGCTATTGCCACGATCCGA
>JAAYIR010000056.1 GCA_012523355.1 candidate division WS1 bacterium
ATGGCTGGTGGGGTCTGGCCTGGTCCTGCATCAGCCTGGGCCGCAACGCCGAGGCGGTGGAGGCCTTCCGCCAGGTGATTCGCCTGGCGCCACTCACCGACAACGGCATCGAGGCGGCCAAGGCCATTGAGCGGCTGCGGGCCCGCCTGCCCGAACTGGATCTGCCGGAGCCCGAGCCGGAGACCTTCATGCTGGTCCTCTCCCTGACCCGGGGTGGAAACACCGACCTGTGGCTGGCAGACGCGGAGGGCAACCTGCAGCGCCGGCTTACCACCCATCTCGGGGTGGACCATCAGCCCGCCTTCTCCCCCGATGCCCGCCAGATCGTCTTTGTCTCAGACCGCAGCGGAGCCCGCAACCTCTGGGCCCTCAAGGCTGACGCCACCGGCCTGAGACAGCTCACCGAGGAGAGCACGCCCAACTACTCCCCCTCTTACGCGCCGGACGGCAGGTCAGTAGTCTTCGTCTCCGAGCGTTCCGGAAACCCTGAGTTGTGCTTGCTTGACCTGCTGACGGGCGCGGTCACCGATCTGGGGGAGACTTCCTCGAAGGACCTGGCGCCGGCCTGGTCCCCGGCCGGAGAAGCCTTGGCTTTCGTCTCGGACCGTTCGGGAGCCGAGAAGCTGCATATCTGGAATCCTGCTACCCGTCAGTCCCGCCAGTTGCTGACCAGCACCATTCCGGAGCGGCACCCGATCTGGTCGCCGGACGGCAAGTACCTCTACTTCTCCTGGAACCTGGAGGGCCACTGGCAGATCTGCCGGGCGCAAAGCACCGGCGAGGGCCTGGGGGCCGTGGCGCCTTCCCCGGATGACGATCGGCTCTGGGGCCTCTCGCCGGACGAACAGTGGCTGCTCATCAGCTCCACTCGCGGCGGCCTGAGCCGGCTCTACTTGCGCTCGGCTACCGGCACCCAGACCAAGCTGGTGGCGCAAGGCAGCGGTGAGATTGACTCGGCGGCGGTATCCCCGGCCTTGCCGCGCTCGGTGGCACAAATTCTTTTCACCTCCAAACCCCCGCCGCGCGCCGCTCCCGGTCCGCAGCCGTGAATCTGAACCCATTACCCCTCGCCCGATCGCGATTGACAGTTGCGCGCGCGATGCATATAATGCTTCTGGTTCGTATAAGCCTTGTGCAATTGTTTCCTTTGTTAGTGGGGGGCCGGTGAATGTCTTGGGCCCCCGAGGTGAGGTGTTGCATTCATGCGCCGATCTAGCGGGCACCGCCCAATTGGCCAGATGCTGATGGAGCGTGGGCTGCTCACCGAAGAGCAGCTCAAGGAGGCTCTGCAGACCCAGAAACAAACCACTCAGCTCCTGGGAGAAGTGCTGGTGGATCTGGGCTTTGTGGAGAAGAAGGCCCTGTATGAGGCCCTCTCGGCCCAAATGCACATCCCCTATCTGGATGTGAGCCCGGACACAGTGGACCCCGGGGTGGCGACCCTCCTGCCCAAGGAGGACGCGGAGCGCTATCGTGCCATCCCCGTAGGGCGGGAGACTAGCGGGGGTATCAAGGTGGCCATGGCCGAACCCGGCGATGTGATGGCCATTGATGCCCTGCGCATGGTCCTGCAGGTGCCCGTGGTGCCAATCCTCTCCGACCCCGACTCCATTCAGCATACTCTTGACAAGGTCTACGCCGGGGGAGGTGGCGGCGGAGTGCCCGCTGCCGGCCAGGCCTTGTCGGCGGAGGCGGCTCCCAGTCCCGGTCCCGCCCGACGTGGACGGGAGAAGGGCGGGGAGGGCGGCAGCGTCGACATGCAGGCCCTGGCCGAGTCCGTCCGCGACAGCGGCATTATCGCCGCCGAAGAGACCGCCCCCACAGAGGACCGGGCCGAACTCGATCGCATTGCTGACATCGCCGATGAGGCGCCCATTATCAAGATCGCTAAACTGGTCATCCAGCGCTCACTGCATGAGCGGGCCAGTGACATTCATGTTGAGCCCTACCAAAATCGTGTGCGGGTGCGGTACCGCATCGACGGCGTGCTCCACGACGTGCTGCAGCTCCCCAAGTACGTGCATGCACCCCTGCTCTCGCGGCTGAAGATCATGGCCAACATGAACATCGCCGAGCGCCGTCTGCCCCAGGACGGGCGTATCCACGTGCGGCACGCCGACAGCGACTATGACCTGCGAGCCAGCGTCATCCCCACCACCTTGGGGGAGAAGATGGTCATGCGCGTGCTGGACAAGAAGGGCATTCAGCGAGGCCTGGGTGACCTGGGGTTTGACGAGAACATGCTGGGGATAATCGAGAAGCTCATCAGGCAGCCCAACGGCATGATCCTGTCCACCGGACCGACGGGCTCTGGCAAAACGACCACCCAGTACAACATCTTGAACCACATCCTCTCGGTGGAGCACAACATCATCACCATTGAGGATCCGGTGGAGTATCAGCTGGACGGCATCAGCCAGGTGAACGTGAACCGTAAGGCGGGGCTCACCTTCGCGATCGCCCTGAAGTACTTCCTGCGCCAGGATCCGGATATTATCCTGGTGGGTGAGGTACGTGACCTGGAGACCTCCGAGATCGCGATTCAGGCTGCGCTCACTGGGCATCTGGTCCTCACCAGCCTGCACACCAATGACGCGCCTTCGACAGTTACCCGTCTTGTGGACATGGGGGTGGAGCCGTTCTTGATCGCCTCCTCCATCATCGGCGTGATCTCTCAGCGCCTGGCCCGCACCATCTGTCCCAACTGCCGCGAGCCCTACCAGCCGCGCAAAGACCTGCTTCTGACCTTCGGGTTCGACCCCGACCTGCCCGAAAACAAGGACCAGGTTTTCTATCACGGACGAGGCTGCGAGGCTTGCCGCGGCACCGGGTACCGGGGCCGCCTCGGGGTCTTTGAGCTGCTGGTCATGAACGGGGAATTGGCCGAATTGATCATCAAGCGGGCCTCTTCGGGCCAGCTTCGCGAGGCCGCCCTGGCCAGCGGCATGGTCACCATGGCCGAAGACGGCTTCAGCAAGGCCCTGCGCGGGATCACGACCGTAGAGGACCTCTCCCGCGTCATCTTTACCGCCGGCGCCTGGTAAATCAGCCGCGCTCGCAAGAAGTTCTTTGAACGCAGAGCGGAACTTGCCCCACCAGACAAGACCGCAGCGGCCCGTCCCTAGCGGCGGGCAAGGGAGACAGCTATGGCAAGCGAATCTCAGGGATCAGCTACGCCCCAGAGCGTAGGGGCTGAACAGGAGACTACGCCGCGTCCCGCCCGACCGGCGGGTCATGGCGCCCCGGGAAAAAAGCAGGTTCAGCGCAAACCCATCGAGCACGTCCATATTGACGAGTTGCTGGAGATGGTGGTGGAAACCAACGCCTCCGATCTGCACCTGGCCGTGGGCCTGCCCCCCATCATGCGTATTGACGGTGAGCTGAAGATGACGCGCTATGAGGTGCTAGATGGCCCCATCTGTCAGCGCATCATCTACGATATTCTCACTGACGACCAGATCCAGCGCTTTGAGACCGAGTTGGAGTTGGACTGTTCGTACGCCATGCGCAAGATCGCACGCTTCCGGGTCAATGTCTTCCGCGACCGGCAGAACGTGGCCGGCGCCTTCCGCTTGATCCCCACCAAGATCCCCACCATCAAGGAACTGGGCCTGCCCCCGATCACGGAAGACCTGGCGCGCCGCCCTCGCGGTCTGCTCCTGGTCACCGGCCCCACCGGTAGCGGCAAGTCCACTACCCTGGCCTCCATCATCAACCAGATCAACATGGAGCGGGCCGAGCACATCATCACCATCGAGGACCCTATCGAGTATCTGCACACGCATAAGAAGTCCGTCATCAACCAGCGGGAGCTGGGGGAGGACACCCACACTTTCGCCAATGCCCTGCGCTCGGTTCTGCGCGAAGATCCGGACGTCATTCTGGTCGGCGAGATGCGTGACCTCGAAACCATCCAGCTGGCTATCACCTGTGCTGAGACCGGCCATCTGGTCATGGCCACGCTGCACACCAACAATGCGGCGGAGTCCGTGGATCGCATGATTGACGTCTTCCCCCCGGAGCAGCAGGAGCAGATCCGCGTCCAGGTGTCCAATAACCTGGTGGCGATCATGTCCCAGCAACTGCTCCCCCGGGCCGGCCAGCCCGGCCGGGTGGCCGCGATTGAGGTCATGGTCGCCAACTCCGCCATTCGCAACCTGATCCGCGAGAACAAGGCGCACCAGATGCACTCCATCATTCAGACCGCACTGCAACTGGGCATGCAATCCATGGACCAGGCGTTGCGCGACCTGTACAAGCAGGGCTTGATCACCTACGAGGTCGGGATGCGCCGGAGCCACAACCCCGCCGAGCTGGAGAAACTCATCGCCGGGGAGTAGGGGTCAAGGAAGGCAGGATTCGAACCGACAGGACAAAGCCGAATTGTGGGGTTAGAAGACCGAATGCGGGGTATATACTAGACGGAACGGGCTAAGAACCGTGCGCCAGGGGGACTGGCTGCCCGTGGTTGGCCCCGCCTTC
This sequence comes from candidate division WS1 bacterium, assembly GCA_012523355.1. Taxonomy (GTDB): domain Bacteria; phylum Armatimonadota; class Zipacnadia; order Zipacnadales; family Zipacnadaceae; genus Zipacnadum. The sequence continues at coordinate 4,483 of JAAYIR010000056.1, forward strand.
TGTCTCGTCATCCCGGCCTCCTGAAGGAGGAGAGATATGCCTACCTTTGCATATGTAGCACGCGATAAGAGCGGCAAGCACACACCCGGCACACTGGACGCGCCCAACAAGGACGTGGTGGTTCAGCAACTGCGGGACAAGGGCCTCTACGTCACCAAGGTAGAGGAGAAGAAAGCGGTCACCCGCGCCAAGGAAAAGGGCGCCGGCAGATTCCAGTTCATGCAGGGCAAGGTCAAGCTGCGCGACCTGTCCATCTTCTGTCGGCAGTTCGCCACCATGATCAACGCTGGCGTCTCTCTGGTGCGCTGCCTCGACGTCCTGGAGCAGCAGCCCAGCTCCAACCGCCTGAAGGGCGTTATCCGCGCCATCTCCAGCGAGATCGAGTCCGGCGCGCCGCTCTCCCGGGCCATGGCTAAACACCCGCGCGTCTTCAGTAACCTGTCCGTAGGTCTGGTCCGCGCCGGCGAGGTCGGCGGTGTGCTCGACGAAACCCTGGACCGGCTGGCCGGTTTCCTCGAGGCGGACATGGAACTGCGGCGCAAGGTGAAAGCCGCCATGACCTACCCCGTGATCGTCATGATCATGGCGGGCGGTATCGTCATTTTCCTGTCCACCTTCATCTTGCCCAAATTCATCGCCCTGTTCCTGGAACTGGGCATGACGGAGGACCAGTTCCCGGCCCCTACTCGCCTGCTGATGGGCTTCAGCAACTTCCTGATCAACTACTGGTGGGCCTGTATCCTGATCGCGATCGGCAGCGTCGTGGGCTACAACCGCCTGCGGGCGACCAAGACCGGCAAGCGCTACATAGACATGATCAAGCTGAAGGTGCCCATCTTTGGCTCGCTCACACATAAGATTTCCATGGCTCGTTTCTCGCGCACGCTTTCCACCCTGCTTACCAGCGGGGTGCCCATCCTCCAGGCCATGGAGACTACCGCGGGGACCGTGGACAATGTGCTGATCCAGGACGCAATTCTGGCGGCGCGCGCGGCCATCCGCGAGGGTGATACCATCGCCGACCCCCTGGCTGCCTCCAAGCAGTTCCCGCCCATGGTGGTGCAGATGATCACCATCGGGGAGGAGACCGGTCAGCTCGACGCCATGCTGGAGAAGGTGGCGATCTTCTATGAGGGCGAGGTAGACGCCGCTCTAGAGAGTCTAACCTCAGCCATTGAACCGCTCATGATCGTCGGTCTCGGCGGCGTAGTCCTGTTCATTCTCATTGCTCTATGGATGCCGCTGATCGCCATCATCCAGGAGCTTTCCGGATAGCAGCAGTTTGAGCGCCGGACCAGTCGGCAGGCGAGAACTACCGGGCCGCGAGTTCCCGACTCCTGGCGGGAAGCCATCGGCGCAAGGCGGCAGATAATCTACTCAAGCCCGGACGGCAGCCCGGACGGCAGCCACACCTGAGTGGCTGGGGCTGCCGCTTCTGTGCTGCGGCCCGGCTGTTCCTCAACTGGCGCCGCACGCGCGTGAGGGGCGGCTCCGGTCGCGGGTGCTTACGATGGATGCGTTACATTGGGTCGCGGTAATCGCGGTGGGGGCTGTAGTAGGCTCCTTCCTCAACGTCGTCATCTACCGGCTGCCTCAGCGCCAGTCGCTGATCTTTCCAGGCTCCCACTGCTTCTCGTGTGGACAGCGGCTGACCCTGCCCGATCTGGTGCCGGTGCTTAGCTACCTGGCCCTGCGGGGACGCTGCCGCCATTGCGGGCGCCGCTTCAGCCCGCGCTACGCTCTGGTGGAGACCTTCACCGCGGGGCTGGCGGGCTTGGCGGTCTGGAACTTCGGGCTCAACCTGTACGCGGTGATCGTCTTTGTGGCCTGCGCGGCACTGGTAGTGGCGCTATTCGTGGACCTGGATCACATGATCATTCCCGATGAGGTGCCGGTGGTGCTGATCGGCCTGGGCCTCCTGGTGGACCTCTACCGTCTGGCCAGCATCGGAGGCACGGCTACCCTGGGCTATACGGAGGAGCTCGGCGGACGCAGCTATATGATGCCGTTGCCTGTCTCACTGACCGGGATGCTGTGGGGAGGGGGCGCCTTCCTGATCATCGGCTGGGTGTTTGAACGCGTCCTGCGGCGCCCGGCCCTGGGCCTGGGAGATGTTAAGCTGGCCGCGGGCATGGGTGCCTTGCTTGGGCCGGGCTATCTGTTTCTGTCCTTCTTCCTGCTGGCCATCGTCAGCGGTGCGGTGATATCGGTGCTGCTCATGGCCCTGCGCCTCAAGCGCCGGGAGCACGCCATACCCTTCGGCCCCATGCTGGCGGTCGCCGGGATGGCCACGCTACTGTGGCCGGACGTGATCGCGCCCTGGCTTTTGCACTTCTATGGCGGGTAAGCCGGCGGCCGGGGGCGCTGGGCGGCGAAAGGGTTTATCTTCTGCCGCGAGCGGGTATCCTAATAAGTGAATCTGCAAGATTAGTGGGCCCCGTCGCGGGGCCGCGAGTGGGTATCTGTGGGAGGGTGACGGGTCGGTAGCCAACAGGGGGCTAGACTATGAGGAGTTTTCGACGGCGAAGCGGGTTTACGCTTATCGAATTGATGGTAGTTATCGCCATCATCGTGGTCCTGGCGGCCCTCCTGTTTCCGGTGTTCAATGCCACCCGACAGAAGGCGCGCGAAACGAACTGCCTGTCTAACCTGCACCAGCTCGGAGTGGCCCTCAAGGCCTACATGGCGGATGAGCGTCTGTATCCCCCGCCACCCGCATATGATCCAGGCGACCCGACAGGCACACCCCCGCGGGAGCCCCGGTACTATGGCGGCTTCTCCGCCCTCTATCCCGACTATGTAACCGACCTGAACCTGCTCCTGTGCCCGGAAGACCGCTTCGCGCAGGCTCATGCAGAGGAGGCCAAGGCCCGAGTATACTCATCGTACAATGGGGTGATAGATAGCGAGAACGAGGACGAAGATAAACGGTGGGAGTTCAAGACAACTGAATTCAATGGCGAGGACCGTCCGCAACTAACCTACAATTATTTCGGTTATGCGTGGGACCCGGCGACCGGCGATAGCGACGGCTACGACCTGTTCTCGGCTACGGATTATCCTTCTCCGGGCAACGTGGATCCCAGCACTGGTGCCAACTACGTGCTCCCTACCTGGCTCGCCTCCCAGACCCTAACCTGGCGATTCTATCCACATCTAGTTAACCGTTACACCCCCGATAGCACTATCGTGACGCACTGCGTGCACCACCGGCCAAATTACTCCAACGCTTCTCTGCAGATGGACATGATCCTGCGGCTCAACGGCCAAACAGAGAAGCGCCTGGTGCCGCCTATGTCCGCAGCTGACGCCACCGGGGTGGCACCTTTCGTGCACCAGCGCTAAGCGGGAAGTTTGCGCCCCTCGGTTATCGGGGTAAACTCTTAGGGAGAGGGCAGGAAACCAGACGGGAGCTATCGGCATGATCGCACGTTGCCGTACCAAGTATGACAACCGGCGCAGCGGTATGACGCTGGTGGAGGTCCTGGTGGCGATGAGCCTGCTGCTCGTCGGCAGCTGGGGCGTGGCCCGCGGCTTCCCCTCGCTGCTGCGCGTGGTTCGGGACGAGGCCCGGCGGACCGAGATGACGCGTCTGGCTCAGGGCCTCGCTGACCGCCTGGCGGCTGACCCCGCCGGGTTGCCCGTTCTGGTCTATGGCCTCGATGCCAGCGGCAATCCTGTCTCGCCGTGGGCCTCGCCCGAAGACCCGGACTCATACTCCACCACCGACAATCCCCCGAATGCACGAGATGACCTGGTCCACGTCGTCGGCGAGCGCGGGGTGATACCGGCCACTGCGGGAGGCCATGCCGAGGTCGCCTACGCTTTCAAGCTGGGGCGGGCCAACGCCCTCGCCGCCTACAACAACTCGGCCCTGGGGCCCCGGGTCTACGACAGCACGGTCCTGACGCTGCTGGCGACCCCACAACACTACTCCGGCAGCCCCGCGGCGCTGTCCGACGGGACCTTCACTATCGCCCGGGATGGCACCGTCCGTACTGGAGAGTTTGCCAGTGCTGCTCTCCGGCAGGCTTACCTGCGCCCCACCAGGGTTGAGATCAGCTACGCCTGGCGCGATGAAGAGGGCCAAACCCATTACGTGGAGCGGGAACGGCTGACGCTCTCTTCGGGCTCCAACCCCAGCGCGCAGGTACAGGCCGCCAGCCTGACGGCAGCGGCGCCCAAGTTCAGCAGCATCGTGGAGGGTTCGGCCTGGGCTACGGCGCTGAGCCAGTTCACCTTCCTCGGCGTGGGCAGCGCCGTCGCGACGATCTCGCGTGGACACGTGGCTCTGGACAGCACCGGCGCCCTCCTGCGCTTCAACCCTGCCGATGCCGGCTGCACTCTGGTGATAGACTACGATCTGGACACCGAGGATGCGACCTTCCAGCGCGTGGTCCGCGAGATCTGGGAGGACCGGGTGCTCTCCGCGACCCAGGCCACAGATGACGCCGACCCCAACTATGCTTTGGTGACTACGCAGTTGACCACGCCCGGAATTGAGCCGGAGCTGACCCTGCACCTGCCACTGCTGGAGACCACCGACAGCCTGGGGACCCACGTGCTGGCCGTGGACCAGGTCAGCAACACGGCGTACTGGGAGAACATGCTCTCGGTTGACCCCCAGCCGATGACTGTGGACTACAAGACGGGTCGGGTCACTCTGCGGGTGCCCCGCACCGCTCTGGGGCACAACTTCCGGTTCTTCTACCGCTCGACGGATCAGGCGATGCTAACCCTGATCAAGCCGGCGGAGCGCTTCCTGCCCGCGACTACCTTCAGTACCCTTACCCCGCCGCCAGCCCCGATATACGCACTGGACGTCATGGGTCTGGCGCCGGCGCCGGTATTCACGGCGCTGAACTTCCTCTCGGGCACAGACGCCAGCGGGAACCCGGTAAGCACTGCCGCCGGCATGCTGGTGAGCGTGGACTATACCTATGGCGATGACCCTGCCCATCCCCAGCAGGTGGTGGGCGAGCTGCACTCCATCCCGGTGTCTCCTAATACCGTGAATAGTGCAACGGGCTTCTACGTCACGCTGAATAACCCGGACGTGCTGGAGGTCGTGGCGGTGCGCGGAGCCTCGCTGAAGGTCCGGGCCTGGTGGCGCAGCGAGTCCGGCCGTCTGCAGAAGGCGGATATTGACACCCTTATCCCGCCAGTACGGGCGGCAAGTTAGGTGAAGGACGCGAGAAGGCCAGAGTTATCATGAACAAAGGCTTTACCTTGATCGAGCTGCTGGTGGTTATCGGCGTCATGGCGGTTTTGGCAGCCATGACCTTTCCCGCCGTGCGCTCGATAATGGAA
>JAAYIR010000305.1 GCA_012523355.1 candidate division WS1 bacterium
GCTCCAGCTCAAAGCTGGGCAGCATCTGGTGGCTCCCATAGGCCAGCGTGATGATCTCCGCCTCCGGGTGCGTCTTGTGCAGTTCACGGGCTACCTCATTTACGAAGGTGAAGAAGTAATCACTGTGCTTGCCGCTGCCGAATCCCGAGGTTTCCGCTGCCGCGGTCGGTCCCTCGTACAACGCCCGGCAGTTCTCGCACTTGCAGAAGGCGCTGTTATCCATCGGCTCCACCGGGAAGGGCGCCGGTGGCTTCAGGTTGGGGGAGACAGGCAGCTTATGCGCCGCTAGCGTCCCGTCCCAGTACTCTCGGGCATCCTTGACGACCTGCTGAATCAGCGCCGGGTTTGTGTAGCACATCTGCGGCGGCTGACCCTCATAGCCCTGCGCAAAACACTCCGGATGGTCACCCTCAAACACCACCGCTTTTTGCGCCAGGATCCTTTCCCGCTCCTGGTCGTCCTGGGCGCTGGCCAGTCTGTCTGTCCACGTCTGTTCCAGGAAGCGGTTGTAGTATCCGTACAGCGAGTGGTTGCATACCACGAAAGCCCCACCATTGCGCACCCTCAACAGGAACAGCCGCTCCATGTTCGTCCGCGCCGCGTTATACTGCCCCGGGTTCGTATACTGCTCTTGCAGTGACGGATAGCTCACTGCCGCCCAGGCCTTGAACTCCTCGTCTTCTGGTCGCCACAGCGCCGCCCCCCGGTCATATGACCCCGCCGGCATCCACATGGAGTACCGGTTCCGCATGGCCGGCTTCCGCTTCAGGTCTCCGCCGCTAACCTCCAGCGTGGCCCTCGGCGTGTATACCAGCCCCAGTTCCGTCGGATTGAACCAGCGCACTCCGCAATCACGCTGCAGGAACTCGTACACCGCGTCGAGACTTCCCCTCTCGACCCAATCCCCCGGGAATCCCTTGGATGCCACCAGGTTGCCCATGTCATAGACAACCTCGCCGTAATCCGCCTCGTCGAGCCCCAGCAGCACCAGTGTATCCGGCAGGTACTCAATCACAAACTCCTGCTCGGTCAGCCCGTAGGAAGTCACTCCCAACCGGTGCGTGGCCCGGCTCTCCCCCACCAACACGCGCGTGCCTGCAACTTCTGTAGGTTCCTTCACGATGGGCAAGGTCGCCCCCGTGATCAGCTTCACGTGATGCTGTAGCTCATACGCTCCCATCTGCGCCGCCCGTGTCGGGTGCTCAGCGACCACGATTGTCGCCTGTGCCTGGCCGTCCCTGACCAGGCGCAGTGTCTCTCCCGCCCCCGCTGCCGGCGCCAGCAGTAGCGCCACGCCCGTGAATATCACACAGCCCACCATCACCATGAGACCTCGCGCCATGCTGTTCACTCCTTACTCAAGCTTCCTGCTCTCCAGCTACACGAGCACCAGATCAGTTGAACTCTACTTCTCAAGCTTAAGCTCCCCCAGCCGATCCACTTCATGCACGGTGCAGTGTGAGATCCACGTGTCAATCCCGTACGGGCTCTGCCCGCCCAGTCCCGGGCTCAGGACCCGGATGATATTCATGTACAGACTCTCTCCCGGTTCCCTTCCCCCCACCACGATATCGTCGAGAGGCCACACCATGTGCGTTACCCATTCATCCGGAGCGCTCGTATCCGATACCACCTTGAACTTCGAGTCGGTGATCGGCATATTGGGCCGCCAGTCTATCTCGCCCCACGAGGTCGCGACCGTGAGTCCGCTCGGGCCACTGGAATACTGCCGGTACGGCTGAGCCCGCTGCTTGGCCACGAACACTTCCCAGTCATCAAAGGGGAACACATTCCCCGAGATTATCAGCTTGTCGGGGTCACACTTGTCCGTCAGCTCCAGGTACAGATATTCCCCGTCGTGCGCCACCCTCGCCGCATAGCTCCGCTTGCTGGGCGTCGCGCCTCCCCGGTCATACCAGGACCCGGGCAGCGACGCTGCGCTCTCCCAGTTGACTTTCCCGGGGTCGCCTCCCGCCGCCGCCAGCTTCGGCACGCTTACCGTCGGGATCGGCGCGGTCATCCTCTCCATGTACTTCTCCCGCCCCACGGTCATGTAGCTCCAGATCCCGCGCTCAAAAGCGGCGATGCGCCGCTTCTGCAGGTCCGTCTCGGCCTTCCTCTTGGCTTCGTCAAGCAGGGCCTGCCATTCTGCCATGCGTTCCTCGGTCCCGAGGTACCCCCAGGCCACTGCCGGTCCGCTCTCCCCCCTGGGCCGGAGCTCCGGATCGCAGTACGTCTTCTCCAGCGCCAGGTACATTTGCTTCATCGGCTCTCCTGCCGGGCCATACATCCGCGTGAAGTAATCGTTCAGCAGGTCGCCGACCTGCAGCGTCGGATCGTCCATCAGCCGGAAGGCCACGTACGCGTCCACTCCCCTCGGCCTCC
>JAAYIR010000306.1 GCA_012523355.1 candidate division WS1 bacterium
GATCAGGATCAGGCGGTGGCGGTCTCGGAGGCCGTGGGACGCAGACAGCTTCTGGAGGGGCAGGTCTGGCGCCTGAGCCTGAATCCCGAGGCGGAGGAGGCGTCCAAAGTGGCGCTGGCCGAGCGGGTGAAGCAGGCGCAGGCGACGCTGGCGCAAGTCAGCCGGCCCACGCCGCACCGGTTCACGCTCACGCCGCTCGATCATGAGGTGGACCGGTACCAGCGGTATGAGCAGATGCTGGAGGTGTCGAGCCCGCCGGCGCTGACCGTCAGCGAGCGCGGGGAGGTGCGCCAGGAGTTGAACGTGACAGTGCGCAACCTGTCGGGACTGGAACGCAGAGTGGAGCTACTGTGGTCGGGGCCGGGCGCAACCCCGCAGGCGAGTGTGGAGCAACTGGCGGGCGGCGAGCGGCGCGAGTTCAGCTTCGCCCTGACCCTCGACACGGACCAACCGGCGCCGCGACTGCTGCCCAAGCACCAGCCGGTGGATCTGTCCTTCCCCTCGGTGGTGCAGGAATACGTGCCGGTGCGCCTACCGCGGCTGGAGGTCCCCTACGTGGACGCCCCGCTTCAGGCGGATGGCTATCCGGGGGAGGGGCAGCAGGGGGCCGTGGTGGACCTGGGAGCCTGCATGGATCCCCTGGTCCTGTCCCGGAGGGCGGGGCCGGGGGATTTCAGTGCAGCGGCGCGGTTGGGATGGACCGCGGAGGCGCTGACTGTGGCGATGGTGGTGCGGGATCAGGATCACGTCTGCCGCAACACGGATCCCCGCTGGGCCTGGGACGACGCGGTGAGCGTGTCGGTGGGGGCGGCTAGCTACACCCTGGGACTGAATCCCCAGGGCCCGGCGATTCTGCCTGAGGACGCGCTGGCCAGGGGAGTACGCTTCGCAGTGAGACGCGAGGGGCTGGAAACGCGGTATGAGTTGGCGATTCCCTGGGCTATTGTCGGGGGCGCGAAGCCCGAGGCCGGGGCGGCCTACCCCTGCAACCTCATGGCCTACGACCGCGACAGCGACGAGAGCCACAAGGACGTCTACTGGGGGGGCCGACTCGGTCGCCCGCAGCCGGGGACGATCCGGCTGGCGCCAACTCCCAATCCGTAGCCCGGAGAACGCGCCCCGGGGATTCAGCGACGCCGTGTGCGAATTGGGGCTACACGGTCAGTGCGGCTGCGTCTCTGGCTGAAGGACGCTGCCCGGGAGCCAGTGGTGACGCCCGGGGATCATTCGCTCGGGTCCAGGGGGTGCGCTCGCTCCTCCAGTGGGAAGGCGACGCTCCTGCCGGACAGATGCGAACCGTAGACGCCGTAGATCATCTCCAGGGCGATCCGGGCGGTGTGCGCATTAGAGACTGGTTGCCGGTCTTCCTCGATCGCGCACAGGAGGTCCCAGGCGGCGGCACGGTTGGCCTCCAGGAACCAGGTGGCCCCGCAGACGTCCGGTTGGCCGCAGAGCGAGTAGTCAAGTGGCTCCGCGCCGGGGATGGCCTCGTCCTCGATCAGGGCGACCTCCTGGTAATCGGCGCCGTCTTCCACAGGTCCAGGCCTGCGGCTGATTCGGAGCTTATCCTCGGGCACGCCATCGGCGAAGCGGAGAGCCAGCGACCCTCGAGTCCCTGCGACGGTCACTCCCATGTGGAGGACACCGCTGCTGGGGTCATAGAGCCCCCGTGTGCTCTGAAAAATCCCACGCACGCCTCCCGGAAAGCGGAAGCAGGCGTAGAGGTCGTCACCGGCAGCGGGGCCGATCGGTTCCACTGTCTCGGTCCGCTCGGTCTTCCTGAGTGGACGGCCGTTGACCGTGATATCTGCCAGGACGCACTCCGGTGGGCCGAAGAGGAAGCTCTGCAGATCCAGAATGTGGGTTCCGAGAACGACGAGATCCTCTCCACCGCCGCGATGATCATTCTTGCCCCGGCCATGGATCACCAGGGGCTGCCCGATCTCACCTGCGGCCAGGAGTGCTTGCAGGGTCCGGAAGTTGCGGCCGTAACGGGCAGGATGCGCCGCGCAGATCTTGAGGCCCTGCTGCTCGGCGATTGCGACGATCTGGTCGGCCTCCGCCAGGCTGACAGTCATCGGTTTCTCACAGTAGACGTGTACGCCTCTGGCCGCCGCCGCTTGGATCTGGGGCCAGTGGTCGTAGGGGTGCCGGGAGCAGAGAACGACGACATCCAAATCTTCCTTATCCAGCATATCCTGGTAGCTCAGGTAGTGCCTCTGTGCCCTCGTCAGCGCCAGGATCTCGTCCAGCCCTTCCGTCTTTGAGTCCACCAGGGCGGAGATCTCCACGCCGGGAAGTCCGCGGAAGGCCACCTGGTGGCCGTGCAGTCCCAGCATGGGCTGGCCTCGGTCCTTGACAATGCCGATCCTCCAAAGCTTGCGCATGCTTAACTCCTGTGCAACCCCAGCGTGAGCCTTACAGCCAACCCCCGCAGCAATAGCCGCCGTCGATGAGATGTGTGGAGCCGGTGAAGAACGAGCCCCGTTCGGAAGATAGGTAGAGGATGAAGTCAACTACTTCCTGCGGCTCGGCCGCACGCCCCAGCGGAGTCTTCATGTTAGCCATTTCCGGGCGGGTGAGGACCGGGCCAGGAGCCACACAACAGACTCGGACACCACGCGACGCACCGTACAGAGCCAGGGACTTGGTCAGTCCGATGATCCCGCCCTTGGCGGCGCCATAGTCAACCGACCCTCCGTCGCCCGCGATACCCGCCACGGAACTGAGATTGACGATCACGCCGCGCTTCTGCTGAACCATGGGGCCGAGGGCAGCGTGACAGCAATACACGGCCCCTTTGAGGTTGACATCCAGGCCCCAGTCGATGACCTCGATATCTAGTTCATGCCAGTCCTCGGTCCGGCCGAGGACCCGTTTTGAGGCGCCGCCGGCGCAGTTGACCAGCACATCCACACTACCGAAGCTCTCCTGGGTAGCTGAGACCGCCTGCTGCACCTGATCATAGCAGCGCACATCCATCTGAAGGGCGATGGCCTCCCCTCCGTTCCCCCGGATCTCCTCAGCCGCGGCGACCACGGCGTCTAGATTGACGTCGGTGAGCATCACGCGGGCGCCTTCCGCGGCGAACTGCTGGGCGCTAAGACGTCCCATGCCGGACCCCGCCCCGGTGACGATGACAGCCTGGTTCTCGAACCTCATCACAAGCCTCCTTCAAGATTGGTCGGACGGAATGGTCAAGATCACTTTGCCGAGATTCTCATTGCGTTCCAGGATCTCGTGGGCCGCCTCCGCTTCGCTCACAGGGAGAACTCGGTAGAGAACAGGACGCAAGCTGCCCTGCTCGAAGTGAGGAAAGACGAACTCGACCAGATTGCCGAGCAGGGCCGCCTTTTCCTCCCGGGTACGGTTGCGAAGGGTGCTGCCGACGAGTCGCAGCCGCTTCCGGTACAGGGTCCGGAGGTCAATTTCGGTGGTATCGCCTCCGAGGGTAGCGATCACGATCCAGCGCCCGTGGGGCGCCAGCTTCGCGAAGCACTCGCCCATCAGCGATCCGCCCACGGGGTCGAGTACCACGTCAACTGGGTACGAGTCAAACAGGCCCCGGACGTCTTCCTGACGCGAGTTCACGACTACGTCCACGCCGTGTGTGCGCAGGGCTGCCGCCTTGTTCTCGCTTCTCACCGTTGCGATCACCCGGGCGCCGAACGCCTTGGCCAGTTGGCTGGCAGCGATCCCGACTCCGCTGGCGCCGGCGTGGATCAGGACGGTTTCTCCTGGCTGGAGCCCACCTTCGAGGAAGAGATTCAGATAGGCCGTGGCGTAGGTCTCGGGCACCGCCGCGGCTTCCTCCAGCGTGAAGCCCTCGGGAAGGGGCATAAGCAGGTCGTAGGGGACTGCGACCTGCTCGGCATAGCCGCCGCCCCCCAAGAGGGCGCAGACACGGTCGCCGACCCGGTACGGGGCATTTTGATCTGCCTCGGCGCCGAGACGCTCGACGACCCCGGCAACCTCCAGGCCCATCCACTCCGGCCAGCCCTCCGGGGAAGGGTATTCGCCGTTCCTCTGCATCAGGTCGGCGCGGTTTACGCCTGCAGCATGGACTTTGACCAGCACCTCGTCATCTTGGAGGTCGGGGTCGGGCACGTCCGTCCAGAGTAGACTCCGGTCAGGACCAGTCAACATCGCCTTCATGGCTAGGGGTGCTCCTTCAGTTCAATCTCGAACCCGAGGCGGCGAGGGCGTCCCGCTTCACCTGGGGATTGTTCTGGAAAGTGAAACGGATTTCCTTCTTGTCTTGTGCCACCGCGACGAATCTCAGCCTCACGGTATCGTGATAACCCCAATCGGTGGTGGCTGCCCCTCCGTGACGTGCAAGGTGGCTTCTGCCCCGCGGCGCACCGTTCCGGCGCTCCTCTCTCGCCTTCTCCCGCTGTCAGGCATGTAGGTCACTAGCTCAGCTCTGCCCATTGCATTGCTTGCAGCCTGAGGGGAATCATGCTAGACTGCCAGCGATGTTGTCCTGTCCAGGGCGGAACGGCGGAAGCCGCTTGGAGGGTCTTCCGCCGCTAAGCGACGATCCGCCTTGAGAGCGAGTGCTAGGAGCATAGCATGCCGTACACGATGATTGCCTCCCTCTTGGCCCTGCTGATTGGCTCCACGGTCAGCGCCTTGGGGCAGACAACGGAACCCGGGTGGTGGAATGCCCGCTGGACTCGGCGAGCGCCGCTAACTCTCGCCCCCAGCGGCGTGGCCGTCGAGGGGATACCGGTCATCATCCACGGTCACCTTCTCCAGGCGCTGGCAGGGGAGGAAGAGTTGTCCGTCGGTTCCCTGCGCGTCATCGGTCCCCAGGGGGAGGTCCCCTGCCAGTTCGACGAGTGTGACGGTACCGGTCGAGTGGTCGCTGCCCCCAATCATAGGCTTGACGCCGACGATGAGCTGACTTTTCAGGCTGATCTGCCCGCGCGGGGCGAGACCACTTACTGGCTCTACTGGAGCACTAGGCCGCTGCCGCCGGTTTCTTACCCGAGCGACTGCCGTGTGCACGAGCCCTTCGGGCCCACCGAGACGCTCAGCGACCTCCAGTTCCACAATCGTCAGGTCTTCACGGGACTCAGGGGGCCATCCCGTGGCCCCGAACCGACCCAGGCGAGCAACGATACTCACGGGGCAGGAACCCTCACCTTTCTGTACATGTACCATGAACGCCTGGCGGGCGGGGACTGGGGGCGGAAATTCCCGCGAGGCGCGCTGTTTTGGCAACCCGGCCCGGAGATCAAGAAATGGGGCTTCCCCCGCCCGATCGCCCAGGGGCCGGTACGTTGCGGGGCCAGCGTGACTCTGGACGAGGGGAATCTCCCGATTGGCGGCGACCAGACGGCCAGGGTCCGCGTTGAGCACCGTGTCTGGCTGTTCGACCGCAGCGCGGTCGTCCTCTTCGAGGAGTTCATCACCCCCTTGGAGCCGATTGCCCGCCTGTCTCTGGAGTTCTCGTGCCCTTTCTCCCTGGGACCTCAGGGAGAGGATACGGTCTGGTCCTCAGTGGGGGGCCAGGCCGCAAGCTGCCGTCCCGCTGCTGAGCAACTGACCCGGGGTCTGGATGGGCTGCGGCCCTTCAGTGGAGTTAACGACGCCTGGATGGCCCGCCAGCAACCCGCCCGGCGGTTTCTCGACGCCACCGTGTACGTTGGGGCGACGCGCCAAGCTGAAGATCAGCAGTCTGCCGGTTCACGGGGACAAGGGCAGAGCGTGGTCCTGGTTGCCGGCGAGACGGTAACCAACATCGCAGCCGGAGAGACCCTCTATCGGCGCTTCTGGCGGATCGCCTTCTCTCGCGACGGCGCCGACGGCTTGCTTCCCGCGGCGATACCGCAACTCTTCTCCCCCGACCTGGCCACGGCCGGTGCTGTCGAGAAGGGAGGGCGCTCATGAGACCGTTCGGCCGTGTGGTGCTGGCGGCGCTCTGCGCCTTGACGGTGGCCTGGCCCTGTCAGGCCGAAGTGGGATGGATGATCTACCCCTACCGCATACCTGCCCAGGACGAGGACTACCAGCGCTTGCTGAATTGCCCCGAGGCGAAGTACGTGGGTGTGCAGTGGGGCGACGGGCTACGTGACGATCTCCAGAGGCAGCGGGCCGCGGAACTGCGCCGGGCGGGCAAGAAGCTCATCGTGCAGATCTGGGTGAGTGACTGGCGCAACTACAACTTCGCCAATATCGCGTCGGACGCCCAGATGCGGAACGAGTTCTTTCGCCAGTGTATCGAGCCGTTCATGAGGTACTGGGGCCCGGAAAATATGTACGCTGTGCACCTCATGGAGGAGACCGGCGGGCCCTTTGGCTGGGGAGATGACATATACGGCTACCCTGACGCCGAACGCGGCTACAACTTCGGCGGCGTGTACGACAATCCCCGCTGCTATGTCGAGTCGAGCGTCCTGGGCGGGCCCTACTGGCCCGGCCTCCGGCGGTTCAATGACCTCTTCCGCCAGGACACCGGTCTCGATATGCGCAGGGCCCCCATCTGGACCCCCGCGCAGGTGGCGCGCTTCAACACGTGGGTGCAGCAGACCATGGAGGCGGGTGCGCACATCCAGTTCGCCAAGTACGTCCACCAGAAGTATCCAGGTGTGAGAGTCTACGCCTTCAACGGGGGCCCCGCGCTTGTCCCTCAGGGCCAGGCGCTGGATGGACACTTTATCGATCCCTACACCACCACTCTTCCGGTGTATCGCCGCTTCCGCTCATACCGCGCCTTGCTTCGTCCCGAGGCGGAACTGGTGTCCATGGTCTGGGGCGCCCGTAACGCCAATATTGTCGGGGATAAGAACCGGCCTGCGCCACGCCGCCTCTGCCAGCAAGCGGTCTGCTACCTCAGCGGTGCAGATATTCTCTCCTTCTTCGGGGATCGGGAGTCCGAGAGCGATGAATGGCTAAACGTGGCCCGCGATTCGGTCCGGCCGTTCATCGGCTTGCCCCGGTTCCAGTCGCGGCCCCCGGTCCTGTTGGCCGTGGGCAACCGGAACTATCCCCCGCCTGCGGAGACCCCTTCGTTGTGGGTTACGGGCCTGGCCCACTATGATGTCGAGTACCTGCCCTGGATCTGTCCCACGGATGTGGGCGAGGGCCTCACTCCGCTCCAACCGTACAAACTCGTTCTGGGATGGTTCACCGCCCACCCGGGGCTGGACGCCTGGGTGCGTCAGGGTGGCATTCTCGTCGGTGTTCACTCAGGTGGTGATCTGCTGGTCAAGGCGGGGTTGCTCGAAGACACGGGTGAATCCGGCCGACTCAGCGGCTATCAGCCGGACGAGTGGATGCGCC
>JAAYIR010000307.1 GCA_012523355.1 candidate division WS1 bacterium
CGACAGTGACACTCTTTCGGCCTGCTACTGCATGAACTTCACCGTCACTGGCTCCGAGGTCTCTTCCCCCTCGGTCGCCGTGATGGTCAAGGTGTACGTCCGATCCTTGGCGCTCACGAGCGACTCCACGTTCAGCGAGATCGGCTCGCTCTGGAAGTGCCCCTGAGCATCCGCCGTCAGTTGGGCCTTCGTCACCTGCCCCGTGACCGAGAGCAGTCCCAGGAACGCTCCCTGCCAGGTGATCGCGAAGTCCACCTGCGCCAGGGGCTGAGTGGTACCTTCCACCACGACCGTCTGCCCCACGTGCTCGTCAGCGGTAGGCCGTAGGATTACCGGCGTCAGCTCACGCGTCTTGGCGAAGACAACCGCCGGCGTCAGCGTTGTCTCCAGGACGGGCCCTGCAGCAGTTTGCAGCTTGATGCTGACGCTTTCCTGGCGGTCGGCCTCCAATTCCGGCACCGTGAACTTACCCGTGTAAGTGCCAGGTTGATCCTCGCTCTCCTTCATGGGAAGATCCACTTTCCATTGGCCCAGGCTGAACTTGGCCTGCCCGTTTGTCGGTCCCGTGGCAGACACGGTAAGCACGGAGCCCGGGGTCAGGGACTTGCCAGCTGCGTCGTGCGTCCCCGTCAACTGCTGGCCAGTGCCTCGAATCACCCGGAACGACCAGGCCACATGGCTCTTGTTACCAGCCTTGTCGTAGGCATCAACCAGCAGCGTGATCTGCCCCAGAGGCAACGGCGCAAAGGACAGAGTCACGACGCGCCCTTCCCGCTTGGTGGTTACCGCTAGCACAGTGTCGCCAGCCTTCAAGGCCACGGTCGAGCGTTCGAAGTCTACTCCTACTCCCGAGTCTGCGAGACCCACGGCCAGGTTGGGCTGCCGCGCCGTAATCTCCTGGCCTTGAGTCGGACCATACACGGTGATCACTGGCGGCGTGGTGTCTATGTTGATCGTCTCGGTGGATTGCGCCAGATCGGCCGCAACCCCCTTAACCGTCAGATGTCCGACCAGTGGTACCCCCAGCACGTTGAACTTCGGAGGCACGGACCACTTGGTTTCGTAGCGCCCCGGGTCCGCCTCTGACTCCACCAGGGCCATCCCCTTGCGCGCCGAGCCAATGTCAAAGGTCGCCTTTCCGCCCGGGGTCCCTTCCAGAGTCACTTCGAGGATCTGTCCCCCCCGCAAGGGTCCCTTGGCGTTCGAGTAGAAGCGCTCGATCACCGGTTTGGTCGGCGTGGTAGTCGCCGGCGGAGGCGTGGTTGCACGCTTGATGCTGATCGCCCACACCCGCGTGGTGCCCGGCGTTACCCGCAGCACCACAGTATCCCCGTTATTGATGTCTCCGTACGCAGCCTCCTGGCCAGTCCCGAAGATGTCAATCTTCGTCTGCGCCTCCACGGCAAAGAGCTCATCGCGGCCCTCCAGCAACAACTGGTTCGGGACCCGCGCCACTACCTTCCCCTCCACCGTCTCATAGGTGGCCCGCACGATCTTGGCGTTGCCCTGCGGGTCATACTCGATCTCCGCCTTGTCTCCCGGAAGCAGCCCCTCCGCCCCCACCTGCTTTCCCTGACGCAGAATGATGGTGGTGGGCGTGACCGGGTACACCTGCAGCGCCTCCTCGATAGTGACGATTACGCGGCTGGCGTCAGAACCCGATACCACGCCGCTCACCGTACCGTCCTGCGCGGGGGGTGGAGTCACTGGGGTGGCCGGAGTCTCTGGCGTTTCGGGTGTGGTCGGGGTCGCCGGGGTCTCCGGAGTCGTGGGGGTGGCCGGCGAAGCGTCGGGCAGCGTAATCGTCACCGTCTGCGTCGCATTGTTCCACTTTACATCTGCGCCGTAAGCCTCCGCCGGAAACCGCAGGGGCACGTACGTCGAGCCCCCAATCAACTGCGGCGGCACGTCCAGCGTCACCGCGCGATCCCCTATGAAGGCAATCGGGCTATTGATGGTCATCCGTACTACCACTCCGGCCCGCGTCCCGATGGCAGTCTGGGTGGCGTTCTCCCATCCCACCTCCGCTCCCAGAGCCTCAAACACCATCCGCATGGGGAGCATGGTCCGCCCCCCGATCGAGACCGCCGGGGGACTGCTCGGCAGCGTCTGGACGTTTACTACTACGGTCAGCGCCGAGGCTACCGCCGGCACCATCGCCAGCATCACTACGACCACTAGCAGACGTCTTACGTTGTACATAAGTACCCTCCTCTGCTTGTATCCTGTTGAACGCCCCCGCAACTCCAGCTCCCCCGCTATTTCAGGTACAGCTCGACGACCGGCACCGTCGCATTAGGCTTCTTCACCGGCAGGGTCAACGTCAGACTCTCCGCCGGTGGCGCGTCGAAGTGGTCTGCGCTGCTCTCGCTGACCTGCATCTGGATCTCCGAGGCATCATTCAGGAGTTGTGCATACTCTATCTTACCCGCCATGCCCTCCAGTTCAATCATTTTGCAGGGCCAAGCGAAAAGGTGCAGGTACAGCCGTCGGGTCTCGGGGTTGTACGTAAAGCGGCAATCCCGTGGCACTTTGAACTCCTCTGGAGCTGCGGTGCAACCATAGATTGACCGGCTGTGTTGCCGCATCCATTCCCCCATGCCCTCCAGGCGCTCCACCGCCCGGTAATCAAATTCTCCGCGCCCGGTGGGCCCCACGTTGAGCAGCAAGTTACCCCCCTTGCTCACCGTATCAATCAGCATCTGCACCAGCATCTCCGTGCTCTTCCAGCTTTCTTCGTCCCGATGGTAGCCCCAGGAACCCGAGAAGGTCTGGCACGACTCCCACACCACGCGTTGCCCGTCAAAGGTCACCCAGGCTCGAGGCGTGATCTGCTCCGGCGTACGAATATCCCACCCCGCCGGATCGTCGGTGAGGTCCAGGCGGTCGTTGAGCAGGATTCCGGGCTGCAGACTCCGTACCAGCTTCAGCAGCTCCGCGCTCTGCCAGTCCTCACGTCCCTTGCCCTCCCACGGCGGCGGCGGGAAGCCTCTCCGCCCGGGTGGGTAGCTGAAGTCGAACCACATCACGTCCACCTTGCCGTACTCGCTCAGGAGCTCCCGCACCTGTCCGTGCAGATACTCGGTGTACTTGCGGATGTCGCGTGGTTCGTTGAGCTTCTTCCGGTCAGGGTGATTCCGCAGCGGATGAACCTCGTCAATCGTGAAGTCCGGGTGATGCCAGTCAATCAGTGAGTGGTAGAACCCGACGCGCAGGCCTTGTGCCCGGAAGGCCTGCACCATGGGTCCCAGCAGATCGCGCCCGGCAGGCGTATTGGGGGCCTTGTAGTCAGTCAGTTTGGAGTCCCACAGGCAGAACCCCTCGTGGTGCTTGGTCGTGATCACGAAGTACTTCATCCCCGCGCCCGCCGCCAGCTCAGCCCAGCGGTCGGGGTCATACAGATCAGGGTCAAAGTGCTGAAAGTACTTCTCGTAGTCCTCGTTGGAGATCTCCTCGTAGTTGCGTATCCACTCATGCCGTGCGGGAAGCGCATACAACCCCCAGTGAATGAACATGCCAAGACGGTCCTGCACGAACCAGGTGGAATCCCCAGTCGTTGCTCGAATTTCGTCGCTCATCGTGACCTCCCTCATTTCTTTGCTGTGCCTACAGTTTCGCGCCCTGTCGCCGTAAGTCCTGCCCCTCCCACCCTCTTCCATTGCCCCTCCGCAAGCCAGAAGCCCGAATGGAGACCCCGAAAGGATTCGAACCTCCCTTGTGGAATCTCTCCACCATGTCAGTCAGAGATCCGGAACTGGGGATTCTTCGTCAGCTGGCCGAAGAGATCGCCGAAATCGCCGCTCTGCAGGTCCACGCCCAAACTCGCGAGAGCTGGTGCCGCCTCAACTCCCTGCAGCCAGTCAAGCCCCTGGTCTGGTCCTCCGAGGTCTGCTGGCACGAGGCGGACTACGAGGACGAGTTGACCCCCCAGACTACCAGCGACTTCGCTCGCAGCCTGGAGACCGAGCTGCGCCGCCAGATCTATCTCTGGAAGCACATGCCTGGTGACATGCTGGTGGAGCCGGTCTGGTACTGCCCGCTAGTTATCCACGACACCGGCTTCGGCATCCGTGAGGAGGTCAAGGTCGCCAGGACCGACGAGGCCAGCAGCGTCGTCTCCCGCGACTTCACCCCGCAGATTGACTCTGAGGCCGACCTCGAGAAGATCCAGATGCCGGTCGTGACCGACGACGCCGAGGCTACCGAGCAGAACTACCAGCGCCTGGTCGAGGTCCTCGATGGTATCTTGCAGGTCGAGAAGCGAGGTTTGCCCTGGGGGGGGATTGCCCCCTGGGACGAGCTGATCCGCTGGTGGGACGTGGAGAAGTGCATGCTGGATCTCATCCTCCGCCCCGAGCTGGTCCACGCCGCCATGGAGCGCTTGATCGCCGCCTATCTCTGCCGCCTGGACCAACTGGAGTCACAGGGCCTGCTCGCTCTCAATCACCACCGTACCGGCTCCGGCGGTTTCGGTTACACCCACGAGCTGCCGCAGCCGGATTACGTGCCTGGTTCGCCGCCCCGGCCCCTCGACATGTGGGGCTTCGCTACCGCGCAGATCTTTGGCGACGTCTCTCCGGCCATGCATGAGGAGTTCGCTCTGCGCTACGAACTCCGTTGGCTAGAGCGCTTCGGGCTCAACTACTACGGCTGCTGCGAGCCACTCCACAACAAGGTCGGCATCCTGCGCAGCCTCCCCCGGCTCCGCAAGATCTCCATCAGCCCCTGGGCCGACGTGGAGAAGAGTGCAGAAGAGCTGGGCCGGGAGTTTGTTTTCTCCTATAAGCCCAACCCCGCCATTCTGGCCGGCCATGCCTGGCACCCGGAGCTAGCGCGCAAGCGCATCCGCGAGGTCCTGGAGAAGACGCAGGGTTGCCTGGTGGAGATCGTGCTCAAGGACATCTCGACCTTCGAGTACGAACCCCAGCGCCTCTGGGAGTGGTCCCGCATCTGCTCCGAGGAAGCCGAGAACTTCACCCCGTAAGCGGTAGGACACTTCTCCAGGCCTGTGCACGTAGGGGCGGAGCCATGCCCGCCACCTTCTGCGTCGTTCCCGCTCCTCCCCCGGACGAGGCAGGAGTTTTCGGTCTCCTGTCGAACTTCTCCCCCATGCCAACCTCTGACCACGATCTGACCACCCTCCGCCGCCTCGCTGAGGAACAAGCGGAGATTGCCGCCTTGCCCGTCCACAAGGAGACCATCAACAACTGGCGACGTCTCAACGGCCTCGAGCGGGTCAAGCCCATGGTCTGGGTCAACGAGATCTGCTGGCACGAGATGAACTACGAGGACGAGCTGACCCTGCGCTGCGAGGACGAGTTCTGCCGCCGTCTGGAAACCCAATTCCGCCACACCCTGTATCAGTGGCGCCACCTCCCCGGCGACATGATAGTGGAGCCGGTCATCTACTGCCCGCTGGTCATCCATGACACCGGCTTCGGCATCCAGGAGGACGTGGACGTCGTCCGCACGGACGACGATAGCAGCATCGTTTCGCGTGACTTCCGCCCCCAGATTGATTCCCTGGAAGATGTCGCGAAAATCCAGTTCCCCGAGGTGCGCCTCGACGAAGAAGCCTCGGACCGGGACTTCTCCCGCATGTCGGAGATTTTCGAGGGAATATTGCCCGTGGTGCAGTTGGGGCTCACTGGCGCCTGGTTCGCGCCCTGGGATGAGCTAATCCGCTGGTGGGACGTGCAGAAGGCCATGCTCGACCTGGTCCTGCGCCCTGAGCTGGTCCACGCGGCCATGGAGCGCCTGGTCAGCGCCTATATCCATCGCCTGGATCAGTGGGAAGCCCTCGGCCTCCTGAGCTCCAACAATGGAAATTGGCGCATCGGCTCCGGCGGGTTGGGGCATACCGACGAGCTGCCCCCTGCCGACTACTGCTCACCCACGCCTCCCTCGGCCAAGCAGCTATGGGGTTGTGCCACGGCGCAGATCTTCTCGGACGTGTCGCCCGCCATGCACGAGGAGTTCGCGCTGCAGTACGAACGCCGCTGGTTGCGGCGCTGGGGCCTCACCTACTACGGCTGCTGCGAGCCACTGCACAACAAGATGGACATCCTCCGCAGCATCCCCAACCTGCGCAAAGTCTCCATGAGCCCCTGGGCTGACCCGGAGAAGGGCGCGGAAGAGCTGGGGAACAAGTACGTCTTCTCACACAAGCCCAATCCGGCGATTCTGGCCGATCCAGTCTGGAACCCTGACCTGGCCCGCCGCCGCTACCGCGAGATCCTCGAGAAGACGCAGGGCTGCTGCGTAGAGATCATCCTCAAGGACATCTCGACGGTGCGCTACGAGCCGCAGCGCCTGTGGTCCTGGACGCAGATTGCCAGCGAAGAGGCGGAGAGGTTTGCCTGAGGCCCCGCCTCGGGCGCTGCTTCTAGGCTTCCACGTCTGGCCCGATGACCACGCCCTCCTCTTTGACCTCGGTCTCTTCCGGGATCACCAGCACATCCGCCATGATCGCTCGGAAACCGTTCGGGTCCAGCACGGTGCAGCGCAGGCAACCTGGCGTGCCCTCGTTCAGCAGTTTCAACGTCCCTTCGTCCCAGAGGGGAATCGTGACTTCCGCCGTCGTCCCCGGCGCGCCCTGCATGGGAATGTCCTGCCAGTCCCGCATCATCCCCATCCACCGCGGCCCGGCCTTCATCTGCGTCCGCAGCGTACACTCCGCCAGGTCCCAGCGGTTGTACAGGTTACGCACCGGGAAAGTGATCGCTGTGTCCCCTGGCTTCCACGGCACTCGCTCCGGAAAGATCACCGGCGAGAAGATAACCCGCATCCCCCAGAAGGCGGGCTTGGGGGTGAGGTCCTGGGTCAGCACGCCCCAGTCCGCGTCCTCTCCCCAGCGCTCCCAGCCCCACGGATCGCCGGCCCCGCAGGCAATCCAGGGGAAGTACGCCCCGCCCAGGCAGGTTGGATCATCCCGCATGTAGCCCCATTCACGGCGCAGGCGGTCAATGAACACCTGCAGGCTGTTCTTCCCGCTCAGCGGGTCCTCGGGCACGTCGTTAATGACGCTGGTGTAGGGCGCGTTCAGCAGGTCTGCGAGCTGGTTGTTCAGCCCATACTCCGACGAAAACCACACCCCGGTCCACGGCCCTCGGGCGAGCATCTCCTCGCGCGTGGTGGTCTCATAAGTCGGCTCCCAGGTGCGCGGATTCTTCAGTTCTCCCGTCTCGTTGAGCTGCCGGATGAGTTCGAAGCTGTAGTGAATATCTCCTATCTCCCCCAGCCGCCACTCGAAGAACCCGGCACAGCTCCGGCCCGGCCCTGGCGGCGGGAACATCTGCGGCCGCGTGGGGTCTACCGTGCGGACCATCTCCCCCGCCAGCCGTAGATGCTCGAAGAACACCTCGTGCACTTCCTCCGTGGAAGGAATGTTCTCGTTGCCGATGCTCCATACCATCACCGAGGGATGATTCCGGTCCCGGCGCACCCCGGCTTCCATGCGGTGCAGAATCGGCCCCAACTGCTCCGGATCGTGCACGTACGGATGGCCCCAGTCAATCGGCAGTTCCTGCAGGAGATAAAGCCCCAGTTCGTCGCACAGGTCGGTCAACTCCGGCGGGCCAAAGTAGTGTGTCCGGACGGCGTTCACGTTCGCCCGCTTCATCATGGTCAGGCACTGCCGCAGCCACGGCTCCGGAGTCACCAGCCCCTCCGTGGGATGCGCGGTCAGATGATTCACGCCCCGGAACTTCACGGGATTCCCGTTCAGCCACGGTCGCTCGTCGCGGAGCTCAAACCTGCGGAACCCCACCCGCTGACGAATTTCTTGTACCTCTTGCCCCTCGCAGATAACCCTCACCACCGCCATATACAGGTACGGCTCCTCGTCGTTCCAGGTCTGCACCTCCTGGGGGGGCGTAGCTAGCGTCAACGGCGCCTTCCCCCCTGCGGGAACGTCCAGCGTGTCATCACTCTCGCCCACGAGGTTGCCGTTCGCATCGAGCAGCAGCAGCTCAATCAGCGCTCCCTTTGCGGTGGTAGAGTTTGACAGCAGCATCTCCGCCGTGAGGGTCCCCGTGCGACAGTCCTCCCCCAGGTCTGCCACCAGCCGCAGATCGGCGACACCCACCGGCTCCACCGCGTGCAGAAACGCTCCCCGGCACAGCCCTACGAACTCCAGCGCGTGGCGTGGCATGTCCAGCACCACCGAGGCATGCCGCCGGTAGAAACGCACCGCCACCTGATGGCGCCCTCCGGGACGACAACGCTTGGTCACGTCTATCTCCAGCGGGGTGAGACCGCTCCACTGCGCGTTGATCTCCTCCCCATCCCAATAGATCCGCCCTGCCGGGTAGATACCGTCAAAGCGCAACAGCACGCGCTTGCCGCTCCAGAAATCAGGGATCTTCACCTCACGCCGGATAAGAGCGCCGTCTTCCGGGTCATGGTGTTCCAGCGTGACCCGGTTCCAGCCCTCTACGCTGCCGGGAGTCTCTTCCGGATCAGCATAGGACACCTTCCCCGGCTGCTGAATCGGCTCCCACTGCGCCTCTCCCTCGGCCTTTCCCAGGATCTCTTCCACCGCTTTGGGGAAGGGCCAGTACGTCACTTCCCATTCCCCCTCCAGACTCAGCGGCTCGGCGCTGGTGACGACTGGAGTGAGCGGTGCCGGCGTAACCCTGGTGCCGCCCCCTTGCTCAAACTCCACCCTCTCGGCCTTCTCCAAGCCTAGCTGGAACGCAACGATCTCTTTCTTGTCCATGACTCGTCTCCTCACAACGAGTGGCACCGACCTTGTCCGGTGCCACTTGGTTTCTGCATCTTACTTGGCGTTTCCCCTCACCCGGTGACTCTCCACTTCATGATTCTCTGGTTCAGGCCATCTGCCACGTACAACCATTCCTGCCCCGTGGCGTCCTTGACGGTCGCAATCCCCTCCGGCCGGCAGAAAGAGTTCCCGTCCCGGGCTTCAAGTCCTCCAAACTTCCCGAACTTCGTTAGGAAATTCCCCTCCGCATCCAGGCACACGATGCGGTTGGCGTCGCTATCCGCCACCCATACTCTTCCCCGGCTATCGGTGGTGAGGGCGTGCGGTCCGCGCAGGGGCAGCGACCCCGGCCCCTCCTCGCGAGTCATGCGCCGCTCCCAGAGGAGCTTCCCCCCCGCGTCCACACACGCGACCGCCCGGGTTCCCCCACCCGCCAAGTACAGCCGCCCCTCACCATCCCAGTGCATGCCGTAGTACCCCGTCCAGGGCCCCTGGCCCACCCACGGCCCCAGGTCCGCCACCTTCGTCATCTCTCCTGTCGCGCGACGCGCGAAGAACCGCATGTGGGGCCATTCCGCCGCCACATCGCTCCGCAGGTAGACCGTCCCGTGCTCATCCACAGCCACATCGAAGGGCTCGTACGAGAAGTCCTTGAGGATTCCCTGCTCACCACTCACCGACACCGGCTTCTCCCAGGTATCTCCCTTTCGCGCGCAATGGTACACGAACTCCGCTCGCGTTCTCTTCGGGCCATAATTCGAGCTCAGGTACAGATCCCCGTTGGGCGCAAAGGCCAGCGACGATACCTCGACGGGCGAGGGGTCAAAGACGACCGCCACCTGATCCGGATTGCCTGGCTGTAGACGCACGATCCGGTTCTCACTCACGTAGTACAGTGCCCCTCCATACTCCTTCAGTTTCGAGGTGGGACTGGCATACCGCGGGAACTCGCTCTCCAGCGCCGGTATGCTCAACCCCTGCGCTCGCAATCCATTCTCCTCGACTGTATAGGTCCTCACTGCCAACCCCTCCACGGGCTTCTCAAATCCCAACACCAGTCGCCCCTCTGAGCTGATCGCCAGCGCCGTCACGCGGGCCGGGAGATTCTGCTCCCACTTCAGAACATATCTGCCGTTAGCGTCGGGGCGAAAGGCCACCAGCCCCGGGGCCCCGGTCGCGGCGAACACCCACTCGCCGTCCGGCGTGACGGCCAACCGCCGCAACCCCTCCCGGCCTGTGTAGTCCACGCTCTGCACCAATTCCCCATTTGCCTCCGTAATGACCAGCCGCCCCGGGCGATAGGTGAAGTAGACCCGTCCCGCTCCGTCCACCACCAGGCCTTCCGCCTCTATCGTCCCCAATCGGTTGCTCTTCACCTCTCCCTCGAAGTCAAAGGCTCCGACCCCGGTGCTGCGGTATTTCCACACCCCCGCATTAGCGCCACCCACAGAGACATACAGGTCTACCCGCCCATCACGTGCCAGATGATAGTGCCTGCCCTCCGGCAGACTGAACGCCTGCCCCTGCGAGAGAGGCAGAATCCGCCCCGTCATGGTCTCGTGAACGGTCAGCGGGCTATCATGCGTCATCGCCACCAGCCTATCCCCGGGCAACATTCGCAGGGCCACGGGAGGGCGATAGACCGGCAGACCCACTCCCGCCTGGCGCACGTCTCCCGTATCCCACGCGAAGGGCATGCTAATCCGCAGGCTCCTGCGGTACTCCCCCTCCGAGCCAAACTGCATGATCTGGCTGCCTGCGGCCACCCAGAGGTTCCCCTGCTCGTCGAAGTCCAGGTCCTGCACCGGCCCCAGCTTGCCTCGCACGTCTCCCAGGATCGCCTGCTCTCCGGCAAACTCCAGCCTCGGTGGCGTCGCACCACCCTCTGGCCCACCCGGGAATCCGCGCGGAGGCTGCCGATCCTGTAGCTTCGCCGGCCATACTCCGGCCATCTGGTAAAGCTGTATCATCTCCGGGCGCTCCAGATTGACTCGGGCCCGCCAGTACCAGCCCCGTTCAAAGGCCTGCCTCGCCTCCTCCACCATCCCAGTCAACGTCGCCGCCTGCGCCGCATCCAGCTCGGGCGCGACTTGCCGTGCCCTCAGCCCGGCTGCCAGATCCTCCACCGTCTTGAGCTGGGCGGCCACCACTTCCCTCTCCACCTCGGGAACGTTCTGCTCGCAACCCGTAATCTGCCCTTTGCCGCCCATTTTGAATGACCTTAGCCCATAGGCTGCCAGCTCCAGGCTCAATTTCCCGCCGTTCAGCTTCTGTGTCTGTCCGCTGGAGAGCGATACCACCTCTCCCCCACCCGTCAGGCTCAACGTCACCTGCACCGGATACCGCTCCCGGTTCACGGCATAGAAGTAGAATCCGTCCTCGCACTGCCGATACCACACCGCCACCGGATCGCGACCCGAAGGCAGGGGCGAAAAGCGTAACGCCGGCAGGGGCTTGTACTCCCCCAGGAACTCCCGCGTGTGCTTTGCAGTGCCATAGAAGTGCCCAAAGGCTCCGTTGGTCAGTGTGCTGCAATCATTTTCCGCCAGAAGCACCGCGTAGTTCTCCAGTTCGTGCCGCCCCGCCGGGGTGCAGACGTCGTTGATGAACCGGTCATTATTGGCCCCGAGCTCTTCCCAGCCCATTCTCCCGACCTCAAAGTACGAGCCGTAGGTACCGAACCCCCGGTCGCCCAGCTTCCCCAGGTCCGTGATGTCCGGATTGAACATCGGCTCCGATATCCTGGCATCCATCACCGGCGTGGAATACCTGCGCCCATATCCGGAGGAGGGGAGAATGACGATGCCCGTCTCCTTGGCGTACGACTCCGGGTCCATCCCCATCTCCCTGAGGATCTCGTGCTGGGTCTCGGCGATCGTCGCGCCCCGCGCCGGACCGTACCAGGAGAAGTACAGAGTCGCGTCCGGCCGCGCCTTTCGGAGCCGATCGCGAATGCGCCGGTGGTAGTCCAGGATGCGGTCACAACGCCACTTTCTCCAGGCCGCGAGCTGCGGACCGGTCAGGAACTCGAAGCGCCGCCGGAACCGCTGCTCGTCCTGCGGGTCTCCCGGCACCTTGATCCCCGTGGCTCTGGTGAACTCGCTCAC
>JAAYIR010000308.1 GCA_012523355.1 candidate division WS1 bacterium
AGAGCGCCGCCATGACTTCGGAACCCGACAGCGGATAGCGGCAGGACGCCAAGCGGCGGGGAAGTGCAGGAGAACCGATGGGGCCGGCGAATTGGTGCGCAGGAGCGGGGAGGTGGGGCTCTCTCGTCGCAGGGGAACGTCCGCCCGACGGGGCTCTGCTGTTACACGTTTGGGGGGCCGGGGTACCGAAAGGGCAAGGAGGGAGACGGATGGGACTCAAGGAGAAGTTTGATCTCACCGGACGGAGGGCGGTGGTCACGGGCGGGGCGCGTGGCATTGGGCAGGCCTGTGCCGAGGCGCTGGCTGAGTACGGGGTCAATCTCGCAATCGCGGACATCCTGGAGCAGGAGCTAGCGGAAACCACTGCGGACCTGGCGAAGCGCTACGGAGTGAAGACCCAAGGCGTGGTCTGCGACGTGACGGACTCCGCGGCAGTGGATAAGCTCGTAGAGGAGGGGGCGGCCGGCCTGGGGGGGCTGGACATCTTCGTCAACAGCGTGGGCATTACCATCTGGGAGCCCAGCATCAGCACCAGCGACGAGCAATGGAACAAGGTGATCAATACCAACCTGAACGCGGCTTTCTATCAATCGCGGGCGGCGGGGCGGCAGATGCTGGAGCAAGGCCAGGGCTCAATCATCCACATCGCCTCCATGTCCGGCTCGATTGTGAACCAGCCGCAGGCACAGACCTCCTATAACGCCTCCAAGGCGGGGCTGATGCACATGGTGCGCAGCCTGGCAGCCGAGTGGGCATCGCGGGGCGTGCGCATTAATACCCTCAGCCCCGGATACACGCTGTCAGTGATGACCTATACGGTGGAGGAGCATTTCCCCTACTGGAACACGCTCATCCCCATGGGGCGGATGGCCGAGCCGGAGGAGCTGGTGGGAGCGCTCATCTACCTGGCTTCCGACGCCGCCAGTTACACCACCGGGCATGACCTGGTGATTGATGGAGGCTACACCTGCTGGTAGTGGGACCATGGCGGACCTGGAAGCCCTGTACGCAAACCCGGAACATATTGTCGTGACTGCGCACCGTGGTCTCTCAGCGCGGTACCCGGAGAACACGCTGTTGGCCTTTGAGCAGGCGTTGGCGGTGGGCTGCGAGGCGATAGAGTTCGACGTACACGGGACCGCGGAGGGCGTGCCGGTGATCATGCATGACCACACGGTGGACCGGACGACGGACGGTACCGGGCCGGTGAGCAGCCTGAGGCTGGCAGAGCTGAAGAAGCTCAACGCCTCCTGCTGGGAAGGGCCGCACGTCTGGGGAGGTTACCGGCGGAAACGGTCGAGGTTCTCCGGGGTGACGGTGCCGACGCTGGAGGAGGCACTGGACCTGCTGACCGGGCAGGTGGCGCTGAACATCCAGGTCTATGCTGAGACGCGTGAGGTCCAGGAGCGGATAGTGGAGCTGTACGCCGGGCATGGGCTATACGGCCAAGCGTTTCTGATGGTGAGTAGTTTCGCGGAGGCAGAGGTCTTCCGGCAGCTAGATCCGGAGGTCGAGCTGTGTGTGGGAGAAGACCGGGCCAACTGCCGACGGCATCACGAGTTCGGCCTGCGGCTGATGCAGCCGTGGCGCGAGGATGTGAACGAGACGTACGCAGCGGAGCTGGTGGGGCTGGGAATGTGGGCGAACATGTTTTACACCAACACGGTACAGGAGTTTGAGACCTTCTGGCGACCGGGACTGCGAGGCGTCCTGAGTGATCTACCTGACGTCCTGCTCAGGTACCTGCGATCCCTGGGGAAGGCGTGAGAGCGAGAGGTAAGCGGCATGTACATCATGGGCGAGCAAGAAATCGAGGCCGTACGGCGGGTGATCAATTCGGGGCGGCTCTTCCGCTATCACGGCGCGGAGGGCGAGAGCGAGACGGACCGGTTCGAGGCGGAGTGGGCTCAGCTGATCGGCGTGCAGCACGCCCTGGCGGTTACCAGTGGCACAGCGGCCTTGATCTGCGGACTGGTGGGGCTGGGGCTGGGACCGGGCGATGAGGTGATCATTCCCGGCTACACCCACGTGGCGACCGCGCTGGCGCCCCTGGCCATCGGAGCCGTGCCGGTGGTCGCGGAGATTGACCAGTCGCTGACCCTGGACGCGGCGGACGTGGAAGGGAAGATCACGCCAAGGACAAAGGCCATCATTCCGGTGCACATGGCGGGCCTGCCCTGCAACATGGAGGCCCTGCTGGAGGTGGCGGCCCGGCACGACCTGAAGGTGCTGGAGGATGCGGCGCAGGCGGCGGGGGGCTCCTATAGGGGACAGCGACACGGCACGCGCAGCGAGGCCACAGCCTTCTCCTTCAACCACGACAGAAACATCACTTGCGGCGAGGGCGGCGCGCTGGTCAGCAATGACGACCAGCTGATGCAGCTCGCCAAGATTCACGCCGACGGAGCGTTGAGCTTCTGGCGTCCGGATCAGGAGCTGGATTGCCCACCTTTCGCGGGCAATAACTACCGGGTCAGCGAGATCAGCAGCGCCATTCTCCGCGTTCAACTCGGGCGCCTGGACGGGATTCTGGCCGGGTTGCGGCGGGACAAGCAGAATCTGAGACGGGCACTATCGGGCCTGACCGGCTTCTGGTTCAATCCGGTGAACGACCTGGAAGGCGACTGCGCGACGGTCCTGGGGCTGCTCTTCCCCACCGAGGAGGCCATGCGCAGCTTCCTGGAGCGAGGGCAGGCCTGGAACCTGCCGATCTGGACGCCAATTGACAGCGGGCGGCACGTGTACAGCAACTGGGAGTGCGTCATGCAGATGACCGGGGCCTCACACCCGGGGCGCGACGCCTTCAAGCTGGTGCAAGCGCCGCCGCTGATGGAGCCGGACATGTGCCCGAAGACGCTGCATCTGCTTTCGCGGACGCTGTTTATCACTACCAGCCCGACGCGGACAGATCAGGAGTTCGCGAACCTGGCCAGCGCGCTGTTGAGAATTG
>JAAYIR010000057.1 GCA_012523355.1 candidate division WS1 bacterium
CACAACGCCACTTTCTCCAGGCCGCGAGCTGCGGACCGGTCAGGAACTCGAAGCGCCGCCGGAACCGCTGCTCGTCCTGCGGGTCTCCCGGCACCTTGATCCCCGTGGCTCTGGTGAACTCGCTCACCGTCCAGTCATCGTAGCCCCAGTTCATGCCGGGCAGAGCGTTGTACCCCATCCACTGCCAACTGCACATCAGCCGCGAGGAAACCCCCAGGAAAGAGGGGCAGTCTCCCAGCCGGTCCGCCGTTTCGCCCAGGATGGAGATATACTTCTCCTGCACGAAAGGGTGCAGGGCGTTGTACCAACCCGCCTTCCCGTCCTTGTCCCGCAGCGTCCATGCCTCGCCCGCCGGCATTCCCTTCTTCATGACACGGCTGTCAAACCAGCTCTGCCCCGACAGACCAAACTCCGGCAGATACTTCATCCCGTACTTCTCGGCAATCAGCGCGTTCAACCGCAGCATGTCGAACTGCTTGATGAAGTATCCCTCCAGGACCTGGCTCGGAGCGTGATGGCCCTGGTACATGTTAATCGTCGGATAGAGCAGGTTCGCGCCGGTATAGCGAGAGAACCGTGCCCAGCGGTCCATGGTCAGCATGTTCTGCCACAAGCTGGAATTATCCGTCGCACCAAAGTGGAACAACCACCGCCCGGATTCTTCGTAGTAGTACCCGAGCCGCCGCCCATCGGGCCGGTTGGGCGGCCCGGCAGGGAAGGGTTCCTCCACCTTGTACACCCGTATCCTCGCGGCGGCAGCTCTCATGCTGTAGTTCAGATTCATCACCGCTACGATCAGATGCTCGCCATTCGGCCAAAACACGGCCTGATGCGTCTGCATCGTCTGCGAGCATCGATACCGATCCCCGGTCTCGACCCCTCCGGTCACTGGTGCGCTGTTGCGCATGATGAGCGGATCGGCCTGGTCATTCACCCAGAACCCCATTGTGCGCCGGTCGTCGTCCGGGTAGTCCACCTCCAGCATACACGGCCCGTCGGTGTCGGGTATGTCTATCGCATAGGAGAAGCCATCGCAGGCCCAGCTGCGGCGGGTGCCCTTCCCGGAAGATTCGCGGTACTTGCCGAACGGAGCCTCCACGATGCGGGTGGCCCCGTCCTTCTCCCGGAGCGGCGTCTGAGTCACGCAGTCCACCTCGGCCACCAGCGTGCGCGTCAGTGCCGGTGTCGCCGTCGTCCCACCAGTGTTTCCTGTGTCTCCCCTCTCCTGCCAGGAGAGGGGGTTAGGGGGTGAGGCAGGCTGGCGGGTATCCACCACCACAAACTGATGGAAAAGAAAATCCCCTGGCTTGAGTGGCTGGCCCTTCTCCTGCACCCGCAACCGGAAACACCCTTCCTGAGGCGTGGGGATTACCACCGTCTTCGTGAGGAACTTGCTGCTGGCGGGGAAGCTGACCTCACCGGCAGGTGCGCCTTCGCCGGTGACCACATTCTCCGCCACAAACTCGTACCGCGTGGCCCTGGCGGGACAGCCACCGGTCACCTGGAGCTTCACACCGGCCCCAGCCCGCACTATATCCGGCCCGATCGCCTCCGCCGTGATGCAGGCCGCCGGATTGCCCTTGGCGGCGCGCAGCTCAAACCATTCCGGCAGCGTGCCCGGGAATCCAGTGCGCCGAATCTGCAGCGTGTGCATGCCTGCCGTCAGGGGCAGGTTGAGGACCTTATAGATCTCGGGCCGCTTCTCGACAATGTCCTCCGGCTGGGCTGGCCCGAAGTATATCTGCCGCCCATCCACGTAATACGTCTTGTCCCATTCCGGCACTCCCCCGCAGCAGTACAGCTCCCACCAGCCGGTAAGGGGCACCTCCACGTCAAACTCCGCCCAGCCAGCCAGCTTGTTGGGGTTGCCCTCCCGCTTCTCTGGCGGCTTCCCCTCATACCAGGCAATATCAGCGCGACTCCAGTCCCAGATGCTACGGTGGATCACCATCGGCCCGTCGGCGGGCTGTGCATAGCCGATTGACATCACGAAAGCCGTCAGAGCCAGGGTACCGAGAACTCCCCGCCTTGTAATCGCGGCGCTCATGTCAGAACTCCCTGTCATATTAGCCTGGAACAAGCTCTCCCGCAGTGCAACCCTCTGCCTGCACCTGCTTCGCGGCTATTCACCGCCCAGCGTGTACGTCGAGCTCCACTCTACTGCTTCTCCCGGCTCCGCTTTGACAGCGACAAACGGCTCTGGGCAAAGGGCCCTCCTCGTCGCAAACAGGGGCATGGCCACTACTGACTGATCCCCCGTAATCCGCACGCTCGCCCCGGTCTGCGCATTCTCGACCGTCAGGTCATGGCTAGCCACATTCGGCTCAAATCCGGCCAGGACCGAGTGGAAAGCCTCCGATGCCTGGAGCTCGCGGGCCAAATGGAGCGAATTTCCTTCCACCACGGCCAGGCCCTGCGGATTGTTCTGCACCTCTGGCGGATAGGCAAAACATATCCGGTACTCTGGCCCCACCGGTTGCCGGTCCAGGTTGAGGAAGTTGTGGCAGTACACGGTCTGCTCGATCGTCTTCGTGCCGAGATTCTTCAGCCGGTGCCAGATGACGAACTGGGGCTTTCCAGGCGGCAGCGTAATGCGCTTCGTGTAGTCATACGCCCAGCCGCGCGGGCCGTGGCAGATCTGGCGCATCTCGATCCAGTCAGCGCCCTGCCTGACCTCCCAGCGCGGGGAGTCCACGATCTTGTAGGGCGCGGAAAACCGGTGAGGCTGGCTGCTGGAACGCAGCAGCACTCCCACCCCGATGCGCAAGAAGGTCTCGCCCGGCTGCGCCTCCTCATAGCCAGGGGGGGCGGGGTGGCCCCAGGCGCCCATGACGAACTCCTCCGCCGTACCGATCGCGGCGTCGTTAACATGCGGGTCGTGTGGATACTGCCAATCCTCGAAGAAACTGTGTCCCTGGTACTCGCAGCGTCGGATCAGCCCTGACCAGTCAAAGCGCGGTCCGCGGTAGTAACCGGAGTCCGGCAAATACAGGCTCAGCCTGACCAGGCCGTTGCTCAAGAAGGCCTGAGCGTAGTTCCGCCGCGCGTCATCGGCCGCGATCTGCATGGCTCCCAGGAAAGGAGTTCTGGCGAAGCGCACCTCTCCCGGGTCGGTCACCATGAACCCTTGCCCGTGGGGATTGCCGGTGACCTTCATCAGCACCAGGTTCCATCCCGCCTTCACGTCAACCAGCGCTGTGTCGGCAGTGAAATCCCGTCCCGCGGGATTGTTCACCACCAGGCGTCCACCCACCCACAGCTTCACCCCGGCCGTGCCCAGAGTGGAGAGAGCGACCTTGCGGGCGTGGGGCGCGTACAGGTACGTGCGGAGGTAGGTGAAGACCAGGCGATCCCGGGTGAGAGGGACCGGGAATTCGGCCAGCGGCTGCCAGGTGGCGCTTTTGCCGTTCCCCAGGTCCAACGGAACCTCAGATTCAGGCGCAGTCTCCGGTGGATAGGGATGCTTCCAGGCCTGGGCATCAATCATTTCCCGGGCCACGGCTGCGACCGGCGCCGCCGAGATGAACGGCCCGACGGCCATGACCGCGGACCGCGGGGCAGTCGTCATGACCGGTGTCACCGTGATCTGCACCACGCCTCTCCTGCGACCCGAAACCCGGCGCAGGCGCAGCCGCTCAGTCCCTTCGGCCAGAACCACCTCGAGGTGACTGGCCAGGGCAGCGGTCACCCCCACCGTCTCCCAGCAGACTGGTTCCCCGTCAACGCTGGCTTCCGCCCGTCCCCAGCTCTCCCCCTGATCCACACCCGCGACCACCACACGGTACCGTCCCAGAGCGGGCACCTGCAGAGGGATGAACGCCTCCTCCGCGCTGCTGACGGCAACTTCCTGGCCCTGGAGGCGAGGGTCGAGCGACTCGCCGGGCATGACAGAGAACGCGTCTGCCGGCTGGGCGACTGCCCCGATGTCCTTCGCCGTCAACACCAGCGGGAGAGGAGAAGATGGCTGAGCGGCGGTTCCTGCCTCAGCCAGCGTCAGGAGCAGCGCGGCCACGGCGAAACTACAGGTTCCCACAGTTACCCCTCCGATAGCCTCAAACGATTCACAATTTGCCCTTGTGTTCTGCGAGCGGGGCCAGGGAACCTTCCCCATAGCACTGGGGACACTGCCTTCGACGCAGACGACAAGCTGTCTGGCTCAGGCAAACAGCTGAAGACGCAAGCGCGCCCCGCCGTGGACGACGGGGCGCAAGAGGTACGACTGATGATAAGACCAGAGCTTGGATCTGGATCAGCGTGTCGCCCTAACCAAGGTCGGGCACGCGGGCGCGCTTCGCCTCATCCATCGCCTTCGGTGCCTGCTTGGACTCCTCCACCACAATTACACGCTTCATTCTGTCCCCCACCTCAATCTTGTCCACCACGTCCATCCCCTCCAGCACCCGTCCGAACACTGCATGTTGGCCGTCCAGATGCTGCACGGTTTCCGGTCCACCCGTAACAATGAAGAACTGGCTGCCAGCCGTGTTCGGTTCAGCAGTCTTGGCCATGGACAACATGCCACGATCATGCTTGAGATGAGAATTGAGCTCATCGGGGATGGTGTAGCCGGGGCCGCCGCCACCGGTGCCCTGGGGATCTCCACCCTGGATGACGAAGTTCGGCTCCACGCGGTGAAAGCTCAGCCCATTGTAGAAACCGGACTTCACCAGCAGGAGGAAGTTACCGGCGGTGATCGGCGTCGCCTCGTCAAACAGCTCCACGACAATATCGCCTTGGGTCGTCTCGAGGGTTACCACCGTGCCCGTAGCTTCGCTGGGGTCTTTCGGCTGGGGCGGCGGAGGGGGTAGTGATTCACTCACGGAGGCTGGCTCCCTTCCATAATTAGGATCAGGCAGACCGGTAAGCGCATTCACGGCATTCGCGGGGGCCAACTCCGGACGCTGCCCACCCGAGAAGAAGCCCATGAAGCTGAGGGCGGTCACAGCTACCACCACCACGAAGATCCCGGCCAGCCAGGCCAGAACTCGGCGTCTGCGGTCCTCCTGCAGACGAACCTCCGCGGGTGGCGGAGAGAAGTCTATGCTTTCGGCGGTCATCACCTGCTCCAGGTGAACAAAGAAGTCGCGACCTGCGTTCTCCAGCTTCTCGCTCCCGGCCAGGGCCGCAGGGTCGTTCAGGGTCAGCGCCACTACTGTCACTCCCGCCTGGAACGCAGGGGTGAAACGGACGAGATAGCGCGGCGTCAACTCCTCGTTTCCACCCGGCGGTGCGGGCGCTGTCAGAGTCGCGAGCTGCTCCTCAAGCTCGATTCCCTCGACGGTGAGGCCCAGGGACTCAGCAACTCGCGGCCATAGCCTCGCAAGAACCTCAGGAGACACACCGTAACGTCTGGATTCTCTCAGGATGCCGATGGCTGATCACTCCTTCCAGTCTAGAGCCGTAGCTTGCGGGCTCCCGAAGTGACAAGAGCCGGCAATCAGGTTCCATCCTGCCCTCTCACACCCCAGGACTTCGGGTCTGCGTCAGGGAGAATAACGCTGGAGAGCGGCTGTTGGGTTCCCGGATTAGTCGCCGTTGAGAGGCACGCGGCCAAACGCGTTCCAGAAATCAGCCACCTGCCCGGAGCCCGTTTCGCAGAGGATCGCAAAGAAGTCCGGGGTCATGAAATTGTAGGGCACCTGCGATTCCCAGACCAGATCGCGGTCCGTGTCCAACGCCAGACGCCCGAAGTCGTCATACCAGTTCCATTCCAGGAAGGCAAGCGCCCGGCGACCCTGGGACTGGGGAGTCAGACCCAGCATCCCACTAACGTAGCAGTGGGTATAGATCATGCCCTTGTAGATTGACGCGTGCACTGTCACCTCGTTGTCGTACTTGATCGAGAAGTACTCTTCCGCCTCCGAGAACTTGAGTTTGGTAGCCTGGATTATGGCTTTTAGCCGAGGCAGAAGCTCCTCGAGCTCGCCGCCGGGATAGGCGAAGTTCGGAGCCTCGAGGTTCTCCGCCCGCAGAAGCTTCTGCCAGTTGACGGCCTGACTATCCGCGACGTCAGCGAGAATGCGCACGTACTTCGGGGAGGCTGCGGACATGGGGATCTGACATTCCCAATACAGGTCCATGTGCTGCTCGTCCTCCTCGTCATGTTTCCACAGGCTGAGACGCCCCACCGGGTCGTCGTAATTGAAGGCTAGGGCCTTAAGTGCCGTCTCCCCTTTACCCTCCAGGTCCTTCCCTGGGATCTCGCCAAATCTCACAAATACCCGAAAAAAATCCTTCCACTGATGAGCCTTTACGTTGACATTGTCTTCATAGGGAAGACTGAAGATGCCGTCTTCTTCCTCCTTAAACTCCAGTCCGGCCTCCTCCAAGAGGCTCTTCACCGTCGCGCCAGGTTTCGGAGCCACCGGGTCCTGCTCGGGTGGAGTTGCCAGCCAATCGCGCAGGACGTTGGAGGGGATGGCGAACTTCGTCTGCCGGCTGCCTCCAGTAAGAGTCATGCTGTGGATGCCCACCACACGCCCGTCCTGGTCTGCCAGCGGGCCGCCACTGTTGCCGGGCTCGCTCATCGCGTCATGCTCGATATACCGGCGGCCCTCCCAGGTGCGGCGGGCGCTGATGGTGCCGGTGTGAATGGAGATTTCCTTCAGCCCCAGGGGATGGCCGCATACATAGACCGGAGTGGTCTCCACGGCCGCCTCGGAATCGGCCAGCTCGAGATAGGCAGGAGTCTCCAGGTCAATCTTCAGCAGCGCGAGGTCCAGGTCGGGGTTCTCACGTTTCACCACGGCCTCATAGGTCTTGGCCTGTTCGGTGCCGGAGTAGAAGGTGACCAGTACGCGTCTCCGTGTGGCGCGCACCGTGCCGCCCTCCTCCCGCTCGGTGTCCAGAGAAACTACATGCGCATTGGTGACGACCTGCCCATCGCGCGCAATGACGAAGCCGCTGCCGCTTCCTCCACTCTCTCCCCCGCCGGGAAGGGTGAGCGTCACCTCAATGTACACCACCGCCTGCTTAATGCGGGTGACCACGAAGGGGCTCAGCGCGGCGTGAGCCAGGGATACGACGACGAGCAGGACGGCGAGAACGGCGCCTACCAGAAGCCGATTCCGCATGGGATACCTCCGGGTGGCAGGAATGCCCGAATGATAGCACGATGGAGTCGGGAAGTCGAGAGAGGGCCGTTACCCACCAGGAGACAGGAGATTCCCCTCCCGGGAGGGAAATTGACGTCGGACCGGGAGGGAGCAAGCGTAACGGATGTGGCCCTTCGGCCAGGGGACAGCGAGCACGGAACTCATCAACCCAGGGGGTATAGCCATGCTACCAGCCATCCG
Organism: candidate division WS1 bacterium; assembly: GCA_012523355.1. GTDB lineage: Bacteria > Armatimonadota > Zipacnadia > Zipacnadales > Zipacnadaceae > Zipacnadum. Next base: position 7,296 of record JAAYIR010000057.1, read on the forward strand.
ACTTACTCTGGTGTGTCTAGCGGTGAGCTTGCTCGTGCTGTTCTGGGTGGTGGTATCCGCCTGCGCGGCCGAGCTGCCACGGGTTGAGAGCGGCGGGCGCGTGGTAATCCTCGACGATTTCGAGCAGGACCTGGAGGCCTGGGAGGGCGACGCCGAGATAGAAATCGCCCCCGGGCCTGGCCCGGGCAACCACGTCCTGGTGTGGCGCTGCACGGACGTGAGTACTACCCTGCGGTACAAGCTGACCCGCCGGGTTCCCGACCTGCCCCGGTACACGCGTTTTGCCCTGGACATACGCGCCTTCAGCGAGGACGGCCTGATCGGCCCCGGGGTGGCCACCTCCACCTCCGTTCTCTATGGGGGTGTACCCTGGCAGATCGCGGATCTCCCGCCCTCCTGGGGGCTGTATGACCGCCGCCCAGTGTTTGGCGATACCTGGCGCAGCCTCTCCGAATGGACCGACTATCCCGACTGGTACGTCTTCTTTCAGCCCTATGACAATACCCAGCCCAACCTTCAGTTGAGTTCTCAGGTGATGTTCGGAACCAGCGGAACCGTGATGATTGACAACCTGCGCCTCATCGCCGCTCCGGTGGAGGTCCTGGGACGCGAACAGGGCGGAGTGTGGGGCGAGGGACGGTGGCTGTCCAATGGCGGTTATCGCTACGACTACCACCTGCGGCTGCGAAATCTCACCGACCAACCGCAGTCCGTCCGGGCCCTGCTTGACCGCCGCCTGCTCAGACGCTTCCGCGCCGGGATGATGCAGGACTCGATCACGCTCAAACCCCGCCAGCGCGGCGCCTTGGCTGCCTACGTGGAGGTGCCACGCGAAGCGCTTGACCAGGTCCGCGACCTGTACCATGAGGAGCTGCTGGTAACTCTGGAAACGGAGGGTGCTCCCGGTACTGAACACGTGGTGCCCCTTCTTGCCACCAAGCCCCTCCCACACCGACAACATCCCTTCATTCTCCATCCCCCGGACTGGTGGCCAGCGCACAGGGAGCGCCTTGCCGCCCTCAGTGCGGAGGAGCGGGCGAAAGAACTCGCCGCCGCCGAGGACCTGCTCGACCAGGAGCTTGTCTTCCCGTCCTATCCCACGGTATTCACCCCCCGGCCGCGGAATGACGGCACGCAATACCATCGCCCTAGCTGGTCGGAAGCAGACTACAAGACCTTCATGAGCAATTTCGCTGCCCTCCGCAAGCTCGGGGAGGCCTACCAGAAGACCTTCGATGAGCGCTACGCCCGCCAGGCCGTGGCCATGCTGGAGGATTTCGCGCGCAAGTACCCCAGCTACCCCCCGCGCGC
>JAAYIR010000309.1 GCA_012523355.1 candidate division WS1 bacterium
CCAGCGACATGCACCTGCTCGGTCACGGCGACCGGGAGGGGGTTGGTGAAGAGCCAGGCCTCGACGGCGGGAGTGACGCGCTTGCGCAGCAGGAGACGACCAGGGTGCGCTGGGGAAACGCCAGAGCGGGCCAGCAGCGCGCGGACGAAGGCGGGCGTGTGCTCCTCACGGTAAGCAGTACCGCTGTGGCCCAAGAGCGTGCCCAGGAGCCAGGCACGTCCGGAGCCGACCTGACGCACCGTACCGGCCACAGCGTCGCCAGCGAGGAGACAGGGCTCGCAACCGCGACAGGTGAAGGTCTCGAGGTAGAAGTCCGCGCGGGCCTGCTGCCCGTCCAGGAGACCAGTACCGCGCAGAAAGGCAGGTGGCGCAAACTCCCCCCAGGTGCGCTCGCGAGGGAGCCAGCGGTGCGGGCGCTCCGGCTCACTGACCATGACCAGACCAGCGTGCTCAACTCCGAAGAGTTCACGGGCGGCGGGAGAGAGCTCGCCACGGCTGGCGAAGGCCTGACGGCTCAGACGACCAGGACAGGCCTCGCTGATCAGGTTGCCGCCGGCGGCAACGTAGGCGGAGAGGGTTTGGACGAGGTCCTCGGAGGCGCTCAGGGGGAAGGGCCAGACTAGCGCCGGGTAGCGGCTCAGGTCGGTTTCCTGCAGATGGCGGGCCTCGAGGAAGTCCACGGGTATGCCCGCCTCCCAGAGCAGGCGGTGCCAGCCACGTACACTGTAGGGCAATTGACCGGGGAGGTCGAGCAGCCGTTCGAGCTGCCAGTTCCACTCGTCCACCAGGAGAGCGACGGGAGCGCCAGGCCACGTGGGCTGGCCGAAGAGGTCGGGATGGGTGTTGAGGAGCTGGCCCAGGCGGGAGGCCTCCTCGAAACGGGAGGTGGTGTCGCCGGTGCTGTCGAGCAGGCTGAAGCCGTTGGTCTCACCGGCCATGATCTCGGCGCGCGTAACCCAGAAAGAGAGGGCGGTAACACCCGAGCCGACAGCGGTAAGTACCCAGCGGCGGAGATCCTCGGCGGAAGGGACACGCCCCTTGTGCAAACCCGTGTTGACCGGCCCACCCTGGAACTCGGCAGCCCAGACCGGCTTGCCAGGGGCTTGGCAGGAGCGGAGGTAATCGTACTGCAGCGCGACCGAGTACATCTCGGCCAGAAGAGAGGCATGATGATAGGCCGCCTCGTCCACGGGGGTCGGGCGATCGTCCCAGGGTTGGAAGGGCGACCAGGCGGGATAGCAGGAGGAGCCGAGAAAGTCCTGGCAACGGGCATAGGTCCAGTCCTGACCAGCGCCGATCGTGGGCGCCGCCTTGTGCGCAAAGACGGGGCGGTGGAGAGGATCAGCGTCTCGAAGGGCTTCGGCGCGGGCGCGGAGCACCCGGGGGATCTGGACATTGTCCATGTAATAGGCCCAGGCGATATTCACGGCGCAGGGCGACTGGCGAGTGCCACGATCGGGCATGACGTCCTCCCAGTCGCTGTAGCGCGTATTCCAGGTGCGGTTGAGGGTGTCAAGGTCTCCATACTCGCTCCGGAGCCAGG
>JAAYIR010000310.1 GCA_012523355.1 candidate division WS1 bacterium
CGCCTGTCCCTTGCTAGATACCATCCTATCCCCCTCCCCTGCCAGAGGAGGGGGACCGGCGGCTGCCTCGCAGCCGCCGAGGGGGTGAGGCCTCCCCCACCGCTGGCCTTCGCCCGGGGAAGGCTGGGCCTCCTTCCGCATCTTACTCCCGCTCTTCTCCTACCCGCCTCCGACCTCCAGCCGCTGTGCCACCATCTCGACCTCCACACCCACCACGGGAAAACCTTTATCTCTCATGCGCCGCACGCTCTCCGGCTCGGGCTCCAGGCGCACGACCTGTGCGTACCAGGCGGTGCCGCCTACGTAGGGATCGCTCATCAGCCGCCGGAACAGCCGCGCGGCCTGCTCCAGCAACTCCTGGCTGGCGGCCTCCCCGGCCCGCGCGGGATGCAGGTAGTGTATGCGGCAGTGGTAGTTCTGCTGGTAGCCCCGGTTGGTGCCTTCCGAGAGCGGCTGCTCGAGACGCCCGGGCTGCACAATGATGCACGGCAGCATGTTCTCCGGCGGCTGCGGCATTATCTCTGGCAGCCCTTGCCCCACCCATTGCAGGTCCTCCAGGCCCCCCTCCTCGCTCCGCAGCCTTCCGCCGGCGGCCACGCGGAAGTCTCCTCGCACCGGGCTGTCCAGGCGGATCTGGGTCAGCCCGGGGAGCTCCACGATGCTGTGCTCCTCCTCGTCCCCCTGGGTGTTGACCAGGGTCACGGTCTCGCCGAGGTGAAACAGGCGATTACTCCCCACAGTCAGCAGGTCGCCTTCCGGGTCCGCAGTAAGAGGCGCGAGGCCCTGGACGATATGTCTGAGCGCCGCGCAGATCTCGTTATGATGCAGCTCCACCATCGCGTATCCTTTCTATGTATCGGTCCACCGAGCCGGGCCTCTCGCCCTCCCTGGTAGGACAGGCGTCTCGCCTGTCCACTCCCTCCTATCCCCCTCTCCCCAGGACGAGCGGAGCGAGGACGCGGGGAGAGGGGGACCGGCGGCTGCCCCGCAGCCGCCGAGGGGGTGAGGCCTCCCTGCCGTTCCCCGTAGGGGCGGCTTTTCGGTGTCTGCGCCGCGAGGCCGGCCCGCTCTACGATCCTATCCCCCTCCCCTGCCAGGGGAGGGGGACCGGCGGCTGCCTCGCAGCCGCCGAGGGGGTGAGGCCCCGGGGCGGTGCTTGTCGCGGTGGTCTCCGTACCTCCCCTAGTCTAGGGGAGGTCGCCCGGCGTAGCCGGGCGGGTGGGGTGCTCTCCCTCTCACACCCTCCGCCTCAGCGCCACTCTCAGATGATGTCCGCTCCCGGCCTCCTCGACGCCCAGGACTTCCCAGCTTTCGATCCGCTCCACATTCGCGCCGGCGCGGAATCCCATGGCGAGCGGCTCGCGCAGCCTCACGGTGCTGCCTGCCACCTCGGCGACCCGCCCCTCCACGCAGGCCTCGGCCTCGCGCAGGTGCAGCCGCTGACCGGGCGCCAGGGTCTCCGGGTTAGCGACCTCGAGCTCCCGGCTGTCCTCTCCCGCGTCCGCCCGCAGCGTGGTCAGGCCCTGGATCACCCCGATCCGGTCCTGTGCGCGCAGGTCCCCGGAGGCTGCGTAGGCCACAGCCCCGGCGCGTGGGAAGGCCCCGAGCAGCGTCGCATCCAGCGTGGCCCGCAGTGGTCGCAAGCGCAGGGGCACGGCGGCTTCGATTAGCGCATACTCCGGCTCATGCGCCAGCAGCTCCTGATCTACCCGCACGCTGGGGCGGGTGACATTCGCCCGCCGGTCCAAGATTTCTTCAAACAGGTAATCCCGCATAGTTCAATCCTCTCCACGCCCCCCGGCCCGCTCCGCTCCTCCATCGCCGTTTGCCCGTAGGGGTGCGATTTATCGCACCCGGTGGTGGCTGTTGTGGTGGTCTGCACCCCTCCCGTCGCGGGAGGGGTGCCGCTGGCCTGAGCCAGCGGCGGGGTGGGGCTCCGCGAGCCCGTCCCATGCCGTCGATCCTATCCCCCTCCCCTGCCAGGGGAGGGGGACCGGCGGCTGTCCCTCAGCCGCCGAGGGGGTGAGGCCTCCCTGCCGTTCCCCGTAGGGGCGGCTTTTCGGCGTCCGCGCCGAATTGCCGCCCGCTCACCCACCTTCCACCTGCCGCAATTTCTACCATCCTCCCCACTGGAGGGGCCGCACGAGCGGCGTCTGCGCTGCGAGCCCGGCCCGCTCTGCGATCCTATCCCCCTCCCCTGCCAGGGGAGGGGGACCGGCGGCTGCCTCACAGCCGCCCAGGGGGTGAGGCCCCGGGGCGGTGGTTACCGCGCGATCCTCTACACCCCTGGCGGCGTCCTCACCGCGATCAGGAATACTTCCTGATTCACGGCTCCGGCGCTGGTATGAACCTCGACGGTCACGGCATATTCGTGCCCTGTCGCTCCGCCGGCGAAGATCGCGGACACCCGCGAGTCCTCTACGACCGGCCCGCCGTGAACCATCGTCGCGGTCACGTCCTCCAGGGTCTCCCGGTCCCGCACGCGCAGGCTGGCCCCGGTAATCGTCTCCCCTGGCACCAGGTTGGGGCCAAAGTCCACACTCCAGCGCCGCGGCACAATCTCCTCCGGCATCTTCTCCTTGATGCCCAGGTAATCCATTCCGTTGCCTCCTATTTCTCGCGCCAGCCACCGGCAGGGGGCCAGGCGCCCCGAGGCCGTCAGCCGGCTCGGTGCCAACCGCCCGCTGGCCCACATGATCATGCTTGCGGTCACGGCCCGCACGCCGTGCAGAGCGGCGGCTGCGACGGAGACCACGGCGTGGAGGGCCAACGCCGCTTGCGCCGAAAAGGCCGCCTGGCCTGTGCCCGTCGCAGCCGCCTGCATGTTCCCGCCCGCCTGGGCGAAGCGCAATCGCATACCTGTCCCGGTGGCCGAGGACTGTGTCTCTGCCTGAGCGCTGCCCTCTCGCCCACGCTCTCCCGTGGCCTCAACTTCCGTGACACCTTGAACCGTGCCGCTTCCGTAAGTTAGCTGTCCGCCCAGCGCCTCCACCACAGCCCAGCACTCCGCCACCGCTCTCGCAAATAGCGTCGCGGTCGCTCTTGCGGTCACTTCTGCCTGGGCCGCCAGCGCTGCCCCGGCCAGCCGCAGGCGCTGCCCGCTGGCCCCGGCTCCTGGCGTCGCTCCTGCACCGCTGGCGCTCCAGCGGTCGCGCCGCAGGCTGCCCTCTACCGCCGCCAGCGCCGCTGCCCCGCTCGCACCGGCTCGCAGCCGCCAGCCGGTGGTCAGCAGGCCCGCCGTCGCCGGTCCAGCCTCTCCCCCGCCGGGGATCACTCTCCAGCCCGTCCCTTGCGCCGTGCTCTCCGCCGTGCAGGCCGCCTCGGCCCATTCTTCAATCACCGGACTGGAGGTGCTGCCCGTGAAGTCCTGTCCGGTCGGATCCGTCTCGCTGATCTCCACCTGTCTCAAGGCAGGCGTGAAGCTCCAGTCGGCTTTGGTCGGGGTCAGCGTCCAGGTCCCCGGCACCAGCCCGCCCAGCGCATACTTCCCGTC
>JAAYIR010000311.1 GCA_012523355.1 candidate division WS1 bacterium
CCCGGCGCGAAACCCGTCACGGGCGTGACAGTTGAGGTCTCCGATCTGATTGGCCCGCAGGGCGCGAGATTGCGGGCCTCTCATATCCGCCGCTATCGTGTAGGCTTCGTCTCTCCGGTGCGCGAGGGCGTGGCCCAAGTAGGTGAAGACTGGCCCGATCCCCTGATTCCTCTCCCCGGGTGTCCTGATCTTCCTCCCGACACTCTGTTCCCGCCCGAGGAGCAGGCGCAGGGCCTCCTGGACCCCGACCGCCTGGCGCCTTTCTGGTTCACGGTCCACGCCCCGGCTCAGGCCCCGGCGGGAACCTACACGGGCACCCTGACCTTCCGCGCACCGACCGGCGTCTTGGAGGTGCCTCTCTCCGTGAAGGTCTTCGACTTCTCCCTCCCCCGCCAGTGGAGCCTCCGGGCGGACACCTGGTTCAACATGGGAGAGGGCTTCCCTGAGTACTATGGCTCCTGGTGCAGCCCGGAGGAACTCACGCCCCTAGTGCGCTTCATGGATACGTATCGCGTGACCTCCCAGCTCTCCTGGCTGCAGATGGCCAGTCTGGTGGAAGTCTCTCTTGAGCAGGACGGCAGCTATGCCTTTGACTTCAGCCAGTTGAAGCCCTTCTACGAGATCTGTCTGGCCAACGGCAACTGGTTCAGCGCCAATCTCAGTTGCTACCCGGGCTGGGGCGGCCACTTTGCCGGAGTCTTTGGCCGTCGAACGAAAGTGCTCGACAAGCGCACCGGCGAGACCAGCCTGTTTCCGGAACAGCCGCTAAGCCAGGAGGCGGTCATGGAAACCGAGCTGTGGAAGGCCTTCTGGCCGGCCTATGAGCGCTTCCTCCAGGAGAACGGCTGGCTCGACCGGTGCTATCTCGAAAACTGTGATGAGCCACCCTATGGCGCGGCCAACATTGATGCCCCGGAGAACCTCTATCTGCGCAAGTTCCACAGTGCTCTGCGCGAGCTGGCCCCGGGCCTGCGTCTGTTCAACTATGGCATGGACCCCTCGCCCCGCTACCACCAGTGGGCAGAGGAGTACGTGGACGCCTGGGGTCCCAATTTGTCCCTGCTGGAGGAGAGCAAAGAGTACCTGGCCGAGCAGACGCGCCAGGGGAAGCCCTTTGTCGCCTACATCTGCGGCCCCGGTAAGCGCACGCTGGACCGTCACGTGCCCGGCGTCCTCATCAACGAACCCGCCGTTGACCTCCGCATCATGCCCTGGATGGTCTACAAGTATGGCGGGGCGGGCGTGCTGTACTATTCTTCGAACAGCTGGGTGGGCGGCGCTCTGCAGTACGTCGAGAAGGTCCCGGAACAGCGCTGGCCTGCCAAGCGCTGGAACCTGGGGACAGCCTTCGGTCTAGGATGGTTTACCTACCCGGCTCCGCGTATGAAGGCCGTGTATCCCAGTGCCCGCCTGGAGAACCTTCGCGACGGTCTGGAGGACTACGAATACCTGGCGGAGCTGGAGCGGCGCCTGCCGCGTGCCTCCGGTGCGCAGCGTGAGCAGGCGCAGGCCCTCCTCAACCTGGAGCCGCTGGTGAAGAACGTCCTGGTCTGGTCCCAGGACCCCCGCGATCTCCGTGCTCGCCGGGCGGCCATCGCTCGCGCCCTTGAGTCTCTGGACCGAGGCGCCGGGAGATAGCCGACAATCAGCAGGAGGTGGGGGAGAAGGGCTGGCCTGCCCTTCCGGCGAAGAGCAGCTCGCCCGCCGCAGGCCATGCAGCAGTCCACGATTAGGAGCACGAACATGTCTTCCCAGAGCCCCTCTGCCCCCACCACCCTGAACCCAACTCTCGATCCCACTGGCGCCCTTAGTTTCGTGAATCCCGACACTGGCAATGGCTGGCACGGGCTGCGCTTCTATGTGCTCGCCGGCGGTCGGCAGCTTGCGCTGCAGGGAGCTGAGATCGCGCCCGGAGTCGAGGCGCATCTGGACCTCGCTCCTTCTGCTACTGGCGGGGGGTGGACCGTCACTCCACGCCTGGTCAATCACAGCCCGGCAGACTTCACTTTCACGGGCTACGGTTTCGGAGTTGACGAAGCTGGCCTCGGGCCGGTGATCCATAGTGGCGAGGGCGGCGTCCCCCTATTCGGCAACTCCCAGAATCTGCGCTACGAGCTGTTGCCGCACAGTCGTCCGCAGTGGCCCTTCCTCAGCCCGTTGCCGCTGTCCCCTCTGCGGGTGGGCGCGCAGGCCGACGGGTTGATCCCGGCTCTCTTTCTCGGGGAAAGTGATGGCGACTGCTGGCTGCTCGAGGCCGCCCTCACCCAGGCCCGCCACGAACCCAGTTGGCACCTCGACCTCCCTTCCTGTCCTCCCCACGTGCTGGAGCTGCGCAGCGAGTACACCTGGATCGGCGGTCCGGAGACCTTGGCGCCGGGGGAGGAGATGACCCTCGAGACCACCCTGTACCAGCTCCTCTGCTGCCCTCCCGACGGGCTCTTCGACGCCTACATGGCTGAGTTGTCGCTTCGCCACCGCTTCTCCGGGCCGGACAGTCGCCTGGACCGTGAGCCAGCCTTTTGCACCTGGAACTTCGGAGTCTTCACCAACGTGAACGAGGCCCTTTGTCTCCGCCGCATGGACGTGGTTGCGGAGCTACAGGGCGGAGGGTACTTCCAGCTTGACCACGGCTACCAGCGTCCCAGCCGCGAGCCTTCTGGCAGCCCTCGCATGGGTACTGGTTCCTACGGTGCGATTGATGTCTACTATGGTAACCCGGAGGAGGTCTGGGACCCGGAGCGCTTCCCCTCCGGTCCGCAAGGCTTTGTCTCGGCCTGCCGTGAGCGCGGCTTGCGCCCCGCCCTCTGGCTGGGCATGCGCGTGGATCCCGAAGGCGTGATTGCCCGTGAGCACCCCGAGTGGCTCCTCTGCGACGCCACAGGCCGCCCCCTCGACGATGTCGGCCATCTCTGCCTCGACGCCTCCGTCCCCGAAGCTCGGGCGTTCACCGAGCGCATGATCCACACCGTCACTGCCGACTGGGGCTTCGAGGGCATCAAGCTGGACTTCTTCTCCTATATGTTTGACCATCCTCGTGCCGTCTTCCGTCATGGCGGCACAAATGTGACCTGGAAGCGCTGGCTCCTCAGCGCCTTCCGTGAGGCCCTGGGGCCCCACGGCTACTTCCTGCACTGCATCTCCTGCCCGCTCGGCAATCCCTTTCTGGCGATCAACGGCCCCGACGCCTACCGCGCCGGCATTGACATAGACTCCGGCGAGTGGTACCACCACCTGTACAACGTTGCCTGGTTACTTCCGGCTCTCCTGGCCACGGGTAAGTCCACCTGGTACCCCAATCTCGACAGTTGCATGGGCCAGCCCGAGATCCCTGTGGAGGAGCGCCGCTCCCGGAATGCTTTCGCCTACCTCAGCGCTGGCATGCTGGAGTTCTCGGGGCCCGTGGAGACTTTCACCGAGGAGATGCGCGAGGAGTACCGCGTCCTGTCCCGCCGTTGTGACCAGGGCGGGCGTGTGACCTGCCCGGACCGCCCGGCGCTTTTCGGGCGTCCCCTGCCCCAGATCCTTGTCCGCCACCACGCCCCCGACAGCCGCACTCGCCGTGAGTTCGGCGCCAGCCACACCGTCGGCCTCTTCAACTGGAGCGATGAGCCCACCGTCGTTGGGCTGCCTCTGGCCGTTCTCGGACTGGGAGCGCAGACCCCGGCACATGACTTCTGGACCGCCGCCCCCGTGGAGCTTCACGAGGGCGCCCTGGTCAGCATTCTCCCCGGACGGGGCCACGCCCTGGTGGACCTGGTCCCTGGCGATTCCTGAACCACCCAGGCACTCTCACCAGCCCGTCTTCCCGAACATCGGTCCCTTCTCTAGGGGGCCGCCTGATAGATGCGCAGGTTATCAATCCCGTCGCGGCTCCACGCGCTGAACAGGGACAACGCGTCTTGTTCCTCCATCCATTTCGGGTCCTTCCAGTCCAGCGAGACCTTGCCATCCACCACCAGCAGCAGCCGCTGGGGGGTGAATTGCGCAATCACATGACTGGGCCGGCCGGGCTCGATGAAGGGGCCCTCCTTGGAGACCTGCACCTCTTCCGCCCCGCGCCATAGCTCATTCGTCTGCCGGTCATGCCAGCCCAGCATCAGCATGTACCCCCAGCCCCGGACGTCGTGCCAGAGCTTCCTCCCCGTGACCTCGCTGCGCCGTGTCAACGTAAAGGCGTTCATCCACGACCGGGCTCGCTTCTCGTGTCCGGTGATATCCGCTTCCACGCGCACCGGCGGCACGAGCTTTTCCCGGAAGGTGAGGTATTCCCAGGCGCCTCCAGCTAGCAGCCGTCCCTCCTCCAGTCGCCAGGTGCTGCCCTCCGAAGCCTCCCAGTCCGTGCCCAACCGATTCCGGTCGAAGTCGTCTTGGTGGACCAGCTTCCAGTCATAGCCGTCGGCGAAGGCCAGGTTCTTTCCCTCGGGCGGAGGCGGGGCCGCAGGCGGATTCAGTAGTTCCACTGTGCTTAGCTGTTCTACAGGCAGCACCACCACGTCCCCCGGCGCCGCCGCGGGGTCTACCTCTACCTGCACGCTGAGCCGCCAGGTTTCCCCGTTCAAGGCCACTCCGCACAGTAGCACATGATCTCCTGGGCTGAGAGTCGTTGATACCTGTCGTATGCCATAGCGTAAGGACACACCAATGATCTGTCCGTCCAGGTAAGTATTGCCCGCCGCGTACGTGCTCCCTCCGTTGGTCGTAATCGCCACAGCGGTCGGCTTCTTCACGCGCAGCGCCGCCACTCCAAAGGCCACGCCCTTCTCCGGCTTCCCGTACAGCTCGGTGAAGTCTACCGCCGGGGCCGTGGTCAGCTTAACCGGCTGCCAACGGACCTCGCCCTCGATTCCCGGATAGCTGGCCTTCAGGTCCAGGCGTCGCTCCGGCGGATACACCTGCTCTCCCAGTATTGCCGGACGCTCGCTCTGGAAGGGGCCCACCACCATCCACTCGGTCACCATGTCCGGCGAGACCCGGCCCCCGTGCCCCAGTTGCAGACTGCCCTCGCCCTGCAGCTCCCAGCCTTCCCCTGCCAGCCGGTAGGCCAGGGGAACCGTAGGTTTGCCCCAGACTCCTCCTGGCACTGTCAGCCCAGCCTTCAACGTCGCGTCCCCCCCAGGCTTTATCTCCACCGGCGCGGGATCTTCCGCCTCCCAGCCTTCCAGCGGCGGGAACCCCACCGCCACCGTCGTCGGCGCCGACCACTCGGGCAGGGTGACGCGCAGGTTGACAGTGGCCTTACCCCCCACGGCCCCGGCCAGCACCGGCGCCAGTTGCGAAGCCCCGACCTCCGCCACCTGCAAGCCGGTCAGGGTCTGGGCCAGCCGCAGAGGCTGCTCCTCCGGCAAGGCTGCGGTCGCCGCCTGTATCAGCTCCCGTTGGCAGGCGACTATCCCCTCCGCCACCTCCGCGGAACCGGCTGGTTTCTGCCGCAGCGTCTCCAGCCGCTGGCAGGCCGCGCGCCACACGGCTGAGGCTGTCACCTTCTCCGGGACCGCGTCACGCGCCGCCAGTCGCGCCAGGTACAGCTCCGCCGGGTGGATGAAGGAGGTTGGCCCCAGACCCGCTATCGGCTCCACCACGCGCTCGAAGCGGTTATTCGCGAGCAGAACCCCTTCACTCCGGGGATCCACCACAATGCCTACGTCCGCATCCATGAGCGTGTTGCCATCAATCACCACGTCGCGCACCACTTGAGCCACGCTAATGTGGGCGTTGTTGTGCAGGGCATTACGCCGAAAGACTGCGCCCCGGGCGGCGTCGCCCACCACCTGGAGATGCGAGTCCCCGGGCGGCTGCTCGTTCCAGGTGCCTCGGAACCCACTCCCCACCAGTATCTCATTGTCAAAGTACTGGCAATACCAGTTGGGGTTGGTGCCGCGCCCGGCATTGTGGATCCCGCCCCCGCGCGTCAGCTTGTTGCCCGCAAAGACCCACTCCAGCCCTCGCGTATAGCTCTGCACGATGGTCCCATCGTGGAACTCGTTGCCTACCACCAGCACCTGCCGCTCGTAGCGGTTCAGCATGATCATCGAATCGTCATCCGGCGGGATATCCCAGGGCCGCTCCAGCTCTATCTCACGGCCCTTGTATGCGGTTATGAAGCGATACTGCCCGGCGCCCTTGCCCCGTAGAATGCTCAGGGCCCCTCCATGGAAAGATCCGACCCCCCGCGCCCGATCCCAGGTTACGTCCTTGTTCAGCGTGAACTCTGTGCCCTCACCACTGATCTTCACCTCTTCGCGCCAGCCGCCGTCCGTGGTGAACAGCTCCGCGTCGTGCAGCGACATGCTCCCGATGCGGTTGCGGGCGAAATAGACGCGGGTCAGGGTCTCCGCCCCGCCCCGGGCCACCGGCCCTCCGGTCACCACATTATCCTCAAAGATGGTGTTCTCTCCACTGACGATATGGGAAGTGCCGCCCTGGAAGAACTTGTTGTTCCTCATCAACCCATGCCGCGCGAACATGTAGAAAGGTCCATTCGAACAGGAGATATCGCAGTCGGTCACCTGCACATTCTCCCCCGCCACGTAGATCGCTGTCGTCTCGGGCGTGGCCCAGGTCCCCAGCGGGACGAACCGCTTCAGGGCCTCCTCGTGGCTCACCTGCTCGAACCGATTGAGCCGCATCACCAGACGGCGCAGGAAGACGTGGCCCGCCCCGGGCATATCCCGCGAGTCGGAAGCAATCCCTCCCTGGTGGTTATGGGCCAGGACGGTGAGGTCCTCCACGCCGAAGGAATTGGTCCCTCGAATGAGCACCGGCAGGGGCATGGCCCGGTCCCGCCAGTGCAGGGTGGTCAGATTGGCCCCCTCGCCCCGCAGCAGCACATACCGGGGCACGGTCAAAGTGCCGTCGAAGAGATAGCGCCCCCGGGGGAGGAAGACGATGCCTCCGCCGTTCTGCCCGGCGGCATCGAGAGCCGCTTGCACCGTTGCCGTATCATCCTGGATGTCATTTGCTCTGGCCCCGTAGTC
>JAAYIR010000058.1 GCA_012523355.1 candidate division WS1 bacterium
AAGTACATGCGGCACTGGCCGCGAGCCGATATGCGCGGCATTGAGGTGGACGTGCTGCCCCTGCCCCCGGCCGTACTGTGCGAGCTGCAGAAATCCCTCGTGGTATGCTATTCAGGCGTGTCGCGCCCTGCGGGGGCGATTTTGCATAAGGTAGCTCGCGGGTTCGAGGCGCGGGATCCGGTAGTCATGGAGGGATTGCAGGGGATGAGCGCTGCGGCGGAAGAGATTCGCTTGCACCTCTTGGCGGGGCGCCTTCAGGCGGCGGGACGAGAGTTGAGCCGTATCTGGGAACTGCACAAAACCTTGCATTCTGATGTTACCAATGACCGCATTGAGGAGCTGTACGGGATTGCGACTGAACAGGGAGCGATCGGAGGCCGCGTCTGTGGAGCGGGAGGTGGAGGGACGATGCTTTTCCACTGCGCGCCTAACCGTGAGTTTGCGGTCAAGCAGGCCCTGCGTGCAGCGGGCGCGACCGTCTTCGATTTCTCCTTCGACCTGCAAGGCCTGTTCTTGTGGCAGGCCGACGATACATGAGGTGGTTCCCCTCGCATGCCTGCAAGCGGTGAAGCACAGATTCAGTCTCTCAAGTTGGTCTCTCGAACAGACTATGAAAGACAAGGGCCGAGTGCTCTAGGAGGTGACGGACGAGGCCGCACTTCCTGAGTTGACGGAAGCAGGGCGGCCCGTCTCACTGCCGACATGTTCACCACCGTGCTGCAGATCGTGATCCTGCTGTTGCTCATCTTGGCTAACGGCTTCTTTGCGATGTCGGAGCTGGCAGTAGTGGCGGCTCGCAAGTCGCGCCTGGAGCAGTTGGCTCAGGCGGGACATGCGCGGGCCAAGGCCGCCTTGGCGCTAGCTAACAATCCCAATCGCTTCCTGGCAACTCTGCAGGTCGGAGTGACCTTCATCGGGATCATTGCCGGGGCCTACGGGGGTGTGACGCTGGCCGAGAAGCTGGTCGGGCCCCTGTCCGGGATCGCCTGGCTGGCCCCCTATAGCCGTGGAGTGGCGGTCGCCATTGTGGTCATTCTTACCTCCTTCTTCACTCTCGTGCTCGGCGAGCTGGTGCCCAAGCGCCTGGCGCTGAACAGCCGCGAGCGCATGGCCATGCTCACCGCACCGGTGATGCAGGGGCTTGCTTATGTGTCCGCCCCGCTGATCTGGCTGCTTGGTCAGTCCACCGAGGCCGTGCTACGGCTGCTCCGCGTCCGGCCTTCCGCGGAGCCGCCGATCACCGAGGAAGAGATCGCTTTGCTGCTGGAGCAGGGCACTCAGGCAGGTGTCTTTGAGGCTGCGGAGCAGGACATGGTGGAAAGCGTCTTCCGGCTCGGGGACCGGCAGGTGGCCCGGCTGATGACCCCGCGCCCGGATATCGTCTGGCTGGATGCTGGCGATCCGCCGGAGGAGATAGCTCGCAAGTTGCAGGAGAGCGGCTACTCGCGCTTCCCGGTAGGCGAAGGAAATTTGGACAATCTGCTGGGAGTCGCCCAGGCCAAGGACCTGCTGGTTCGTTACCTGCAAGGCGGGGCGCTGGACCTGGGGGCCAGTCTCCGCGCGCCGCTGTATGTGCCGGAGAATCTCCCCGCGCCGCGGGTCTTGGAAGCCTTCAAATCGGGAGGCACCCATCTAGCCTTGGTGGTGGATGAGTATGGCTCCATTCAGGGGCTGGTCACGCTCAACGATGTCATGCAGGCGATCGTGGGCGAAGCCGCCACGGAGTCCGCCGCCGAGCCGGAGGCGATGCAACGCGAGGATGGCTCGTGGCTACTGGATGGCATGCTCCCGGTGGACGAGCTGGAGGACCTGTTGGGGCTGGCTCCGCTGCCGGAGGAGGAGCGGGGCCGCTACCACACTCTGGGAGGATTTGTCATGGCCCAGATGGGGCGCATTCCTCAAGCCGGCGATTACTTCGATTGGGGCGGCTGGCGCTTTGAGGTCATGGACATGGACGGGCATCGGGTGGACAAAGTATTGGCCACGCCTCCAAAGAATCCCCTCTAAACACTGGCCTCCAGGACAGGCTGAGGTGATACTTCGTGAACCTGCAACCGCAGAATGTGGTGTCCGAATGGGTCTTCCGCGCCGAGGCGCGCTATCGTGATCCGGGTAACGAGGTTCTGCTGGACGCGGTGTTCATCACGCCCGACGATCAGGAGCATCTCATCCCGGCCTTCTGGGACGGGGGAGACCTGTGGCGGGTGCGATACGCCTCTCCGTTGCTGGGGCTGCACCGCTTCCGCACCGTCTGCTCCAATTCTGCCGACGCAGGTCTGCACGGCCAGGAGGGGGAGGTCACCATCTTTCCCTACGAGGGCGACAACCCCCTGTATCAGCACGGCCCGGTGCGCGTGGCGGCCAATCGGAGGCATCTGGAGCACACCGCCGGCACACCCTGCTTCGGGCTGGGCGATACCTGGTGGATGGTGCTTTCCATGCGCCTGACCGGGCCGCAGGGCTTCCAGACGCTGGCCCTGGACCGGATCACCAAGGGTTTCAGCGTCATCCAGATTGTCGCTGGCCTGTATCCCGACATGCCACCCTTTGACGAGCGCGGCGCCAATGAGGCGGGCTTTCCCTGGGAGCCGGACTATGCGCGGCTGAATCCCGCCTACTTCCGCTACGCGGATCGACGCTTGCAGTACCTGGTCGAGACGGGTCTAATGCCTTGTATCGTCGGCTGCTGGGGCTATTTCCTTCCTTGGATGGGCGTCGAGAAGCTGCAGCAGCACTGGCGCAACTTGGTGGCCCGCTATGGGGCGTATCCCGTGGTCTGGTGTCTGGCCGGGGAGTGGGACATGCCCTATTACATCAGGGAGGACAAGGAGC
>JAAYIR010000312.1 GCA_012523355.1 candidate division WS1 bacterium
CGCGCCGAGAGAGACTGACTTGAGAGACCTTGCGCCGCACCACCCCGGGGAGGGCCCGAGGCCGTTCCCGCGACCCGAGCCAGGGGCAATCCCCCTGCATCTGCGAAAGGAAGTGCCGTTATGTCCCCTAGGCCCTTCAGGACTGCCTGGCTGCTGGTCGGCCTGCTGGCTTGCGTCTTGCCCTGCGCTGCTGCGGCGCCGGAGATCACCCTGGTCCGCGATGGTCAGCCCGCGGCCACCCTGGTCTTGGCCGAGTACCCCACCCGCGCCGCGCAGATGGGGGCCTTTGAGCTGCAACATCACGTGAAGCTCATCACCGGCGCCACGCTGCCCCTCGTACGGGAGCCTGCTCCGGTCAGCGGCACGAGGATTCTGGTCGGCGAGAGCCGCGCCACCCACCGCCTCGGCCTCCGCCCTGACCAGTTCGGTGAGCAGGAATATCTGATCCAGTTCCGCCCTGGCGCCCTGGTCCTCCTCGGCCGGGACAAGCCCGACTACGGCGAGGTCGTCTACGACCTGGACAATCTTCCCGCCTGCAAGGGCTTCCCTGGCACCTTTGACGAGCGCGGGAGTCTTGACGCCGTGTACGATTTTCTCCGGCGCTACTGTGGCGTGCGCTGGCTCAACCCCACCGAGTTAGGCCTCACCTGTCCCCAAAGTTCCACCCTCAGCGTTCGCGGCGCTGACCTTCAGCGCAAGCCCTTCTTCCGCTATCGCGATATGCTGTTCAACATGGGCCAACAAGCGGGCCTCTACGACTCCGGGGTTGCGCTCTGGCAGCGTGGCACGCCCGAGTACCTGGCCTGGGAGCGCACCGCGTATCCGGGTCTGTACGAGCGCTATGCGAACGCCAGTCAACGCAATCTGGCCCGCACCGCCCTGGCCGAGCTCTTCCTGCGCCGGATGCATAATGGGGGCGCTGCGGTCCTCACCAACCACTCCTTCTACGGCTACTACACGCGCTTCCTGGAGGCCACCTGGCAGGATCGGCTGGCCCGGGCCAAGAGTGACCAGGAACGCGCCGCCGTGCTGGCCAACAGAGCCCGGTACTTTGAGGGCGACCACCCCGAGTACTTCGCTCAGGGCTACGAAGGCCAGCCACCGCAGCTTTGCTACACCAATCCTGCCACTGTCCGCCAGGTTGTGCAGGACGCCAGAGACTATTACGACGACAAGCGCACTGGCAAGCAGCTCCAGATCTTCTGGGAGCCGGTCCTCCCCAATCCCTTCCCCCTTCAGCCCATGGACAACGCCTCCTTCTGCAAGTGCCCGACCTGCCGGGCCATCTATGGGGAGCCTCCCGCGGGGGGACGTGAGCACTTTCAGAACGGCCGCTACAGTGACTATGTGTTCCACTTCATCAACAAGGTGGCCCGGGAACTCCACCAGACCCATCCTGGCGCGCCCCTCGTGGCGGCCGCCTACGGCTGCTACGGGCAGCGGCCCAGCTTCCCTCTGGATCCGGCAGTCACCATTGAGTTCACCTTTGTCTCCAGTGGGGCGCCCTACGACCAGAAAGAATACCCCCATGAAGAGCAGCTTCTCAAAGAGTGGGCGCTGGCCGAGCGGCAGCGGCCGATCTACCTTCAGTTGTTCGGCGGCATGAATAAGGAGTTCGCCCACAAAGGCCGGTATCACGCCTTCCCGGGCTTCTATGGGCACGCCCTGGGCCGACAGTTCCAGCTCTTCCACCAGTTAGGGCTTAAGGGCATGGGCTATCTGGGCGTGGGGCACGAGGTGGAGGCCTATCTCGCCTTCCGGTTGATGGATGACCCCACCCTGGACGTGGACCAGTTGCTCAACGACTACTTCACCGGGCTGTACGGTCCCGCCGCCGCACCCATGCGGCAACTCTATCTGGAGATTGAGCAGACCTTCTGTGACCCGCAACTGCGCCCTCAGGTTCGGGTGAGCGGCGCTGAACTGGCCTGGAACCGCCTGGGTACCGAGAAGCGCCTGGCCCGCTGGCAGCGCCTGCTGGACCAGGCCCAAGCCCTCGCGCAGACGGAGCTGCAAAAGCAGCGGCTTGCCGCCTGGGAGCTCGGTACCTGGAACTACATGACCGCGGGACGGGCGAAATACCTCGACCGCGCGAGCGCCCCTATCCCCTCCTTGACCGTCCCGCGAGTGGAGGCCGCCGGGGGTGATCCGGCGCAGGTGGCCTGGGACCAGGCCGCCTCCCTGGGTGACGCCTGGTACCAACGAGGCACCGCCGACCCCGCCCAGCGAGTGCTCGGCGGTCGTATCGCTCATGACGGCCAGTTTCTCTACCTGGAGCTGACCGACAAGTGCGACACCAGCAAACTGCAGGCTGCGCCCCTGGTCTTCGCCTATGACGACTGGGAAGTCTTCATGGCCCAGCAGCGAAGCCTCCCGTATCGTCAGTACGCCAGCGGGCCCACGGGTCTCAAAGTGGCGGTGTCACACGGCGAGGTAAACTTCCGCATGAACGTCATCATGGACGACACTGGCTTTGAGGTCGTATCCGACACCTCCGCGTCTGACCTCTGGGTCACGCGCATGGTCTTGCCGCTGGCAACCATTCTCCCCGGCGGCGTCGCCCCCGGCGACACCATGTACATGAATCCTATCCGCGTCACCAGCCCGACCGCCAGCAGCACTGGAGCTGAGGCAGTGGACACCTGGGTGTCGCACTGCTTCGTACACGAGGTGGACCGGCTGGGCGAGCTGAAACTGGCACGCTGAGTTCTCAACATGCAATTCTTTCATCCTTCATTCCACGAACGCTTTCGCTTCACTGACTGGTCGCAGATCGAGGCCAAGCTCGCTGAGCTGGGCCTCAGCCTGCCCCGTTCTCCTGATCTCTCGGTCCTGACGCGGCCCGTGGAACTGGCCGGGCGCACCGTTCCCAATGCGCTCCTGATCCACCCCATGGAGGGTTGCGATAGTGATGAGCTGGGACGCCCCGGGGAGTTGACCCTCCGGCGCTACCGGCGCTTCGCGGCGGGGGGTGCGGGGGTAATCTGGGCCGAGGCCATAGCGGTGCTGCCTGAGGGGCGGGGCAATCCGCACCAACTCTGTCTGCTCTCCGAGACTCGGGACAGCTTCGCGCGGATGGTGGAGGAGGCCCATGCCGCCGCCCGTGAGGCGCTGGGGGAGGCGCATCGGCCCCTGCTCATCGCGCAACTCAAGCACGCGGGGCGCTACAGCCGGCCTGAATCCGCGCCCGCGCCGATCATCGCCCGCCACTGCCCGCCGCTGGACAAGGCGCGCGGCATCCCCTCGGATTATCCCGTCATCAGCGACGCGGAGCTGGCCGCCCTGCCCGAGCGTTTTGCCGCGGCCGCGCGCTTGGCCGCGGAAGCCGGATTTGACGCCGTGGACGTGAAGGCCTGTCACGGATACCTGCTGCATGAACTACTGGGCGCCTATACGCGCGAAGGCCCCTATGGTGGGGAGTTCGAGAACCGCGTCCGGTTGCTGCTGGACACAGTGGCTGCCGTCCGCGCGGAGGTTCCCGGGCTGCCCGTGGGCACGCGACTGAATGTCTATGACGCGCTGCCCCATCCCTGGGGCTTTGGCATGGCTGCCGACGGGAGCCTGAGGCCCGACCTGAAGGAGCCGCTGCGACTGATGCGGCGGCTGGTGAAGGCCGGGGTGAGTTTCTTCAACCTGGCCTACGGGAACCCCTACTACAACCCGCATGTAGAGCGGCCCTATGACACCCCGGCGGGCGCGGGGTATGTACCGCAAGAGCATCCGCTAGCGGGAGTAGCGTTGATGTGCGAGCTGCACCGGCAGGTGCATGAGGCCCTGCCGGAGGCCGTGCTCATCGCCACGGGTCTGAGTTGGCTGCGGCAGTTCTTCCCCTGTGTGGCCGCAGCGATGGTGGGTGCGGGCGAGGCACGGCTAGCCGGAGTGGGGCGGATGGCGCTGGCCTACCCGGACTTCGCTCGCGATCTGCTGGAACGCGGGGAGCTGGCTCCGGAGAAGGTCTGTATCACCTGTTCGGGGTGCTCACAGCTCATGAGGGGCGGCGGACCGGTGGGCTGCGTGGTGCGAGACCGGGAGGTCTACCGCCCCTTGTTCCTCGCGCAGAAGCGGAACGAAGGCCAGTCTTGAATTGTCAAGGAGCACGGGAGGGGACAAGGGCCAGCGTAGTGGCTGCCTTCTCGCGTTCCCCCATTCCAGCCTGGGCCGCGTGTGCGTGCGGCGTGAGAGCGGACGGAAGCCTCAGGGACGTAACGCCAGTGCGTCCGGATCCCCAGAGTGGCCCCGGTTCCTTCAGCAGGCCGGCTAAGGGTAGGCTCGCGCAGGTGAATGTCTCCGAAAGCTGAAACAAGACGCTCCCTGCCGGGGGTTGGTTGTGCCCCCTCGACCTGACGCGAGATGAAGTTCCTCCATTA
>JAAYIR010000313.1 GCA_012523355.1 candidate division WS1 bacterium
GTGTGGGGGCCTCTGAGGTCCCGCGGGGAACCCTGTTCCACGAGTATCAACTGGATGACGAGGGGTTCGTTACTGGAGCCAACCTGGTGATCCCCACCGGTCAGAACCTGAATAACCTGGAGCAGGACATGCACGCCCTGGTGCCGCAGATTCTCGACCGTAGCCAGGACGAAATCCGTCTCAGCCTGGAGATGTTGGTGCGGGCCTATGACCCCTGCATCTCCTGCTCGGTGCATTTGCTCGAGGTGAAATTCGTTTGAGCCAGGCGACGCCGGTTCCCGAGACCCTGGTGCTGGGCGTGGGCAATGACCTGATGCGAGACGATGGCGCGGGAAGCGAGGCGGCGCGACGCCTGCAGGAGGAGGACCTGGGTCCCGGGGTGGAAGTAATCGTCGGCGGCGTGGAGGGCCTGGACCTCATCTTCGAGTTGGAGGGCCGCACGCGGGCCATCCTGCTCGATGCGGCCCACATGGGCCTCACGCCGGGGGACGTGCGAGTGGTGCGCCGCGAGGAGATCGAGGACCGGCTGGTGCCGCTCACCTCGCTGCATCAGCTCGCGCTGCACGATGTGCTGGAGCTGGCCGAGTTGACGGGCCTGCAGGCTGAGGTTACCTTGGTAGCCGTGGAGCCGGCGGAGGTCCTGCCCGGCATGGGGCTGACCCCGGCCGTCCAGGCCGCGGTGCCGGAGATGATTCGGTTGGCGAAAGAGCTTCTGCGTAGGGGTGGCTCGTGACCCGCCAGCGCCCCAGGCGAGGGTGGGTCACCTGCCACCCGCTCGGCAGAGCTTGGCACAGTATGCCGTGGAATTATCACGGTTAGCGAGCGGGCGGCAATTGCGGTGCCGATGCCGCAAAAGCCGCCCCTACGGCGGAGTAGATCCCGATTTGAGGGAGGCATGAAGCGTGGCAAGTGAAAGCAAGCGCATTCTGGTTGTGGACGACGACCCCGATATTGTGGAGTCTCTGCGGATGGTGCTGGAGAGCGCCGACTACGACGTGAATACTGCCGGCAGCGCAGAGGAGGCCCAGGACAAGGTGCAGGCCGCGCCGCCGGACCTGATCCTGCTTGACATCATGATGCCCGATGGCACCGAGGGCTTTCACTTCGTCTGGCAGCTCCGCAACGAGCTGCCGGAGCCACTCAACGCCATCCCCATCCTGGTGCTGACCGCCATCCATTCCACCACCCAGCTCCGTTTCTATCCCGACCGCTCCGACCAGGAGTACGCTCCGGGCGAGTTCCTGCCTGTGCAGGGGTTCATGGACAAGCCGGTGGAGCCCAGCCAACTCCTGCGCAAGATCTCCGAGGTGCTCGGCCAGAGCGGATAAGTTGTGAGCCCTGCTGACCAGGAATTGACCGGACGGCTGCGGTGGCTTTGCCGGCTGCGCTGGCTGGCGGCCTCGGCCATCGTCGCCCTGTCCCTGGGAGCCCGCCTCCTGCTGGGATTTCCTCTGTTCCTCCCCGGCCTGCTGGCCCTCGGCGTGCTGGTGGCGATGTACAACGCCATACTCCTGCTCTGGATGCGGGCCTCCAGCCAGCAGGGGGTCCTCGCGCCGCAGGAAGGCAAGCTGCTGGCGCACGTGCAGATCACCCTGGACCTCCTCGCCCTCACCGCGGTCATCCACTACACCGGCGGCGTGGAAAGCCCCCTGGGCGCGTATCTGGTCTTCCACATGATCATCGCCAGCACGCTGCTCAGCCCGCTCGCCGCCGGCGCCCAGGCTACGCTGGCCTCCCTGCTATACGGCGGGCTGGTCTTCCTGGAAGCCCGCGGCCTGCTGCCGCACCATTCTCTGGGCCTCTTCTCCGGGGAGACCTACCGCGGCTTCTCGGCTCTCCTGCTCGCCCTGGCGCTCATCTCGGTGCTGTACGCTGCCATCTATCTCGCGGGGACGATTGTCCAGCGCCTACGCCAGCGCGAGTCTGAGCTCTCCGCGCTCACGCGGCGCCTGGCTGAGCAGATGACCCAGGCGGAGGCCTCCCGGCAGCAGGTGGAGGAGGCGCAGCACATGCAGCTCCGCTACATGTACCGCGTCTCTCATGAGTTGCGCGGGCCGCTCTCAGCCGCCGCCTCGCTGATTAACGTCCTCGCCGAGGGGCATGCCCAGGCCCAGCCGCAGGAGAAGACGGTGTAGGTCCTCCGCCGCGTCTCCGCGCGGCTGCAGCAGGCCCTGGACATGGTCGCCGACCTGCTGGTGCTCAGTCACGCCCGGGAGGCTCCCGGCGAGGAGCAGCGCACCTGGGTGGACCTGCCCACGCTGATGGTGCAGGTCGCCGACCGCCTGGCCGACCGCGCCGCCCAGGCCCGGGTGACGCTCAAGCTGGTCGAGGCCGAGGGCCTGGGGCCGCTCTGGGCGCAGCGCGAGGGCCTGGAGACCGCGCTGACCAATCTCGCCGGTAACGCCCTCAAGTACACCCCGCCTGGCGGCGAGGTCACCCTCAGCGCCCTTCAGGACGCCGACAATACCCGGCTGATTGTAACCGACAACGGCATAGGCATCGCCGAGGAGGATCAACCCCGCATCTTCGAGGAGTTCTTCCGCGCCCCGGCCGCCCGCAGCCGCGTCACCGAGGGCACCGGGCTGGGCCTGTCCATCGTGCAGAGCATCGTCGAGGCCCACGGCGGCAGGTGCACCGTAGACAGCCGTCCGGGAGAGGGCAGCACCTTCACTCTCCACCTGCCCCACCGCTACCCGGAGACTGACGGCGGCTAGGGGGCGGACCCCTCGGGTACGGTGAAGGTTCCGTTGGTCATCGTTATGGTGACCCCCTCCGCGTTGCGTCCTACGAAGCTGAAGCTCCCCGAACAGGCTACCACGCTCAATGAGTCAATCTTGACGCTCCCCGAAGAGGCGTAGGTGGTGTAGGCATGGTCCGTGTCGCCATCCGGAACATATCTTGCCCAGGCCGTGGTCAGGCTCGGAGCGGTCAAGGTGTAGGTCTTCCCGGCCTCGGCCCCCGGAAGCACCATCTCGACCCGGGCTGCATCGCTGGAGGTGGACTGGTAAGCCCGGATATGGAGCGTGTCTCCGCTGACCTGGAACCAGGCA
>JAAYIR010000314.1 GCA_012523355.1 candidate division WS1 bacterium
GCGGGCTGCAACTCGTTGCAGATAGGCTTCTCGCAGAGCACGTGGCAGCCGGCCTCGAGGGCCTGGATAGTGGGTTCATAGTGGTCGCTGCTGTACTCGTAGCCGCCCGTGGCCACGCTGCACACGTCGGGGGAAAGCGCGCTGAGCATGGTCGGTACATCCGGGAAGGCGGGGACGCCAAAGCGCTCTGTCGCGGCGCTGGCCCGGTCTGGGAGAAGGTCGCAGACCCCCACCAGCTCAGCCAGGTCGTCCTCCTGGTAGAGTCGCGCATGGAGGTTGCCGATGGGCCCCAGGCCAATAACAGCGACCCGTAGGGGACGAGGGGAGGAGCTGCTCACACTGGCACCTCCTCATAAAGCGTCTGGCGCGGGAAGAAGGGGAAGTCGTACTGCCCCTCCGCGGCCTGCCAGCGTCCAATATTGCTACCGTCGCCCACATCGATACGAGCCAGGGGGAAGCCCAGGAAGGCCTGCAGGCGCTCCAGTGAAGCCTCGTGATGCAGGATGAAATCCTCGAAACGGAGGTCAATCCGATGGGTGGGGGAGGGGGTGGATTGCATGAGATCATACTGGTACTTCCAGCTAATGGCCCGCCGCAGGCGGAGGTCGTTCGTGTGCTCATAAGGCACGCCGAAGTCGCTCAGATCGTCGGTGAGGTGCGCGCCGAGGATGCAGTCGCGGGGGTCACGGGTCCAGTAGATATACCTGGCCTCCGGGAACATGCGCACAATCCAGGGGAGCACCAGAGTGGTCTCCGGGAGCTTCCAGCCGCGATGAGGAGCCTCACTGCTGAGCACCGAGGAAAGGAAAGACTCGACCAGACGAGTGAATTCCGGATCGATGGGCATGGTATGCAGCGCGGAGAAGTCCCATTCCAGATCACCCAGGTAACGCACGTGGCGGGCGAAAACCCGGCAGGCTTCATACATCTCCTCGGGGGGGATGAGGTCTCCCGAGGTGTTTAGCTGGGCGCCCATACAGACCCCGGAGGCGCTGAGAGTGTGTGACATGGCGCGGGTTCCCGAATGTCCACGACCGATCACGGTGATGAGCATGGTGTGTCTCCTGGTCTAGCTAGAGTTTCTTGGCGCCGCGTTGGGTCCGCAGCTCTTTGGCTTGCAGCTTGTTGGCAGCCGCCGGCGAGCCGATATACTGGGCGTCGTAGGCTTCCTGTGCACTGGTGAAGGGCCGGCCCCGCTCGCACCAATTGACATTGGTGTAGATGGGATTGGTCCTTCCCGTCTGCTCTTCGCGGCGAGCGATGTGCGCTTGCATCCGCGCCTCGAGGAAGGCCACGACCTCCGGCTCCTGCGAGGCGAGGTTGTGGTCCTCTCCGGGATCCTGGAGCAGGTTGTATAACTCAATCTCGGGCTTGAAGTGAAAATCGGGCTCCAGGGCGTGGATGAGTTTCCACTCTGGCGTGCGCCAACCGTGCTTGCGCATCCAGGTGGCCTCGGTGAGATAGTACTCAGGCTCAGGCCGGCGGGGTCGGCCCTTCATAAGGGGCACCAGACTGCGTCCGTCCGGTTTCTGCTCGGGCTTGACTCCCAGTAGCTGCAGAATCGTGGGTGCAAGATCCTTCTGATGAACGAAGTCCTCAAATCGCGCCCCCGCAGGAACCTTGCCCGGGAAGACGAAGGCCAAGGGAACGTGCAGGGTGGGGTCGTAGAGGCCGTGGTGGTCGTAGTAGCAGTTGTGGTCCTGGAGGGTTTCGCCGTGGTCGGAGGTGATGACTACCAGGGTCTCCTCGTCGAGGCCCAGCGCAGTCAGGGTGGTGAAGATATTACCGAGGCAGGCGTCCATGTAGGCCACCGCGCCGTCGTATTGGGCGATGACGTACTCCTTATCGGTGCAGCCGGGCGGGAACCAGCTCCGGAAGTAATCGGCGAAGGGCTTGAAGGCGTAGACCTCATTTAGAGAGTCATTGTTTGGATCGCATTCATCGCCGCCGTAGAACAGCCGCTCGAAAGGACCGGGCGGGAGATATGGCGAGTGTGGGTCCATGTGGCGCAGGAAGAGGAAGAAAGGCTCGGCCTCAGCGGCCAGGCTTTTCAGTTCCGGGAGGGCCACCTCGTTGAGATTCTCGGCCTTGGGGCTGCGTCCCTCGTCCCAAGAGCCCCAGCCGCTGAAGTCCAGGTACTTTTGAAAGCCGCGGGAGGCAGGGTTGCCGCTAAAACCCACACAGGTAGTGGCGTAGCCGGCGTCGCCCAAGGTCTCGGCCAGGGTCCGCAATTCAGGACGCAGGCCACCCTCATGGCGCAGCGCCACCACGTCCATGCTGAAGCAGTCCAGCCCGGTGAACATGGAGGTGTACGCGGGGGTGGTGGGGATGTGGGGGCTGTAGCAGCGCGAGAAGGTAGCTCCCCGCGCCGCGTAGGCGTCCATGTGCGGCGTAGTGAGCCGCGGGTAGCCGTACAGGCTCATGTGGTCCGCCCGCAGGCTGTCAATACCGATCAGTAGCAGATTGGGTTTCTTTCGCACAGGCATAGGTGCCTCCTACTCGTTAGGTGGGGGCCGAGTACTGTCCGGGGGCGCTTCAGTTCCTCCCGGCGTTCTTCATAGCATGATACGCCGGCCTTGCTCATGGGACTCATAACAAGCCAGCACCAGGCGCAACACGTCGCGGCCCTCCTGTGCAGTAGCAAGGGCGGGGCGTTCCCCATGCAGAAATTCGGCCAAGGGTCGGGCAAGTCCTGCCAGGCGCTCGCCGTGGTTGTGAATCTCGGGCAGATCGCTGAGCGTCCAGTCACCCGCCTCTTGCAGGAACCACTTGAGTTGGATGCCGCCCGGCGGCCAGGGGTGGTTCGTACTGGGCCCGTCCCCGTAATGGTGCACGATAGTCCCATGCTCGCAGAACGCCTCCGTGGTCAGCTCTCCACCGCTGACGACGAAGGTCACGGACACCTCCGCAAAAGAGCCGTCGGGATAACGGAAAATCAGGATCCCGTTGTCGTTGACGATGGCGGGACTGTGCAGCGTGCCCAGTTCCGCAGTCACACTGACCGGCATGCCCAGGAGCCAGTAGATGAAATCTACGGGGTGGGCGGCGTCATCGGCGAAGAGATCACGATTCAGTTCTGGTTGGACATGCCAACTCTTCTCGAAACCTGGCCAGAGATGGACGTTGAGCGTGTGCCGGCGGCGCAGCATGTAGAGCCGTCCGAACTCGCCACTCTCCAGGAGTGCCTTGATCTTCAGGTTATGCGGGTCCACGCGCATCTGCCAGGCCAGGGTGAAGGGCACGCCGGCGCGCTCGACGGCCGCGACAAGGCGGTCGGCCTCCTCCAGCGTCAGCGCCAGAGGTTTCTGCAGGATGACGGCCTTGCCTGCCGCGGCGGCCTGCTCCACCAGGTCGGCGTGCAGGGAGGTTTCGGAGGCAATGACCACGGCGGAGATATCAGCGCGCTCCAGCAAGACCTCGATGGAGGGCGCGATCTCCAGCGCAAAGGTTTGTGCGAGCTCCGCTGCCCGGGAGGCGTCGTGATCCCAGACCACCGCCGGGTGTATACCCCATTCGGGATGCTCGCGCCAGCGAGTGCAATAGGATTGTACGTGTCCGTGGGCACCACCCAGGATACCGAGATTGAGCATGTGAAGGCCTCAGATCTGCTCGACCCGGGGGTCGCCGTGGAGGGACGGGAGGGAGTGCGGGCGCACCAGCTCGCCACCGCTCTCGTAGGACTCGATGGCTGCGAAGATGTAGTCCAGGGTGGCCAGAGCATCTCGCCCCGAGGCGCGCAAGTGTTCGAACGGAACTTCGTTGGTTACATCCTCCAGGAAGGCATGGATGCGGTTCGGGAAGGTTTGCCCGAAATCTTTGATGCCGGTATCCAACACCTCCGGCTGGGCTTCCTCTCCCAAGCCCAGCTGGGTGCCGGGTTTGGGCACCGGCCAGTAAGTCAGTCTCTCGACACAGTTCTCGATGCAGAAGGTTCCTTTGCTGCCAGCAACTTCCACGCTCCACCAACCGCCCAGCCCCCAGACGGCGTCGCCGCGATGACTGAGCAGGTAGCCGACTGTGTCATTGGCAAATTTCACGTGGACGCTGTTCACCGAGAGCAAGAGGTCGCCCTGGTTCTTGCGGAAGCCAGGTTTGGTGGCGAAGGTTTGGAGGTGTGTAATGTCCCCGCAGAAATAGCGCATTACACTGAGGGGGTGAGTGAGGAAGGCCTTCATGTGGGCGTAGGGCTGGTTGAAGCGTGGAGACTTGTTGAGACTATAGCCCGCTTCGCCGCCATTGAAGCCCATTTTGAAGAGCAGATAGAGAGTCTCTCCGAGGGCGCCTTCATCCATGTACTGCCGCGCGCGTTCCGCGGTCGGCGTGAAGTAGTGATTGAGGTTGCAGCCGAGGTAGAGCTTCTGGCTGGCGGCGAAGCGTACCATCTCCCGGGCTTCTTCGATGTCGTTCGAGAGTGGCTTCTCGCACAGTACGTTCTTGCCTGCCGTCAGGGCTTCCATGACGGGTTCAAAGTGCCAACTCCCGTTCTCGTATCCGCTGGTGCAGACGTCCACCACGTCCAGCTCCTTCGCGTCCAGCATCTCGGCCAGGGAGTAGTAGGCCTTCACGCCATACTTCTCTGCGGCGGCGTCCGCGCGCTCGGGGACCACATCGCAGACAGCGCGCAGGTCCGCCAGGGAGTCTTCTTGATGGCTGGCGGCATGTGTGTCGCCAATGCCGCCCATGCCCACAACACCCACTCTAAGAGCCATAGCAGGTTCCTCTTTTCGTGCCTTACCGTGCGCCCAAGGCTTGCAGGCAGGCCTGCATGTGCCCACGGGCCTCCGCGGCGATGATGCAGCATTGTTCCACGGTGTGATCGCGCGCGCCGATGATCTCCAGGTCTACCGGTCCCGCGTAGCCATGTTCGTGCAGGACGCGCATATATCCGAGCAGGTCAATGTCGCCACGTCCGTTGACCTGCATGGCGGGAGGGCCGGGGTTCTGCTGCCGCCCCTTGCAGTCGCGAATGTGTACGTGCCTGACGCGAGAGATGACCGCCTGCAGGGCCTCGACAGGGTTTTCGCCGCCACGGTAGATGTGGGAGGGGTCCATGTCAATGCCGAAGTTTGGAGAGGGGATGGCTTCCATGGCGTGAAGCATCGAGGGGGTATCGTGGATAGCAGCGCCGACGTGTGCCTTCACACAGACCGTCACGTCGTAATGGGCGGCTCTTTCGGAGAGTGCGCCCAGGGAGTCAATACATTCCTGGACGCTGGGGGGGTCATCGGCTTTACCTCCGGGGCCGCAGTTGATGATGGGGATACCGAGCTCGGCCGCGGCCTGGAAGGCCACTTCCATCAGCTGCGGGTCCCGGCCAGGCTGCTCCATGGCCAGTAGCTCGAGCCCGTACTCCGCGGCGAAACGCTTGATGTCAGGTGCCAGCTCCTGCCAGCGGTCCAAGACCAGATGTTCGCTCATACCGTCAATGGTAGAGAGTTCTATACCGTCATATCCGGCGAGGGCCACATACTTGAAGGCGGTCTCTAGACTATGTCCGCCGAAGAGTACGGAATTGGCGCCGAGCTTCATGACAGGTCATCCCTTACGCAACGTGATCAGACAGGTGGCTGAGCCACCCGCGGCGATGGTTCGCTCTCCTAAGTTGAGAGTCCTGCTAGGCCCAGGACGAGAGCCTCAAAATTTTTACAGCGCTCCGGAAGCCCTCGATTCCCCCCATCCGGGCTGGGGGCGGCACAGTGCAATCGTGTGGCCGGGTAAGCTTCCCGAAGCGGGAGGGGCTAGAGCTTATTCACCGTCTTGGTGGCCTCGGTGAGGAGGTAGAAGGCGCCTCCCACCGGCACGTCAAGGGTCACCTGCTCAAATTCGGGGATGGTCACCCCAACGTCCTGGCGGTCGGCCAGAGGCGAGTGGGCGTAGACGAGCCACTGCCGGTTCGGTGCGTCGCCCTGCACGAGGGCGAGCGCGAACACCGGGAGTTCGGTGGTCAGACCCCAGGGCTCGGGAGGGTCAAGGGTCGTGCTTAGCGCGAACCACCTATCTGCCCCCTGATACTCCTCGGGGATACTCGCCTGGTACGGGTGCCGGCGAGCACGGTTGGGCACCAGCTCGCCCTTGCGCCACCAGTCGCGGAGCGTTTCGTTCACATACACGCGATCCACGATCTCTGCCAGAGCCAGGAAGTATGGCCCCCCGCCTTCCCAGGTGACGTGGCCCTCCTCGTCTACCGTGTCCTCCCAGGGTTCGGTCCAGCCCCGGAAGTCGCGTACAGCCCGGGGGCGCATCATCCACAAGGCAAACTGAACAAATCCGGCGTACCGCTCGGGGTTGTAGGTTTGGCCGGCCTGCCGCAGCGTCGCGCGTGTGGACGGGTACGTCTTCGACCTCTCCGGATCGTTGTGGTACCCGTCCCAGGTAGAGAACTCAAACCAGAATTGCGGATTGAGCTCCAGCGCCTGCCGCTGCATAAAAACCAGGTTCATGAACTCCACCTGGGGGCTCCATACGTGAAAATCCCGCCGGTTATTCCAGTCGTCGGTGTAGTAGCTCGGGCTGCCTCCGTCCCAGGTCAACGGGCCGATATCAAGGCGCCCCTTGGTATACAGCGAATAGGCGATCCATCCGCCCCAGCGCCCGAAATGGGGGAGGCCAAAGGCGTCATACCCCACGTAGATGGAGTTCTGCTTCCAGGTGTCGTTTGCGAGGCCCTGGCGCAGCCCGTCCTGCAGTGCCCGATACCGCTCGATCCATCCGTCCCCTACGGCCTTGCGCTTGAAGTCGTCATCGCGGCCCGGGCCGTACTTGTCGAGGTACCTCTGTTCCGTCTCCACCTCCGTCCACTGGAGCTTGTGGTGCTCGTTGTTGGACAGGAAGATCACCAGCGGCGGATCCGGGTACCATTCCTGGATCTGCTTCATCCATGGATTGTCAGTGAAAGTCCTGCCGATCTCCTGCCACGGCGCCACCGGCCCGAAGGGAGAGACCTTCCCCAGAATCTTGCCTTCCACGGTAACCACGTTGGGGTTCTGCTCCGCCGGCAGGTCAAGATACGGCTTCCCGGAAAGCCCGCTCTCCCACTGACTGGCGACAAAGGTCAGAGGTAGGCGCAATTCCCGCGCCCGCTGAATCGCCGCTTGGTAGTATTTCATGGTGAAGCTGTTGGGGTCCGTGGGAACCTCTCCTCGAGGATGGCTGAACCACGGCAGCAGGTGATGTCCCTCGGCGATCATCTGCATCTGGTGCTCTGGCCGCCAGCCAGCTACCCGGTCGTGGGTGAAGTGCCCGCATTGCCAACTACAGAGCAGGGGCAGGGGATAGCCTGCCGGGTCGTCGTTGGCCCGCACGGCTTCCGTCCTGATCTCCTCGGCGATCCTCTGCACCTCGGCCTCGTCCAGTTGCTCTGCTGAACACGCTCCCTGGCAGAGCAGGCAAGTCACCAGTCCCGCAGTTGCCAACGCTCTCAGGTCCATGAGATCTCTCCTTCTTCCCACAGGATTCGCGAAGCCAAGGCCCTGGCCAGTAAGGTAGTTGGCCTCTCACCACTCCATCTCCTCCAGGCTCCACAGCAATACGTCCAGGTGATAGCGCTGATGCACGGCCAGGCCGCTTCAGTACCGGGCGGTGACCAGGGCATCGCCGTCGCCCGGCACGGTGGCGGGATAACCAAGGTCCGGCGGCTCGAGAGCGAGGGCCTGCGGGGGGGGACGCCGCGCTCAGGTCAACGGGGACGAGGCCGCTGTAATAACAAGACCGTGGGACGAGGTCGGCGGGGAAGTTGCCGCCAAGCGCGTCTATGCAGGACAGATCGCTCCGAGGAGAGAATCTCTTGGAGAAGGTGGTTCCTGTGAAGGGGACTCCATCGGTTGAGTTCATCGGGGACGGCAACCATGATTCGGCGGGTAGCAGAAGGCCAACTGCGGGAGAAGACCGGCGAACAGGCTCCATGGACCAGTGTTGTTTCCAGGACCACCAGCCGGCAGATGAGCGCGCGGGCTGTTGTGGGCTTGCAGAGATGGATTGAGTCACTTCCAGAATGAGAGGACGGCCTGATGCAGAAGCCAATCCTGTGGTTAGTACTGTCCGAGATGGAGAACCCGGCAGCGCCGGCAGTGATCCCCACCGTAGCCTGGATGGCCAAGCGCGGGGGAGCGCTGGTGGAGTGCTACCTGGAGGCAGAGCGAGACGGGCAGCTGTTCGCTGAGCACGGGAGCACGGTGCTTGGCGGCGCGCACCACCTGCAGTTCAACTACCTGCACCAGGTCTTTGACGTGAGAGCGGTTCTCTTCGGGCAGCCACGTCTTTTCATGTCCTCGCTGCACCAGTTCAGGACGCCAATCCTCGCAGAGGCGACTACCCCGGCTGACCTGTACGAGCAGCTAGCGGACCAGCTGACGGGGCTCGCCCCCGAGCAGGCGGTCATCATTCCGAGCGGTCCGGTCGAGATCGGAGACAGGACCTTTTCTCTTGCCCCCTACTGCTTCCCGGAGATCTGCTACCGCGAGGCCTTGGGCTTTACGGAGGCAGATGAGCGCGGGGCGTACGCGGCGCTCCCGGCTACCAGCTTCTTTGCCGGCGAGGGGACCGGCGACAAGGTGGCAGGGGAAGATAGCATCGGGAGCGTAACACTACGAATCGCACGGCGCTGGCGGGGAAGAGCGCAGGGAGTGGTGTTTGGCGATCCCCCGGCGGTGCTGTCACAACTCGCGAGCCACTGCCGGGAGGAGCGGGTGGCCGTCTATGGGCCGATCAAGTTCAAATCGGCGCGGGAGATTGTGGCCATGCCCTACGCGGAAAACGCCTCCGAGATCGCGGAGGAGGCAGCGGAACTGGCGGTGGAGGTGGGGAACCGGGTGATGGTGGGGCGGCAGACAGGCGACGGGGACCTGTTTGCGTGGTCGCGGCGCGGGGTGTGCCTGCAGATCGTAGATCCCAACCGCCCGGCCTTCCCGGTAGTGGCGCACGAGCCCCAGCGGTGGGCCGAGGCGGAGGTGAATCCGCGGGAGCTGGAGCCGAGCGATGAGGAGCTGTGGCGGTACGCGCAGGAGGGGAAGGTGCTGGTGACGCTGCTGGCACATTCGGGCGAGGTCGCGCACAACGAAGCGATGCTGAACTTCTGCGAGTTGGCGAGCCGGACAGGGCTGAGGATGGGCCTCGCCACGCATGCGCAGCGCTACGAGACGTGCCCGCAGCTCTGGGAGCTGCTGACGATTCGCCCGGAGCGGGGCGGCGTGTGCGGGCTGATCGAGCCCGTGCTGCATAGCGGCGGGTGGGGAGTGATGGCGGAATCGGAGTGCCCGCCGGAACTCCTGGCGGAGCACTGTCGGAGGGCGCTGGACCGGATTCGCGAGATTGCCGGGGAGGCCGGAACTCCCCGGGGGTACTATGCCTTCTGCGACACGGATCTAGCGACGTTGAGCACGGTGCGGGGGGACATATTCGACGCCGTCGCCGGGGCGGGGTTGGAGTACTTCATCTCGTCGGCGCGGCCCGCTCGTAATCAGATTCTACATCGTCGGGGGGACTTTGTCGCCCTGAACCAGACCTGCCGGAGCGTGTGCTCGAGTTCACCATTCGTGCGGGTGAGTGGGCCGGATACGTACAACACGGCAGCGAAGGTGTGGCCGGGGTGGGTGATCGCCACGCTGGACGCGCCGGTGGTGTCATTCCTGGCACACATCTGGGAGAAGGGCAACGTCTTCGCGGAGCTCGTCGAGCAGATCACCGGCCCAGACGTGGTCAACGTCACGCCACACGTGGTCGCGCGGTACGCGAGAGTGCTGGAGGAGAGGGGATGCTTGCCCCCGACGGGGTGGAGTGAGCCAGCCTGCAAGTAAGGGGTTTCTGCCACACCAACCTCGTCAAGCGTCTGGAGAGCAGTGGTCACCGGCTTCTGCGCCGACCCAACCGATCCGTGTAGAGGGTGCAGCCGATCAGCAACAAGGTCACGCACCTGGCCCCGGAACGGAGACTCTGCGTGCTGACCGCGACAGACGCCCTTAGCAGGAGGCGAAGCCTCCAAGCGCCCATGTGGTGTGGAACCACGATCTGCGAGGGGCAATCATTCAGTCGCGGCAGCGCGCCGGGTGTGTTGACCGTCGGAGAAGGCCTTGGCGGCCCGGCACACGCCCTTGGCGGCGCCGGGACCACTGCCAGAGGCTTACCTTCGAGGCCGTCATTTTCCGGTTGCGAACTGTGCCTTCAGAATCGTGGCCGCGACGGTTTCTAGCAGCTCCCGGATCTGGACCTCCAAGTACGTTGCCTGGTCCATATCATGGGGCTGTAGGCTGCGAGCCGCAGCCGCGAGGTCCTCATAGCGCTGATGTAGCTCGCCCGGTGGCGCGGCCTCGAGCATCGTGCGCACTTGCGCAAGCAGCTTGTCCAAAGGGGCACGATCTACTGTCACTTCCCAATCCATGGTCCGCAGGGCCTCGGCGATGACCTCTCGCTCATTTTCCAGGAACCGCGGCACCGCGACGTGCTCACCATTCTCCTCCTTGGCACCGCCGAGCGCAAACGCGATCTCGTTGGTGGGCCGCAGCGTGAAGCCCAGGCATATCCTGGGGTAGCCATAGTGCCAGTCCAGCAGGCTGAGACTCGCCAGCTGGGTTGGGTCAAAGACCAGGTGATCGCTTCCGGCCTCTTCGCCTAGCCCTCGACCATATATGGCGAGCGCATTGAAGTCAGGCTGCTTTCGGTCCCAGGGAACTTCGTCTCCGCCGCGCGCACTTTCGCCTGGCCAGGCTACGAACATAACGCGGGGATGCCTGTACACCGGCAGCGACCCCATGCGGGAGTCGAGAGTGAATGCGGTGAGCAGGGCTGGAGCCCCGCTCACCGGAGTTGCGCCCTCGCCGTAGGCCAGGGTGCGCAGCTGGATGAAGGTCCACCCTGGGTGCCGGGGGAGGCGGAAGGCCCGGAGGAGAAACACCCCGGCGCCTTCTCCAGCGTCGTTGGACAGACCGAAGCTCGCGCCCGCTACTGACGAGCCATCGTCACGAACGTGTTCCCATGCGCTCCAGAACTCTGCTATGTGGGCGCCCTTGAAACTCGGGCGAATCTCTCCACTGCGCCCGCCGGTTCCGACCCACATCATGAGGGTATGCATCTTGGCGTCGCTCTGGCGGTGCCAGAGCCACACACGCAAG
The DNA here is from genome assembly GCA_012523355.1 of candidate division WS1 bacterium. GTDB lineage: Bacteria > Armatimonadota > Zipacnadia > Zipacnadales > Zipacnadaceae > Zipacnadum. The sequence goes on from JAAYIR010000314.1 coordinate 11,103, forward strand.
CCCCAATGCGGGTATGTATAGCGCGTGAGATTACAGGGCACGTTCCCGTACACTTGGGTCCCGGTCGTGAACGGGATAGGCCTGGCGAGGCTCCCCCCGGCTGCCAAGAGCAGCGCCGCCAGCGCCAGCAGACACGTCCTGATTCCACCTAGCGGCCTGTAGTGATTCATGGTTACTTGATCTCCACCGTGCGCCTGCTGGACAGCCCCGTAGCAGCGTCGGTGAGAGTAACCGTGTATTGACCCAAGGCGCCGTTGTAGGGGAAATGGATCCGTCGAGCCGTCTCCTGAGGATCAACCTCTAGGACCTCGTGCGTCACCGACTCGCTGCGCTTCCAGATTAGTTGGCGCTGCGGATCACGAACTTGAAGAAGCAGCACCTGGCCGGGCGCGAAGACGGTCAAGTCCAGTTCCACGGCGTCCCCGGCTTTGGCCGAGGTGGCCGAAAGCCTCAGCGCGGGCGGCTTCTGCTCCGTCGAGAAGCGCGTGAAGAGCCGGAAGGGTGGGGCCAACTTGGACTTCACGGTATCTCCCTGCGCTACGAAGCCCTTCCCGACCTCGTAGATGTAGCCCGCTTCGGGGAAGGTAAGCGTCATCTCGCCGCCGTCCTTCCCGGCTTTAGCCAGTTTGCGGTCGAGTACCCCGACCAGGTCGAAGCCACGTCCCTGGCGCACGCGCAGGATGCTGCCTGGCGGTAGGCCCTCGGTCTTGATTGACGGAGTGATGCCGCAGGCGGCTAGCAGGTCGGTCACGAACTGGCTGAACTCCTGTGCCGAGGTGTTGAGGTAAGCCGCTCCCAAGGTGAAGTTGAGGAGCACTGCCTGCCCCTTGCCATACTGGCGGACCGTGCAGGCTGGGAGGCCGGGCGTCATCGGCGCCTCCGAGGTCAGCTTGAGCCGCCGGCCCCGGAGCTCCGCGTCCACCGTCACCGGACTCAGGACCGGCTCCTCCAACTGGGCGGGGAACTCCCCAAACAACTCGGGAAGCATGCCGCCGGGAACCACTCCGTAGGAGTCGTTGAGCACGCCGGGGTTGCAGTCCGCCACGATCACGCCGCCGTTCTGGACATACCTCAGCAGGTGCTCGCGTTGTTGCTGGCTGATGGAAGAGGCCCCGCACAGGAAGAGTACCTTGGATTTCGGCAACCTGTCTCCCATGTTCCGCCAGGTGACGAACTCGAAGTTGAGTCCCTGCTGGTGGGCGAAGTTGACCAGCGGCACGGAGGTCTCGGTGGTCTGGAGGTACCGGGGGTTGCCCAGTTGATTGGCCACCGAGCAGTTGTAGTTCTCCCAGATCGCCAGTCCGTCCGGCTTGAGGGGAGTGGTGATAAGGAGTTGGGCAGGACCGGCCCGGAGCTTCGCCATCTCCTCAGCCATGTTCGAGAGGAAGGGCCGGTAGTCGGCGGAGAGTTCGCACCCCCCCACATTACCGGGGCCGGCGATGAACCAGTCCGCATCACTGGAGGCGCCGATCAGCAGGTAGAACCATGGCAACTCCGGGTAGGCCTCGAGAGGCAGAATCCAGCCATAGATACTGCTCAAGTAGATGTCTGGGCGCAGACTCCGTAGGACCTCCACATCGGGCAGCCTGCTGTACGAGCCCCAGTAGCGGATGTCCTCCAGGGCCAGGATGTCTTCCATGTTGAAGCCTTGGCTCCAGGTCCAGGTGCCGTCGCATCCCGGTCGAGCGTGGGGGTCCACTTCCCTGTAAGCAGCTGCGATAGTGCGCGCCCGCGCCGTATTCATGTTGTTCACGAACCGACGGTGCGCCAGCCATTCGGGGTATAGGCCTTTGGCCACGGCTTCCGCCAGCCGCAGGTGCGGCACTGCCTCGAAGCTGTCATACTTCCGCCCCCAGGCGGCGTTCAGCGTCTCAATGTCTCCATATTCCTTCTCCAACATGGCACGGAAAGCGATCTCGTCGGGCGGAGAGAACCCGCCGTCGTACCTCACCTGCACTTCGTTGCCCATCGGGTAGACCGCCATGGGATACCGGTCGAACTTGCAGTACTTGCCTATCGCGCGAGTTACTGCAGCGTCCATCTTATGCGCATCCGGATCGCCGGGTGAGTAGGACTCCACCGCGCTGTACCGCTCCCAGTCCGCGGGGTCCATGACCGACTTGACCCAGCTGGGGACCTTGTAGTTCCATTGGCCCTCCTTGCCGGCTGCCAGGTGCAGCGTCCAGGGATGAGCCATGACCTGCTTATTGAGGAGCCAGTAGTGTGTCACCGGCGCCCAGCCGCCACCCATGACGGTGACGATCCCCATGTGGCCCAGGTCATCATATTCCGCCATGTTGCGCAGCGGGGGCTGCGGCGCCTGGCTGTCCCAGCTGAAACCGCTGTAGGTTGGTAGATGCTGGGTGTAGTAGGGGAAGAAGTAGGTGGTGGTGGTCCAGCCTAGCGTCTCCTCACCTTGAAGCAGGTCCACTCGGAGGAA
>JAAYIR010000315.1 GCA_012523355.1 candidate division WS1 bacterium
GCCTTCAACGATCTGCCCATGTTCGACCCCCAACTCTGCGGGGCGATGGTCTGCCCCGGCAATGCGGACGAGATCACCAAGGCCCATCTCCGGGCGCACGGCGGGGTGCTCGCCGAGAGTGAGTATTCCTGGGGCGTAATCGAGGGAGTTGGACGCATACTGAATGACGGAGAGGAGCTTGTTTAATGCCCGCAGATATGCATAAAGTACTAGGAGCGCTGGCCTGGCGCTCACTGAGCGAGGCCGACAAGGAGGCCTGGGGACTCTCGCCACAGATACCGGAGTCCGCACCAGACTTCCTGCGCAGCTTCAAGACCAACAGCGTCGAGGAGAAGATGGCGCAGTACTCCTTCTTCCTCGACAACATGGGATACCGGGTGGAGGATTTCCGGGAGACTCCGCAGTTTATGCTGCCAGGCGAGGTGCCCGTCCCCCACGGGGCCATCACCAGCAACCTGACTGCCGCCGCCTCCGATGACCAGCTTCCCGACGTCTGGGGCTGGCGCCATGTCCTGCGCACCTTCGTGCCGCGTTTGCTGGAACAGGCCCAGAAGGGCAACATGGAGGAAGCGGCTCTCTTCGCAGGCCTGCTCTCGCACTTTCTCCAGGACGGCTCCTGCATCGGCCATGTGCTCCCTGCGCGGCTGGCGTATGATCTGAGCCCGAATGACCCGGCGAGCGGCCATGTGGACTTTCACGCGCCCTTTGACGACTGCAGCCCACCGTTGGAGACGGTGCGGCCCCTGCTGCTCGGGACCACCGTGCCGGAGATTGTCTTCCGGCTGTCTCAACTGGGGGAGAAGAACTATCGCCTCATACTCAACCGGACCATCCCTCTCCTGGAGGCTTGCCGGAAGGGGGACAAAGCAGAGCTCGATCGCTTGTGCCAGCCGATGCTGCAGTCGGCGATCCTGCAAGTGGCTTCGCTGCTACACACGGTCGTCGTGGTCGCGAAGGGGAACGTGCCAGAGGACGAGGCGGCGGCGATCGGCGACGTAGACCTGACCGAGGTGGAGGGATACTTCATCCATCCGGGGTCAGATTACCGGGTGGTCATCCCCCGCAACTACACCATTGACCGAGGCAAGTATGTTCCGCTGCGGACGGACCTGGGCAACGGGCCGGTGGATATCAATCCGGGCCTGGGTATGACCTCTTTCCACAGCATTCGCTATCTGCTGGAGCCCGGCGCCTTCGCCCGCGTGGAGGGACAGATAGGCCTCTCGAGCGACTATCTCAGGGATCAGGAGGAGGAGATGGAGGTGGAGTTCTTCGTGTCCACCGCGGCGGAGTGGAATCGCACCATCACCCCGGACCTGGAGTATGGCCCCGAGATGCCCGAAGTCTACTCCCACTGGCTGAAGCCAGGACGCCCGGCGGAGCCGTTCTCCGTGGAGCTGGGAGAGGCGCAGACATTGCTCTTTGGCGTGCGACCTAACGCCTACCGCGCCGAGAACGGATGGCGATGCTGGTACCCGCACGTGGTACTGAGCGCGCCGCGGCTGGTCAAGGCGTAGGGCCAAGCAGCATGAGCAGACGGGGAGAGGTGAGCAGGCACATGCGTGCGGTGGTTGGCACACTGCTGGGGTGCTTGTGGTGCGCGTCCCTGGCCTATGCGGTGGAGGGCGTACAGGTGGCGAGGCAGAGCCAGACCGGGATGCACCGGGAGCCTGTGTACCCGGTCCAGAGCCGCTACGTTATCACCACCGATACTTACGTGGCCCAAGTGGACCGGGATGGCGCCTTGTGCTCGCTGGTGGTGAAGGGGCAAGAGTTTCTGGCGCCGCCGCGGCTGGTGGGCAACGCGCCACGCAACATGTGGACCGAGCCGGCCATGATGGCCTGCCAGGAGCGCTGGTCCCACTTCCCCTTCCGTCTCCCCGGAGTGAAGTCACACACCGACAACGTCATTCGGGCGGAGAATGCTGACTGGTGGCTGGAATACCGGTTCTTGCCGGACAGTATCGAGATGGCCTTCCAGGGCGCTCCGGACGGCAGCACCTCGTTTGGGAATGGCTATCCCGCCGCTCAGATTGCGTTCCGCCTCAATAACGGGCTACACCGGGCCTGTGACCCCGGCGTGCAGGGGGAACTGGGATGGCCGGTAGCGCGGCCCACGGAGCCGGGAGACTACGCGGTGATGGCGCAGAACGGCGCCTGCATCCTCTTCGAGGGCGCTCAATATCTCGAGAGCCGCTCGGAGGGAGCCGACCCCCCGAACTGGAGGCACGTCCTTTATACCGGCAGCCATGCGCGCACCGATCAGCCGATCACGCGACGCTTGCGCCTCTACAAGCAGGCGCCACTAAGTAACTCGCTGACGGTGTCCGTCATCTCTCCCAACCCCAACCACATGTTCTCGCAGACAGAGGAGGTCACGTTCCCAGTGAAACTGACGGCACACTACGGGCAGTCGCTGAAGGGCACGCTACAGTTCAAGGGCAGCCCTTACATCTGGCAGAAGCCCGAGATTGCTGCCGAGATCCCTGTGGATCTCAGTGCGCAGGTGCCCTCCCGGACGGTGCAGCTCACCCTCAAACCACCGCAGCCGGGACACTACACCGGGGAGGTGATAGTGACCGACGGCACCGGTGAGCTATGCAAGACACGCCTGGGGTTCATGTTCCGTCCCGAGGAGATTGCGCCGGTGGTGCCACCCCCAGGGTTTGACGAGTGGTGGGCGAAAAATATGGCCGAGCTGGATAAGGTCCCGCTTGACCTGACCCTGGAGGAGCAGAAGGATAAAGAGAATGCCAAGGGGCGTGTGTACAAGGTCAAGTACCGTTCCTGGGAGGGTCGGTGGGCCTACGCCTGGCTGCACGTACCCAAAGCTGAGGGCAAGTTCCCAGCCAAGGTCGTCTGCCCGCCGGTCAGCGCCTACCAACCCGGCGTGGCGCAGCCCGCTTCCGGTGAGCTCAGCATCTACGTGGCGGTGCATGGCGGCGACATCAGTGAGCCGCTGCCGAAGTGCGATTTCGATTACTTCCGCACCGGCATCGAGTCACGCGAGACTTTCATGCTCCGCTACAGCTACTGCTGTCTGGTGCGATGCTTCGATATCATACAGGCCCATGAGAAGTGCAACGGGAAGGTGCATGTCACGGGCAGCAGCCAGGGGGCCGGGCTCTCGCTAGTCCTGGGGGGCTTGCGCTCACCTACCACCATTACCGGGGTAGCTGTCGCGCTGGTTCGGATTGATTGGACGGCCCTGGGCTACACCAAGTGGGGACCGGGTCCTCTTCCGGGGTTGGAGGTTGATCCCCAGCTACTGGCCGAGGAGCTGCGCTACTATGACCCTGCTTGCTTCGCGCGTCACATTCGCGCACCGCTGAAGATCGGCATGGCGCTGTTTGACTGGTGCGCACCGGCGGAGGGCATCTTCACCGCCATCAATGCCCTGCCCCCAGACACCAAGTGTGAGGTCTTCATTGACCCCTTCGCCGGGCATCACACGATTGACTACTCCCGCATGCAGGGCGACCTGATCGAGGTCCCGCGCTGGCAGGGAACGGCAGCCGAGAACTACGCCCGGCCCTAGCCATCCCCGGTCGTTGAACGTTCGGGAGCCAGAGGGAGCGCTATTCCCGCACGGTCAGCCGGGTCGCGCCCTCGGCAGCAGGCTGGAGACCGCCGCTGTCAACCAGCTCCACGAGGCGCGTCCCGTGGGGGGTCACTAGCTCCACCCGGCAGACCTCACCATCAGTTTGCGTGATCCGGAGGCGGCCCGTCGTGGGAGGGGCTTCGGTAAAGGGCTGCAGCAGTGTGGCATACACGGTGGTGGAAACACCTTCGCGGCGCAGCAGGCATACTGGAGACGCCACGGCAGAAGTCCCCGTTCGGCCCTGAGCCAAGTACAGCCGCGTGTCCGGCTGCGGGGCCGGGACCAGACGTACCCCCCGGTCCTTATGGCGAAGCACGATGGAGAAAGGCCGGGAAGCCTCGCAAGTGCGAATCTGCTCTAGCACTTCGTAGCCGTTCTGCCCCCCAAAGGGCGATTCAATTTCGGCCATCTCCACAGTGGTCTCTACCTGGCCGGGAAGCTGACAGACCCAGTCTACGGTACGGTCCTCGGGAGCAATCAGGCGATCCAGGATCAACGCTTCGCCTTCGGAGAACAGTACCACCGCCCGCAGCCAACGCGTGTCGGGAAAGGCCTGTACTAGCTCCGTCACAATTGTCTGATGCGGACTCTTCGTGTCCAGGTATAGCACATGCCCGGCCTGGGCCTGCTGCGTGCCTTGGTCCACCACCAGTCCATTGCGGCTGAGAGACTTCTGATACCACTTCTCGAAATAGGGGTTGGCGTATCCGCAGATGCCTGAGCTCCAGAGGAGATGACCACCCGCGCCGTAGTATTGGAAGTCCAGGCGCGAGGGGTCATTGCGCTGGGGCGCCCCCCAACTCAGGGCGAGGGCCGTGTCGTTCTCCGTGCGCAGAAGGGTGACGCCCAGGGCTTGCATATGGCTGGAGGGGAGCTTGAGGGGCTCAACCGGTGGCAACTCAGGCTCTTCCCAGAACAGCCGCGCTCCCGGATCCTGACGCCAGGACTCCGGGGTCAGCGCCAGGTAGACCGGGTCGCGGTAATAGCGGTACGCGACTTCGATACCGTAGGCACCAGCGCCGTAGCCCACATTGCTATGCCCAAAAGCAGGTAGCGATCGGTCGGGGAAGATTTGCCGAGGTACGGCGTCATATAGCTGGCGTGCCCGTTCGTCAAAGAATGTGACTCCGCAGTTCTCCAGGGTCACACCCAGGGCATTGAAGCCGCGCACAAGGTCGCCGTGATAGGCAGCGCCCTTGAGGGAAACGAAGTCATCGGTGAGGCCGTAGCGGAAAGTAACTTCGCGGTTCCCCGTAGGACTGAGCACCAGGAACGTCAACCAGTCTTCGTCCTTGGCAAGGAGCGCGGACCAGGTAGACACCCTCATTAGCCGGACGTACCCCTCAGGGTAATGATGGTTGTAGTGGTAGATGCGTCCGACCTCGAACATCACGAACTTCTCGTTGATGGTCTGGCGCGACTCCTCGGAGAGGGACTCGTAGATGTAGTCATACCCGAAAAGAAAGTCCTCCATCAGCCAGCAGTCTCCCAGCCAGTTGTGGCCCAGCGGGAAACTGGAGATAACCTCGGCGTAGGCGAGAAGTATCTGCTCGGCCTTCTTTGCGTAGCGAGGGTCGTCGGTCCACTGCCAGGCGAAGCCTAGGGCCCGTGTGGCGTGGCTGTTAGCCATATGCTGCTCGTAGGCCAGCAGCCGATCCCATTGCTCACCGGTGTACATCTTCCCACACTTGGAGCATTTGAACCCGGTGGGCGGGGCTGGCACCAGCCGACCGCCGCAACCTTCCTCCTTGCAGTAGAAGGCGCCGGGCCAGCCGGCCTGTACGCGCGGCACGGTGATCTCCTTCTCCACCCACTGGTCAGCCAGCTTGAGGTCGGCAGCTACCTGAGAGGGGAGGGTTGCGCCTTCGGCCACTCGTTTGCGAGCCAGCAAGATCTGGTCGCGGGTGTGTTGACACACGGGACGCGGCGTGTTCAGCAGGGCCTGCATCTCGGGCGAGTTGTGGAGGTCCCGTCGTATCACCAGGACGTCATCCAGGGATAACCGCACGCGCAGGGGAGTCTCGCCAGTGTTTCGCAGATGTATCCACACAATTCGGCTGAAGGGTTCCCAGCCCTTGCGCCCGTCGTAGCGCCCGCGGAAGAAACCGGAAGTGTCTCCCTCGTACCGTACCCAGCCGCGGAAGATGTGTTCCGCATGGGCCCGCCAAACTTGGGCGGTGGTTTTCTCCAACCACTCACCGGTCTTGACCACCGTCTCCTCGAGAGGCTCGGAGTAGAAGAGCGTGTGTACCGGAGGGTGGGCGCGGTTGAACTCCAGCCGCAAGGGAAAGGGCTCGCCGGCTGGTGGGCTGGGGTCGGTTTCGATCTTCAGGTGCAGGCGGTAGTAGAGGCCACGGGGGTCGGTCTCCGGCATATGCAGAGCGAACTGCTGGGCGGTCTTCCCCGGAAGCTCGAAGTCAACCTCATAGCAGTCGCCGCCATCATAGCCTCCCCCCTGGCGCACGCCGCTGAAATGGAGCTGGGGCGTGCCGGCCAGAGGAGTGAGTGCCGGAGCCTCCTCAGTCTCAAAGCGCTCCGTAAAGACGGTCTCTGCCTGCGGATCTGACCAGATAGCCTCACGCATCAAGGGACCGGGATTCTCTGCAGCAGCGAGAGGGGTCTGTGTGTCCATCACGATCCCCATCACCGCACACAGTTCCAGCAACACGAGAGCCAGGCTGAGTGAGCTTCTCATATCAGGCCTCCCAGGATTAGCTGTCAATACTGACTTCGCCATTAGCAGGCGTGAGTCCTTCGATATTGTCTGCGGGAAGGAAGCCGATGCCGTGTTGGTCAAATCTATGGGGACAGACCCCTGAGGAGGGAACATGTACCGATCACTTGTGGTTTCGATGTTGCTGCTTACAGGCTTTGCGGCCATAGCCGTGCATGCGGAGGGAAACACCTTGAGGCTACATTCGCTCTTTACGGATAACATGGTGCTTCAGCGCAACCAACCGATTCAGGTATGGGGCTGGACTACGCCGGGGACACCGGTCTCCGTATCCTTGGGTTCACGTAGCGGCCAGACTACCAGCGACGCCGACGGTAAGTGGAGGGTGATACTTGATGCCCTGCCCGCCGGAGGGCCGTACGAGCTGAAGGTGACCGGTAGTGATACAAGAGTACTGCGGAACATCCTGGTAGGGGACGTGTGGATCTGCGCGGGGCAATCCAATATGGCCTGGAGCTATGGGAGCATTGGCCATGGTGTCCGGTCAACAACCGGAACCCAGAGCAAGGAGACCAAAGCCTTCGAACGGGAACTGGCGGCCACCGACCGGCCCGAAATCCGGCTGTATCGCATTCCGGTGCAGGGGTCGCCGACGCCCCTGGAGGACTTCATCGAGGTGGAAGACAACCCTTGGTTCCCTTGCCTGCAGTGGGTACCGTGCGTGCCGCGCTACGCTGAGCACTTTTCGAACGTGGCTTACCACTTCGCGCGGGCGCTACACGAAGCTACAGGGGTGCCGATTGGTCTAATCCAGACGGTGGCCGGGGGTATCCCTATCAGCCCATACCTCAGCCGGGCAACACTGGAAGCAGATCAGGACTTCCGTCTGCTTCTCGAGGCTGACGCCAAGGCTTTCCCGGCGGATATTGAAAGCGTCTGGCAAGCTGAGCGCGAGCGCTGGCGAACACTCCGCGACCAGGGCGCGCAGGCCTTCTATGCAGACACCGGCAATACCGGGGAGGGGCAGGGGTGGCATGAACCTGATCTGGATGAGGCAGAGTGGCAGGAGGTCAAGCTGCCAGGGAACTGGGGCGCCACACTGAAGGCGAGGGGCGCGGTCTGGCTGCGACGCGAGGTGACTATCCCCGAGCCCTGGAAGGGCCAGACTCTTCATCTGGATACCGGGGTGGGCAACGACTACCAGACCGTGTACTTCAATGGCCGCAAAGTCGCTGAGGAGCCGTGGCGCGAGCCAGATTTCATCGGGACTGTGCATGACTGCCTGATTCCTGCCGAACTGGTGACGTCAGGTCAAGCAGTGATCGCCATACGGCTGTTCGACTATGGGGGAGGCGGCTCGTTAAGCGAGCCGTTGAGGCTGACTCGCGGCCCGGACTCCATCTCTCTCGCCGGGGTCTGGAAGGCGCGGGTGGAGCGCGAACTGGACATGAGCATACTCCGGCCCTGGACCGTGGGGAGCTCGCAGCGGTCTGCTTTTCGGGCCGCGGCTTCCTTCAACGCGGCGATCCATCCGATGAAAGGCTTCGGACTGACCGGGGCCATCTGGTACCAGGGGGAGGCCGACTCCAAACCGCAGGTTGCCGAGCTGTACCGTAAGCTCCAACCCGCCATGATCAACGACTGGCGTCGTGCTCTGGACCAGCCGGACCTGGTCTTCCTGGCCGTGCAGCTTTCGACCTGGGGGGACCCGCCTCAGCAGCCGGAGAACAGCTACGTGGGAATGCTGCGGGAGTCGCAGATGTCTGTACTGTCTTTGCCCCGGGCGGGCCTGGTTACCGCGGTGGACCTGGGGACAGGGGAGGTACACCCGCCCCATAAGCGGGAGGTCGGCGAGCGGCTAGCGCGGCTGTCACGCTCAGTGGTCCACGGAGAGACTCTGGAAGCCTACGGCCCCATGTATAGCGCGCGACTCGTCACCGGTAACCGTATTCGCGTGCGCTTCCGGTACCTGGGCGGGGGACTGGTGTCGAAGGACGGCCAGCCCCTGCGCCACTTTGCGATAGCGGGAAAGGATCGCAAGTTCGTATGGGCCGACGCCGAGATCGAGGGCGATACCGTCCTGGTGTGGAGTGACGAGGTGCCGGAACCCAAGGCCGTACGTTACGGCTGGGCGGCCAATCCCGAGGGGCTGAACCTCTGTAGCCGTAATGGTTTGCCAGCTTTTCCCTTCCGCACCGATGATTGGCCGATGGAATAACAGCAGCAGGGGACCAGCTCGTCCGGCATTAGGATACACCTAGTGCCGGACGATGATGGCCGGGTGATTGGTGTCCAGGGGCCGGTCGGGCTGGCCGGTCAGAATATCCACGCCACGAGTCAGGACCCCGGTGTCTTGGGGAGTGTCGTACTGCAGCCATACCTCCACCCTGCCATCCTCACTGCGCGCGTGATAGTAAGGCGTGGAGATCTGGTCACGCGGTAAGATGACCTCTGCGGCCAGATCCTTCTTCCCCACCATGGCGAGCGCACCGCGCAGCACATCCGCGTGGTAGGGCGGCATGAGCTTCACGGCGTCCCGCGAAGAGGCAGGCGGTTCCGGCTCGCAGTAGATGGCGCCTTTACCATAGCGCACCAGTACCCCCACCGGCAGATTGATGACCTCCGGCCTGTCGGCGCCTACAAACCGTCCCAGGGTGGGGACTTGCAGGCGATAGCTGGGCAGCATTCCCAAGGCCTGCTGGGCCGCAGGCGGTGTGGGTATCTCAGCCGCCTCAGTCATGCCAGCCGGCTCCGGGTTGCGCACGATGAATCCTTCCTCCAGCAGAAAATCCGGCCCGGACTGCAGCAGCCCGAGCACCCCGCCGTCTCTTACCCAGGCCTTCACCCGCTCGCGATCCAAACCCGGACCGGGGAGACGGTACTTACGCTGGTACTCCTGCTGATCGCAGAGACTGATCTGGTGGAGAACAATGATGTCGTACTTCTCGATCTCGCAGTCGTAGCACTCCTTGGCGGTGCTGACCTCCGGGAAGGTAAAGAGGGGTAGCTCATTAAACCCGGTGATCGGGCCGTTGGCATCATTGCCGAAGGCGTAATAGACCCGCCGCTGAGCTCGAAACACCGGCAGGGAGTTGAACTTGCGGAACAGCTCGAGATTCATCTCCCACCGGTCCGGAGACTCGGGGGAAGGTCCGCCCTTATCCTCGTAGAATCCCAGCGCATGGGCACCGGTCACATAGGCACTAGTCAGGCGAGACTCCTTGAACTTGCGATCCGTCGTTCCCCACATGAGGCACACATTCTCGGGATCGCGCAGGTGACTCAGCATGGCGCGCAGAGCCACGTAGTTGTGGTGCGGCGTTCCATAGGGGTCCTGCACCGCGCCGGAAATGTGCTCACGCAGAGCTGGCCCGTCGGCCTGGAAGGGTTCAGCGCTCCAAGCGACGCAGCCCCACACAAAGTTCCTAACATGCGGGTACTCGGCCTGCATGTGCTTGGCGAGAGCGATCTTGCACCCGGCCCACAGCCTGCGGCCCATCCAGCGGTCCAGCACGTGGTAGTCAAAAAGCAGGGGCGCTGCCGACAGGCGCATGTCCAGTCCGGTGTCCTGGAGGAACACATCGGCAAAGCGCCGGACGCTGGGTGTCCACTCGGACCAGGGATTGTGGCCGCGCTTACGGGCATACTGGTAATTGCTGTAGCAGTTACCGTCGTCCCAACTATTCCCCGGCGCCAGCCCCTCCTTGTCCAGACGCCAGTCGCCCGGGCCGTCCACGTTGGCCCCAAACCATCCATCCTCCTCGAGCAGGTGCACCGCATAGACGTTCTCAGGCCCCAAGCTCCGGAGGGTCTTGTCTACCCCAGCGAAGAAATCCCGCTGAGCTTCCGAGTCGAGAGCCAAGGCCGGGTAGCTGTGGTATGACCAGTTGTAGCGCCCGCTCGGGCCGTACCAGAGCTGCAAGACTATCTTCTTGCCTGCCGCGGTCAACTCGCGGGCCCGCTGAACGGTCAGAGGGTCAAGGGTACTGCCCACAGCCTCCTGACACATCAGATACGTTACCTCCGGCGCCTGTAGCAGACGCTGGTAGGCCTCCTCGGAAAGTGTCCCCAGCTTGAAATAGCAGACACCGCTGGCATGGGCGGGCAGGGGAGCCGGAGCAGACTCTACGACGCCTCCGGCCACCAGTAAGACCGCCGCCAGGGCCAGGATAGGCACCTTGCTCATGATTCCGCCTCCTCACCGCCAACAGAGAGAATGCTTGACAATTGCATCAAGTAGCGATAGCGCTCGGGGAGACGCGGGACTTCCGCCGCGTCTGTGCCTATCGCGTAGAACCGAAAGCGCTCACGGCCCGTGGCGTGAGTACCGGTGTAGCTCACTGGGTTCTCGCTGGCGGCGTAAGCATACTGAATGGTCTTGTGGTAGTCCACTGAGACATGGGCTCCGGTCGGGTCGAAGCAGACCGCAAGCCCATGATCTTTCTGCGTGTCCCACCACGCCAGCCAGCCGGTCTCCGGCAACAGCGTGCGATATAGGGCGAACTGTCTCGCCTCTACTTCGGGGCGATAGAAGTCGGCCATGGCAAATTTCTGCGCCTGGCCGGCAATGACTGTGGCAAACACGTCGTCCTCGTTGCCGGCGCCGCCAGGGGAAATGGGGAAGGTGTATTGAGGGGCGAAACTGGAGATCTGCGCCGGCCAGACGAAGGCTTCCTCGCATGCCAGCACTGCGCTCCCCTCAAAGAGAGTCACATAATGCCCCACCGAGGACCCCGGGCCAAATGGAGACGCGCCCACCGTGCCCAGGACAGTGGCGACCTTGCCCTGCGCGAAGAACCGTGGAGAGCTATAGCTGACCTTCTGCCCTCGCAGGGCGAAGCCGGGGAAGAGGTTGCTACCCCAGCTTCCCCCACTCAACAGGCTGGTCCCACGCCAGACCAACTCCCGAAGCGCACCGTTGGCATGCAGGTCCAGGCCCTCCAGCCCTTCGGCGGCTGCGCCGTAGAGAGTCACCCGCCAGTCTCCATTCTGGGCTTGCAGCCGGGGCCCCTCACCAGCCGGCACTGCTGCTTGCGAACGCTGGGTATCCTCGACGGTGGCGCGGTTGTAGTAAATCTCCAAGGATTGAGTTTTACCCGCCGGGAGGTCCAGAACCCAGCAAAGATCGTCGTCCGGCCCCAGGATGTTGTGGGGCTGCTCGCTGAGCAAGGGGCCGATCCGACTGATGACCTGTATCGGGGTTGGTTGCCCCCCGCAAGCCAGCAGCAGCGAATCGGCCCGAATCTGCACCGCCCCGCTGGCGCGGTACAACTCCTGCGCGCTGATGATCACGGGGTGCGCGGGCAGGGCAACGGCCGGGCCTGGCAGACTCATCCGCACCCGATAGGTCCGGTCGGTCAGCCAGTTCTGCGGCCTGGGCGCGGCGGGCCCCGCTTCCGGCGGACCTAATCGCACGGCGCCGCCGTCCCGCAGTCGAACAATATCCTGCACGCGGGATACCGGTGTTTCCCCCGAAAAGGGCAAGAGACTAAAGCGTATCCGTCCCACCAGACCGGCGGCGTCCGTCTCCGGAGGGGCCGTGAAGATGCTGTTGCCGACGCTGTAGGGATAAGGCGGGGAGGGCAGGACGGCGCGTATCGAGTAAGTGGCCCTCAGGGGCGGGATCACCGCCAGGCCACTCCCGCCGCTGCCATCCTGCCAGGCAAACCAGTTGGCCCCCTCCTCGGGCGGGGCTGGCAGGTCAACCCACTGCTGCGGCTTCGCTATCTCACCCAAGACCATTTCTCTGAAGCCCTCGGCGTCAGGAATCACATAGGTATCGCCCTGGTCAGCGGCCCCGCCGGGGGAAATGCGCAGGTTCTGCGCGAGCGTCTGGGGCAGACCACCGGGCTCCCGAGCCTCCAGGACTTCGTCTATCTGGAGGGGGTTACCCGGCGCCGTCGGGAAGGTGAACAGGTGCGTCACTCGCCGTAAGTCAGGCGAGGGGTTGTCAATATGCGTCTCCACCACCAGACGCACCGGCCCGCGAGACAGGAGGCGCGGGCTCGACCACTGCTCCGGACTGCCCCAAAAGAGGAAGGGATGATGCCAGAGGCAATTGGAGTCCCAGGAGCCGCTGGAAGTCATACCGTTGAGCTTGACTAAGCTCCCTTTACCCAGCCCCGGGGGGCCCTTCTGGCCGGGGTCGCCGGTTTCCGGTCCGCGCACCACGGCCTGCAGAAAGGGGCTGTCCACACGCAGAGTGGCGCCCAAATCCTCCGGCGGCCCGGCACCATTGAGGATCAGCGCTGAGGCGGGCGCGCTCAGGGGCTTGCCCACGGTACTGACATAGAGATAGCCCTGGCCGCCCTGGTCTACACTGGCCAGGAGGGCGATCTCGTCGTTGGCATCCAGCCAGCGATTCGGAGCATGAATATACGCGGAGGTGCCATCCCGCTCATCCACTTGCAGCGGCCAGACCCGGCCATCACGCCCCATGGCCCGCAGGCCGCTGACCGGGATTTGCCGTCCGGGCAGCGCGGCCAGTACGGCCGAGCCGGGCAGTACCACCAGCAATGGGTGCTGGACTGGCGCGGCTCGCACCTGCAGGGACAAGCGGTGGGGAAACCCTACCGGCCAGGCTGGAGCAGCCCGTACGGGAAGGACGGTGGCCAGGAACATGCCTAGTCCCAGTGGTAGCCAAGAGCAGCGCCGCATGAGAACGTCCTCCTAGGTACGACACGGTCGGGTGGTAGGAGTGCTGAAGGAACACTACTTACTTCGTGACCTGGCTCTGACAATCCTCTCTCCCCGCCCGGTCCAGAGCCCTCTCCCCCCAGAAGGCAGGATTCAGCCGAGAAGCGGCGCATAGTAAAACTGACACTAATTCTGAGGCTGGTGAAAGACCATGAATCATCTGGACCGGTTCCATGCTACGCTCGAACGCCGCCCGGTGGACCGGCCCTGCACGTGGCTGGGCATGCCGGTGGTGGCCGCGCGGGCAGGGCTGTTTGCGTACTTCGGAGTCAGCTCGGCCCGGGAGTTGACCGAGGTCCTGGAGGATGACCTGTGGCCGGTCGAGCTGCCCTATCACTCTCCGACCAGTGAGGCCATTTATGCGGCCTTTGACTGGGCACAGCAGGGTCAAGCGGATCTGGAGCATCGCACTCTAACCACCCCAGGGTGGTTCGCGGGCTGTACCGAAGTGGAGGCGGTGGAGACGTTCGACTGGCCGGACCCGGCGTTGTACATTGATCCGGAGGAGTGCCGTCGCGTGGTGGCGGAGTCACCGCAGGCTTGCGCCATAATGGGGGTCATCTGGTCGGCGCACTTCCAGGACGCCTGCGGGGCCTTCGGCATGGAGGACGCCCTGGTAAGGCTTTACGTGGCGCCCGCCGTTTTCCGCGCGGTCATTGATCGCATAACTGATTTCTATCTCCGGGCTAACGAAATCTTCTATCAGGCCTGCGGCAGGGACCTGCACGCCGTGTTGATCGGCAACGACTTCGGCAGCCAGACCGGGCTGATGGTCTCGCCGGAGCTGCTCCGAGAGTTTGTCTTACCCGGCACCCGCGAGTTAGTGCGCCAGGCCAAGCGTTATGGGCTGCGCGTCATCCATCATTCCTGTGGGTCTATCCGCCCACTCATACCGGACCTCATCGCTGCCGGAGTGGACGCAATTCACCCCATTCAGGCCCTTGCAGCGGGCATGGACGCAGAGGGCCTGCGGCGGGACTTCGGGGATCAGGTAGCCTTCTGCGGCGGGGTAGACGCTCAGCAACTACTAGTCAATGGTACACCGGAGAAGGTCGCGGCGAGGGTGCGGGAGCTGCGACGTATCTTCCCCACCGGTTTGATCCTCTCGCCGAGTCACGAGGCGATCCTCCCTGACATCCCCCCGGCCAATGTCGAGGCTCTGTTCACCGCCGCGCACGAGGCCTGAGGCTGCCCCACAGCAGGCCTACACGGACAGAGGCTCGACACGAAAAGCACGTCCCGCTGAGGAATACTCCTGCCGCCCAAATGGTCTACTCGCCGTTATCCAGTTCTGGCGCTGGATCCCAACCGAAGAACTTTCGCCCGTCATCCCACAGCCACTCCTCC
>JAAYIR010000059.1 GCA_012523355.1 candidate division WS1 bacterium
CCCCTGGGGATCGCTGTCCACCGCCAGCACCCGCCGCTTCTTCTCCCCCAGCCCGGCGGCCAGGTTGACCACTGTCGTCGTCTTCCCTACCCCGCCCTTTTGATTCACCACTGCCAGCACTCTGCCCATGTCACACCTCCCTGCCTCTTCCCCGTCTCCACCTGTGCATTAGTTTACCGGTACACCCCTCCCCCTGTCAACCTGCACCTGTTAACCTGTCTCTCGGTCCACCGGTATGCCTGTACTTTACTACACTACTGTAGCGGTTCCTTCCACACGCGCCCCCCTGCTTGCTCCCAGCCTGTTCTGCCCTGATCCCGCCCTTACTAGACCTGTGTACCGGTAGACCAGTTAACTGGCAGCAGCAAGCGGCAAGCTACTAGACCGCTTAACCTGTAACCTGTAGCCAACGGTATACCACTAAACCGTTAAGCTGGTAAGCAGGTTAGGAATCACTTCAACGGGGAAAAGGGGGCGGTTGCCGGCGTCGCCGCCGGCTCCGACTCTCCCCGCGTCGTCGGGTCCGCCTGCGGCCGGATAGAGGAGAGGTGGAGGGTGGCCCGGAGAGCGGCTCGCCAGACTGCGACTCGGGGTCTGACTCCTCCTGCAACACCCGCAGCCAGTAGGCCCGAATCTCGCTCAGCCATCTCGGCGTCTCGCAGTTGCCCATAGCTTACCCCCACGCCTCCGGCTTCCAACGCCGCAACTGCCGGTGTCTACCCTTTCGACGCCGCCCGCAGGGCTCCTGCTCGCTTTCCACAATTTCTTTGCCTCGCGGGCCCCCAGGGAGTATCTTAGGCACGTTAGGGGGCAGCGGGCGAGGCCCTTCTCGCCCCCCCGGGGAGTTCCGCTTTAGCAGGAGGCAGATGCAGATGCGTGCTGACCGGACCACGACCTGTGTATTCCTGGCCCTGGTGGTGCTGCTCGGGGTGGGGGAGAGGCCGGCCCGCGCCGGCGGCGCCGCCGCCTACTACCAGTGGCTGCAGACCGCCCTGATCGGTGTCTGGGAGGATGTCCCCCAGATCAGCGCCTCCGCCACGCAAGCTGCACAGCTCTTTGTGGCGCACGACTGGAACCTCGGCGCCGCGGGTGATATCTCTTTCATCTACGAGTTCATTAACCGTGCCGGGGGCGTCATGCCCATCGTCTTCCCGGTCAAACCTGGCGAGGGCGAGCAGCCTCAGATTATTCTCTTTGCTCCCCGTGAGGACCAGCTCGAGCAGGATTGGGAGCAGGTCCGCGCCTGCCAGCGCCACGGCGACCGCGTGATTGCCTTCGTGCGCCCTGAGATTCTGGCCCAGGCCCTCGCCGCTGGCGTGCACTTTGACGAAGCCCTCTCCAACCACGCCGCCCCGCATGGTGGCTTGTTCCTGGCTTCCGATGGCCAGGAGTGGATCGTCCCTACGGATCGCGTGGGCAATATTATCGCCCTGTGGGCCTGGATCGGCGAATTCGTCGCCGCCTGTACGCGCCTGGGCCAGATGCCTACCATGTGGCAATCGGTAATGGTCCCCGGCGCCCGCGAGCGGAATCCCAAGTTTCGCCCCCACCGTTTCCACACTTACGCTCCCGTACCGGTCCCGGCGGGCTGGGCGGCCCGCGAGTACCTGCGCAGCTTACGCTCCCACCTGATCACTTTGCATTATCTCGAGGGGAGTCGTATGCGCCTGGCCGCCGAGCTGGCTCTGGCCACCTCCCGCCAGGGGCACACGCTTTGGGCGGGGGGAACCGGGCATTCCTTTACTGGGCTGATAGGTTGTCCACATGACCCCGGCCTCTTTCAGCCCTTGAATCCTGCTCGCTGGTGGGACATGCGCAAGCTGCCCGACTTTGCGCCTGGCGACCTCGCGCTCTGCATCGGCTACGACGGCCCCTTTGCGGGGGAGGCCTATCACCAGTGGGCCGAGCGGGCGCGGGCCGCGGGGGTGCGCTTGATCTGGAGCTTCACGGACTATCACCCGGAGGTTCTGGCCTCTCTACCGCCGGACGAGTTCTTCATTAATCAGCGCTGGGCGCTTGGGGACGCGGTGGTGCCCTTCCCGGGCTACGATGTAAAGCTCTTGCCTCCCAGTGGTGTCTTGGGCGAGGCGGTTTTGTGGATGATCACGGCAGAGATGCTGGCCTCGAGCTAGCGCCTCTGTTTTCCGTCTGCCGGGGGTGATAGGGGAGAGGCAGCCTCGAGGGACGAGATCTCTTTTCTCCTCCCCGCCCCGGGCGGGAACTGGCCGCCTCCGTCGTCTCCGGTGGGACAGGCGTCTCGCCTGTCCCCCTTCCTCCTATCCCCTTCTCC
>JAAYIR010000316.1 GCA_012523355.1 candidate division WS1 bacterium
ACCTGGTTTGCCATCGGCAACGGCTGGACGCGCGGCTGGGAGTTCTCCAGCTCCAACGCCACGGCCGGCGCCGCCGGTGTGCGCTTCCGTTCCATACTCCCCCAGCTGGCTGATTCTCAATTCCACCTCCTGACTCTCACCTGGGATCAGGAGAAAGTTGCCGCCTACCTGGACGCCGAGCTGCTGGCGGAGTCCCAGCTCACCGCCCCGCCCCTGTCACCCGACCAACTCATCTCGGCCCTCTGTGTCCTGGGGTCGCACCAGCCGCGCCGTCGTACCTGCTTCGGCACCGTGGATGATCTGCGCATGTTTGACCGTGCGCTCACCGCCGAGCAGGTTGCTGAACTCATACAGGCCCCCGAGCCGCCAGCCCCGCCCTTCCGGCTCTTCCTCCCCCTGCGCGACACCTTCACTCGCGACGAACACGAGGCGAGCCTGAACCTGGAGCTTCTGAACGCGCCGAAGGCTGCAGACCTCTCGGTCTCGGCCTCCGGTCTGCCCCTACCGGACAAGCCTCGTATTGTTTCCGAGGGCGATCGCACCCTCGTTTCCGTCCCCCTGGCGCCCCACCAGCTTCTGGCTGGCGAGCACGTCCTGCGCCTGCGGGTCAACTCCCCGCGAGGCGCTATCGAGGCGGAGCAGCCCCTCTCCATCGCCGCCGCCCGGCCCCCCAGCGACTATGGTTTGATGATCTGGGCCAGCCCCACCGACTCCGCCACGCTCCAGTGGTACCAGGAGACCGGCGTGCGTATCGTGGACACCAAGGAGATCTATCCCGCGATGCTCAACCACCTGGGGCGGCTGGGCTTCACCGTCTCCGCCCACTACGACAACTACCGCACCCAGCCTCACCCCGCCTCGCTCGAAAACTGGGCGGCGGTGCGCGCTCATGCCGAGGCGACAGCCGAGAACTTGGCGCCCTTCCCCTGGGCCAAGTTCTGCCTCCTCAATACCGAAGTGAGTGGCACCGACGAGGTCGCCCAGAGCCCCTGGGCCATGAAGCTGCTCAAGGCCGATCTCGGCCTTGACGAGCCTCTCTTTCCCCCCAATCCCGGCGTGCTAAGCAACCTCTACGCCCGGGTCAAGCTGGATCTCAAGCAGTACGCTGAGACCGGCGTGGTGCCCGCTGATCTGCCCGAGCTGCGCTACCTGCGCTGGCTCTCCACCACCGGCAACGGCGCCCCCATGGTCAACGGCCAGATCGCCGCCATCCTCCGCAAGGCCCGCCCCGGGCTTCAGGTCATGGGTGAGCCCTCTCATGCCGGCAACTACACCTATGGCTACACCGCGGGCCGAGACGTGCACGGTTCCTGGTGCTACTCCTGGACTCTGCCCCCCATCCAGACCCGCTTCGACTTCCCGCGCACCGTCTCCCGTTGGTTCAAGGGGGCCGGGTATCCCATCCTGGGCTATATCTACGTCTCCCAGGCCAAGATCAAGCAGCCGGATGACACCGAGGTGGCCTTGACCCTGAGCGCCGATGCCGCCCGCGCCCGTCTCTGGCTCTGCCTGGCCCAGCAGGCGCCTTTCCTCAACATCTGGGAGTATGACCTGCGCAACCGGAAGGGGATCCAGGTGCAGCCCGGCCTGTATGAGACTACCGCTGAAGTGCTTGCCGACCTCAACCGTCTGGGGCCGCTCTGTGGCGACCTGCCCTGGCAGCAGCCCCGCCTGGCCGTTCTGGGATCCTTCACCACCCTTGCCGGCCTCGGCGCAGAGCGCTGGTGGCACTGGTACGGCGGCGTCCCCTACCGTGCGCTCACCGATCTGCACACCGCCAACGTGCCCCTGGACCTGGTCTTCGAGCAGGACCTCAGCGCCGGCGCTCTGGACCGGTACCAGACGCTCGTTCTTCCCGCCGTCCGCTACCTCCCCAGCGCTGTCTACGCCGCCATTCAGGACTGGAGCAAACGCGGCGGCCTGGTCGTCATGGACAACGAGACCAACTCTGCCTACCAGTTCCAGAACAGCCAGCGTGTCGAGTTTGTGGGTCCCAACCAGGGGATGGCCCCCACCTTCACCGATGCTCTCTTACAGTGGGCCCAGAAGTACCGCGCCACCGAACCTTCCCTCTACGCAGACGCCCCCGGCCAGCCCGTAATGACCTTTGTGAAGGAAAGCGGGCCTATCCGTTACGTCTTCGTCATCAACAACAAGTGGACCGGAGGCGTGGGCGAGTCTGTCGGACTCTTTGACCAGGGGATTGCGCAGGAGGTCACTCTCCGCCTCCGCGAGTCCCGCCCGGTCGTCGTCTACGACCTGCTCGCGCGCGATCGCGTCCAGACCGCCACCGCCGACGGCGCCGTGACCTTCCCCTGTGCTTTGGGACCGGGCGAGGGGCGTGTCTACGCCGTGTGCCCCTCAGCTTCCGCGCCCGCTCGCCTGACTATCACCCCACCCGCCTCGGTAACCCGCGGCACGCTAGGCACCGTGCTTCTGGTGCTGGCCGACGCCCAGGGCGCCGCTCTTGCCGGCCGCAGCGCGGTGGAGATTGAGGTCCGCGACGCCCAGGGCAACCGCCACGATGAGTCCGCCGTCTATCCAGTAGAGAACGGTCAGCTCGCTTTGGAGCTCCGTCCCGCCCTTGACGACCCGCCAGGCGACTGGACCCTCACCGCCACGGACCTGCTCAGCAACCTGAGGGCCGAGACCACCGTGAATGTCAAATAGCGGCGCTGGCCCCCGGACGCCACAATCTAGGCCATACTGCTCTCAGCTTGCGGATTGCCGCTGAAAGGATGTGAGCCTGTGCCCGCTCACGCCACTGCTGTCGTCCTCGGTCTGCTGGTCCTGTTCCTGACCGGCCTGCCCGTCTTTGGTGAGGAGCCGGCGCCACCTTCAGAGCCCCCTGCCGAGTGGCCCTGGGCCTCGTACGGCCTCCCACCCACCACCAACCCGGCGGCCCTCCCTCTCAACCGCACTGACTGGGCCTATGAATACCACAACGGCATGCTGCAGCAGAAGCTCAGCAACCCCTCGCTCATCTTCCTGGGCGACTCCATCACCATGATGTGGCGCACGCAGTCCGGCTTCGAGGGCGGCACTCCCGTCTGGCACCAGTACTATGCGCCGCTCAACGCCGCGAACTTCGGCCTCTCCGGCGACACCACCGCCACTCTCCTCTGGCGCCTCACCGAGGGTGGCGATCTGGAGGGCCTCCACCCCAGGGTCGTGGTGCTGCTCATCGGCATCAACAATCTCCTCGGCGTCCGCGGAGCGCACACGCCGGAACAGGTCGCTGAAGGCATCACCACGATTGTCAACTACCTGAAGGTCAAGCTCCCGGACACTCGGCTGCTTCTCCTGGGCATCTTCCCCTGCTGGGAGTCACCCCAGCACCCGGCCCGCGAGTTGGTCCGCCAGACCAACGCCCTGATCGCGCCTCTGGAGGACCGTAAGCAGGTCTGGTACCTCGACCTCGGCCCCAGGTTCCTGGAGCCCGACGGCACCATCAGCAAGGTGAAGCTCCGCGACCTCCTCCATCTCTCCGAGGTCGGCTACCAGATCTGGGCTTCCGCCATGCACCCCTATCTGCTGGACCTCCTGAACAACCAGGGCCAAGGCGAGCTCTGGGACGCCCGCGGCCCGCACCTCACCGCCCCCTAGATCGTCGGTCCCTCTCGGTCGGGAGAAAGGCGCCCTCGGATCCTTTCCTCTTCGCTTATAAGTTTACGTACTTTCACGAATGGCCACATATCTGCCATATATGGATAATTCTCCCCGTCGGGCGCATTCGGGGCAAACGGATGTTGGCTCACACTAATCAACCCACAGCATAACTTGCACTCTTGTCCACAGCTCTGGTCGTTAAACTCCAGCCGGGCAGCTACCAGGCACGAGGTCTACTCCTCGCTCCTCGTGGCCCCCGCTCCGTTCCCTCCTGGGACGGGCCCCCGCGCCCTGTACTACATCTTATGGGGGGAATTACCATGACCGTCGCCAGTAGAGAGCAGCAGATCCTCGACCACCTGTCCCTGGTTCGCTTCATTGTGAACCGGCTCCCGGCCGAGCTGAGAGCCAACGTTGATCGCGAGGACCTGATCAGCACCGGCGTAGTCGGACTGATCAAGGCCGTAGACCGCTTCGACCCACAACGTGGCGTGAAGTTTGAGACCTACGCCAGTTGCCTCATCCGCGGCGAGATCATGGAGTCCCTGCGCGCTCAGGATACCGCCTGGCGTTCCTTGCGGCGCCGGGGCCGCGAGCTGGCCCGCCTCACCAGCGAACTGGGATTCCAGCTCGGTCGCTGTCCACAGCCTTCCGAGATAGCGGAGGCCATGGGGCTTGCCCTGCACGAGTACCACACTATCCTCCGCCAACTGGAGATTACCAGCGAGGTGTCTCTGGAGGAAAGCATGGAGAGGAACCCGCAGGTCGAGCAGGGCGAACTGACCACCCCGGACGGCAGCACAGCTCTGCTCAGCGATCCGGCGCTCCTCTTCGAGCGCCAGAGCTTCCTGGAGTTGATCACGCAGGGGGTGGGAATGCTTCCGGAACGGGAGCAGGCCGTACTGGCTTTGTATTACGGGGACGACATGAAGCTTCGCGAGATTGGGGAGCTGTTTGGCATTACGGAGTCGCGCGTCTGTCAGCTTCACGCGCAGGCCTTACGGCGGCTGAAGTCCTCCCTGGCGGAGGAGTGGGATATCGCGGCCTAGCGCGGCTAGGGAGTACCCGCGCCGGTGATCTCCTCCGGAGCTAACGCCGGCGCGGTGCCGCCGCTCGAGGTCAACTCCACCAGCTTGTGCACTAGCATGCTGCCCAGCACGAGCGCCACCACACCCAAGCCGATCCAGATCATCAGCCCGCCAAAACTCGAGGTTTCCGTCTCCTTGCTCGCCCGCAGGATGATGCCCAGCATGATCCCTATCGGCGGGCAGAACACGGTGAGCACCAGCAGCCCGATCTGAAGCAAGACGTTCAGCCCCACAATCGTGGGCTTCTCTCCGGCCTGTACATCCAGCACCGCGCGCCAGGCCCCTGCCACCCGGACTCCTAAGCCTACTCCGGTGAGAAATCCTCCTGCTCCCACCCCTGTGATCACTAGGGCCAGGATCCGAGGGTCCGCCAGGATGGCAAGACTCCCGAGGTCCGAAAAGCGGACGCTGAGGACCTTCCCCCAGCCCAGCGCACTCGCCCTACCCAGGCCCATGATCAGCAGCACCAACCCCACCGACAGCGAGATCAGCGCCAACACGATCATGGTGGCGGTCTCTTTCTTCAGGTCCTCGGCCAGCTGCTTGTCAAACACCCGCAGCCGTGTTTCTTTCGAGGTCTCTCCCGGCGCGGCCCGGCCCCCCGCCGCGGCGCTGCGCAAAACTACCTTGGGATCGTCGGAGGCATTCTGGCCCGTGCGTCCCGTCACCGACTGCTCCTGCAGTTGGCCCGCCAGCTTCTTGCGCTCCGCCTGCAGATCCGCGCCGCACTCCAGGCAGGTGATGTCTGTAGGTGAGGTGCGCGCGCCGCATTTCGGACAGAAATCCATGACCATGTTTGCCCGGTTCCCCTGATCTGCCGGCATATTCGCGAAAACCAGCACAACGCTTCTCCGCGCACACAACAGAGCTGCTCGCACCCCTGGCTCTGGAAGCGCCTCAGCCAGGGATCGGGCCCCTCGCACACGCCCCTATCGCCCTACGGGTACCCAGCCTTGACCAGATCGTAGAACTGCTGGCTAACCTTCTTCACATACGCCTGCGTCTCGCGGTAGGGTGGCACTCCACCGTACTTCTTCACTGCATTGGGACCTGCGTTGTATGCCGCCAGACCAAGGATACATTGTTCGTAGTTCGAGCGATCAGAGAATTTGTGCAGTTCCTTGGACAGGAGTTGTATCCCCCCCCGCAGGTTCTGCTGCACGTTCCAGGGGTTGCTCACTCTCATGCTCTCGAGATTACACGGCATGAGCTGCGTCATACCCATCGCCCCGGCGTGCGACAGGCACAGCGGATTGAAGCTGGACTCCGCCTTGATCATCGCAAAGCTCAGCCGGTGGTCAATCCCTGCCAGCGCCGAGTAAATGATCACCCAGCGCACAGTTAGCTCCAGTTGCAGGTCAGTTAGCTTTCGATTCTGCCGAGCCACCCAGGCCTTCCACCGGTCAATGGACTCCTGCGGCATACCGACAGCCGGCAGCTCGGGTCGGGAAGCCTCTTCTTCCGCGGCCAGACCATCCCACACCGCGGTTCGAGACACCGTAGGCGAGGGCGGCCCGGCAGCAGCCGGAGTACTCGCCGGCGCTTCCGGAGGCGGCGGCGCTGACTCGGGCCTCGCCTCCGGCGGAGGCGCCGCCGCCCAGTCCGCCTGCCGGATGATGCCATGCAGGGTGAACTCGGTGCTGTCGTCGTTGGCGGGCAGCGAGGCTAGCACACGCACAGGGTCGCCTAACCGCACCCCCTCCAGAGGCTCATCGCAGCGCAACGCTACGGCCACGCCGCCCTCAGTCTGAAGCAGGAACAAGTAGAGGGCCTGGCCCTCGGGGCTTTGCCACTGCATGCAGGATTGCAGCCGTCCGGCCAGCTCAATGGCTTTCCCCCGTAACGAGGGGTCCACGGTCGCCAGCAGCTCCGGCGCCGGCGATCCCTGTGTCTCCAGAGCCTCGTACAGTTGCTGATATTGCGCCCGGGCTTCGGCAGGCGTTGAGGGGTAAGTCAAGGCCCAGGCACTTGCCACCGAAAGCAGCAGCATCACCGCTCCCAGCAGCACTTGCGGGCACACACCCGGACCTGGTCTCACGACTCTCCTCCTTGCACCAAGCTGACCTGCCACTCCCGCGCGAAAGCCCTATGCGCCCCCGCGCCAGAGAGCGTCCATACCAGGCGCTGCGCCATTCGCGGGCCCAGACCACCAGGCCAGCAGCCCCGCCCGGTGGGGCCATCGCCCGGTCCGGTCGTCACCGGACTTGCCATGTCTTCCTGACCACGTATGACCGGCCTACTTGGGACACGGCTTACAACTTTGGGTGCAGATCCCGTAGCCGCACTTGTCACCTTCCAGGTGGGGCTCCCTATGGCTAATGATCGCCCCGCAGTGCGCGCGCGCGTACGAGTCTTCTGCCCGGTGCTTGAGTGGACGTTTCTCGGGGAGCCCAACAGCCTTTTGCGCCAAGGTTCTTGACCCTCCCTGATAGAGCTGTCCAGTCCCCGGAACGTGCCTGACTATCAAGTCGCTCTTCCCGTGCTCAGGCTGTGTAAAGCAGATGGATGGTACCCCCACGGGGAGTCGAACCCCGGCCATCGGACTGAGAATCCGGTATCCTAACCACTAGACGATGGGGGCACCGTTGTCTGTTATTATAGGGAAACCCGTTCTGTCATGTCAAGACTGCCCGCGGGCCGCCTGCTCCCAGCCCGGGAACAGGCAGCCCGAGAAACCGGCATGGCGGCTCTCACCCTCACCAGTCCAGCCACCGTTTCCCGGCTCCGCCCCTCTATCTCACCTCGCCTCTTCCCCGGCTCTTTCTGCTTCTTCTCGTCTCGCCTGCTCTCGTTCCGCCAGGGCTGATAGCACCCTGTCCGCCGCCTCCCGATCCGCCGCCTGGCCGGTCTCGCGCAGACCGCCCACTACCTCCCGCGTCATCATCCCGAAGGCCTGTTCGTCCACCTCGCTCGTGAGTTTCAGACGTACCAGCAATTCACGCTGCCGATTGCTCAGCTTCCAGTACTTCTCCAGCAAGCCCGCCATCTTCCGCCAGTTCTCTACCGCCGTCTCCTCCTCACCCCTCCGTTTGGCATCCTGCGCGAGGTATTGCCAGGCGTACAGGTAGCTGGTCTCTACCATGTCCCCCAGCGCCGGGTACTTGCCCTGTGGTCCTTCGTGGAGCGCCGAGAGCTTCTGGTAGGAGCTCCTGACCAACTCCGGCCTCCCCGCCATTTCCGCCACCCGCGCCTGCGTCAGCAGCCCCAGCGCGTAGTACGGACACTGCGCGTTAGCGGTCGCCGCCGCTTGCAGTGCCTCCTCCATCTGCCCCACCTGCGCATACAGCACGGCCAGCTCGCGCCAGTTCGCCGGCTGCAGCCACAGGACCCGAGCCGCCTGCAGCCGCATCTGTATGGCCTCGCGATACGCGGCCTCGGTTCCTCGAGCCATCAGCCCACTGGCCAACATCATGTAGGTTTGCACGTCCCCTGCATCCAGCCGCAGGGCCTGCCGCACCATCTCCGTCGCCCGCGGCAAGCTCCTGGTTTCTGCCGCTAGCCTCTTCAGCCGTTCCGCAGGCAAGTACCGTAGCACAAACCATCCGCTCACCGCCAGCATCCCCACCCCAACCACCAGACCTCCCACTCGCAGCCACCCCGGCGCCCGATCCTGTCTTTCCTCCGTTGCAGAGACAGGGCCAGGGGTCTCCGGCAGTTCCCTTCCCAACACCATCCCCAACAGCAGGAACAGCGGGATCATCAGCCCCGGGTAGTACCAGTTGTTGTCCACGGCGTTCTGGAAGAGAAAACCCGCCAGCCCGGCCAGGGTCGCCGCCGCCCAGGCTCGCCCGGCAGGGTCTGCTCTCTCCCGCAGCGGCCGCGAAAGCGCAGAGACCAGCGCCACCCACAGCGCCAGATACGCCACCGCTCCTGGCACCCCGGTCTCCGCTCCCACCTGCAGGTACGCATTGTGCCCCAACTGCGCGTTCCCCGCCACGGCATATCCCGCATAGCTCCAGTTGAAGCCTCCCGTGCCGAACCCCGTCAAAGGCCGGTCGCGGATCATCTGCAGCATCCCCGACCACAGGTAGTAGCGGAAAGCCGTCGAGTTGAACTGCGTGGTAAAGGCCGCCACCACTCGCGTTCGGGCCGGAGGCAGCAGCACTATCAGACCCAGGGCTGCGACAATCGCTATCCACGTGCCGCGACGAATTATCCGGCTGCGACTGCTCCGGGCGGGCACCAGCCCCCAGCCTAGCACCCCGAGCGCAATCACGGCAGCGATCGCCCCCCCTTTGGAGGCGGTCAGCGCCAGCGCCACCAGCATAATCAGCCCCGCGGTAATCACCAGCGGCCGTAGCGTGCGCCACCACTCATCGGACAGCTCACTGGCCCGCCTCGCCTTCCGCTCCCGCCGTCCCAGCTCCAGAAGCAGCAGCACCACCAGCGGCAAGAGCATGACAAACAGGCCGGCGGTCAGGTTCGGGCTCACGAAGGTGGAGAAGATCCGCCATGACAGGTCCCCCTGCATCCTCCACGTCATCAGGTACTCGCGCACGCCCAGGATTCCCACCACGCCACCACCCGATATCAGCCCCAGCAACAGTACTCGTTGCCAGAAGCCCGTCGTCAGCAGACTCCGCGCCATCCACAGGCAGAGGAAGTACACCAGCAGCCGCAGCACGCTGAATTCCGCCCCCCGCCTATACGGCGCCCAGGAGATGGAGAGCGCCGACAGTGCCAGCAGCGCCAGGGCCGCCCAATCCATGGCTTGCAGCCGCAACTTCACTGGCCAGCCTCGCACCACTAACCCGGCCAACGCCAGCACGGTGATGAGCAGCGTCGCCACCACCGCCTGCCCCAACTGCTCATCCAGGCCCTTCCCCCAGGCGATCGGCGCCACGACCGCCAGCGCCACCAGCAACCCCCGTACCACGTCGAGCCAGGCCCTTCGTCTCACCCGATTCCGTGACTTCCGCACTTCCATGGTCTCTCGATTCTGCGCCTTTGCCGCGCAATCCTGCCCGCCGTGCAGGGCTCTGCCGATAGCTCACAGGCCTCCTTTCTGCATAACGCTGTGCCTTCTCGTCCGCCTCCCAGGGAGGACCCTGGGCGGCGGCGGCGAACCTTCGGGCACCGACTCCCACTGCGAGGTGTCACCATGGAGCTCAGCCTTTATACGCTGCTCACTAACAAATTCACTCTGGTGGAAAGTCTTAAGCTGGCTCAGGCCGCCGGTTTCGACGCCGTGGACCTCCGCCAGGGCCGCGACGACAAGGACCCCGTCCATCTCTCCCGCGCCATCACCGACCCGGAGGTCGCCGAGGTGCGCCGCGAGGTGGAGGCTATCGGCCTCCAGGTCTCCGGCCTCACCACCTACTATCGTTTGGGTATGACGCATCCTCCCGACGCGGCGGCAGAGCTTCGGGGCCTGCGCCGTGCCTTTACCATCGCCCACAACCTGGGCGCGCGCTACCTCCGCTGCTCCGGGCCGCCGATTGGTGAAAACGTCACCTACGAGTCCGCCCGTGCGGCCTTTCGCCGCCAGGTGGAGGAGGTCGCTCCGGTGGCGGAGGAGCACCGTATCGTGCTGACCCTGGAGCAGCATCCCGGCTACTTCTTCGCCTCCGCCGGGCAGATTATAGACATGCTCCGCGGCCTGGAGCATCCCTATCTGGGCATCGTTTATGACCCTGGCAACACTCTGTGGGAGGGCTTCGAGCGCCCTGCAGTGCAGATTGACATGTTCGGTAACCTCATTCGCGCCGTGCACGTGAAGAACGCCATGCCCCGGCCCTCCGAAGGCCCCGCCGAGACCCTCCCCGCGGACCCCACTCGCCTCGACCAGGGCCTGCTCGACTGGCCCGCCCTCGTCGCTCAGCTCGAGAGTCAGGCCGACGCCGCCTACTTGACTCTGGAGGACTTTTTCGACGGCTTCGGCTCCGTGGAGAGGAAACTCGCCTGGGACGTCGCCTATCTTCGCAGCCTGTTGAAATGAAGAGGCCTATCAGTGGAAACGCTACCTGAAGAATTGCAGCCCGTGCTCGCGCTCGCCGAACAGGCCGGCCGCGTCGTGTATGACTGGTTCGGCAAGACCCACGCCACCCGCAAGCCCGACGGGACTCTGGCCACCGAGGCCGACCTGGCCGCCGAGGAAGTCATCCTTGAGGGCCTGGCCCGCCTCTGCCCTACCGACGCCGTCTGTTCCGAGGAGAGCTACAGCATCACCCGGGTGGGCCCGGGCCGCCTGTGGAGCGTGGACCCGCTGGATGGCACTCACAACTACGCGGCAGGACTCCCCGTGTGGAGCGTGTCCATAGGGCTGATTGAGGGCGGCCGTCCGGTCCTGGGCGTGGTCCACTCCCCTCCACTGGACCTGACCTACGCGGCAGCGGCCGGCACCGGCGTGTGGCGCAACGGCGAGCGCCTCCAACCGCCTCCGGCGGACGCGCTGCAACGCAACGACCTGGTAGGCGACACCGTTGACCCGGAGGGACTCTGCCTCACCGTCCCACACAAACGGCGCAACCTGGGCAGCGCCGCTCTGCATGGCTGCTGGGTGATGTCCGGGGTATTCCGTGCCGCGCTGTTCTCCAAGTGGGCGCTCTGGGACCTGGCCGCCGTGCTGTGCATGGCCGCTGAACTCGAGGTGGAGGCCCGCTGGATGTCGGGCGAGGTCCTGTGCGATCTCTCCGCCCTGGACAGCGCCCAGCGCCAGGAGTATCTCCTCCTGGCGCCACGTGGTCTGTGCGAATCTCTCATCCCTGCCTCTGCCAGACCAAGCGCCTAGGGACCGTTCCCAAACCCTGATAGGACGGCCAAGACGCCGATGCCACCGGTTTGACACCGCTCCTGGTCCGCGGCACACCTCTTGTCAGCCATGGCGACGGGCCCTAGCGGAGGGGATCCAAGTAGAACCGGATGGGCGTCGCGCTCCCCTTGCGGTAGTAGAAGGTGTGCGCCACCGTCTCGAGGTCCATCGGCTTGGCGTGCCCATCGATAAAATTGAAATTGCACTTGCCGAAGTGCCACCCCCCGAAAGCGTTGCACCAAGGGAACCTCGACTTGTTGGTCGCGGGCCAGTAGGGCGGGTCGGCGGTGAGGCCGGTATCTGGTGTGGGGGAAGCGTTGTAGGTGTCCACCTGCATTATGACGCCGGTATTGCCGCCGCCCCAGCCGTCTCCGAACATGATGACGTTGACGGGGTCAGTAATCTGAGTGATGATGGAGTAAGACCACCCCCAATAAGTCTCGCCGCCTCCCCACCCGTTCTTGACGTAGTTGCCGGACTGGCCTCCGTACGTGCGCGCGTAGCCGGGCTCCGGAGGCGGGGCGGAGGGACAGCGCCACACCTGTCCACTGCTACCTGCCGATGTTTTGGCTTGCCCCTGCACATAAGGAGCGATAATCGTCGTCCGGTCAAACCATATGTTCCCAGGGGCTGGCAGGGAGAGAGCCGGGAGCATGCCATCGTAGTCGCTGGCGTACATACGCAGCGCCATCGCGATCTGCTTGAGGTTGGACAAGCATGTGACCTGCTCGGCCTTCAAGCGCGCCCGCGCGAAGACGGGAAACAGGATCGCCGCCAAAATGGCGATGATCGCTATCACTACCAACAACTCGATCAGCGTAAATGCCTTTCGGTTCATGCTTCGACCTCCGGTGCTTGAGCGCCCCGCTCACGGATCCTTCTGACCGCCCGTGCCGCTGGCATCAAAGTAGTACGCCAGATTGTGGTGCAGGAGCGAAGGGGTCAGGGGTCCGACATGGCCGTCGAGGAAGAGGCACTCTCCCCCGCCGGTGTGGCGGGCTTCGAAGACCTCGTTGGGGGTTGCGGAATACGCCCCGGTCCAACTGCCCCAGGACGGGGGCTCGTAGTTGGTAACTGTGGCGTTGGGCATGAGCGGCCCCCCCCAACTGGTGTTGCCCGGGTAGAGTGCGGAGTCGTGGACCGAATAGTAGACCACGCTTCCTCCTGCGCCGCTACGGGCCTCAACGTGGTAGCGGTCCCTAGAAAAGCCATCCAGGAAGATGACTAAATGGCTGGGATACCTGAAGTAGTCGAGAGGGTGATTGGCCCAAGAGCCGGCGGCGGTACTGCTGTACACCGCGTTCGACAGATAGCCATAGATAATCGCAGTGGTGCCGGTCAGCCTCTGTCTAAAGAAGCGTTTGTTGTTCTCGCAGTCTGGGCAGAACAACACCGCCTCGTTCTGTAGGTACGGCCACAGCCAGCCGACTTGCCCCCCCCATGCCGCCTGAGCCCCGCCGGGCGGAGCGGCGGGAAGGGTGGTGGGAGGCGGGCTCCAGGGAACCGCAATCGAGGCGGTCCTGTCGCAGGCCACCCGCGGAGGCGTGGTCATGTCCCAGTCGTGGCAGTACATCAACGTCGCGGTCCCTATCTGCTTCAGATTGTTGATGCACGCCGCCTGCATGGCCTTCGACTGCGCACGCGAGAATACGGGGAAGAGAATCGCTGCTAAGATGGCGACGATCGCAATCACCACTAGCAACTCAATGAGGGTGAAACCGGTCCTACGCATACTCCAGACCTCCTTGCCGTAGCATGGTTGCCGGAAATGCGAATGTCTCGGCTATCTATGGAGGAACCGAACGCCCCACCTTGGGGAGTTCGGGAGCATGCTCGAATTATACCCCCCCCCTGCGTCAAGTCAAGGCCGTTTTACAGCCTTTTCCAATTTTTCCCTGCGTTACTCGCTCTCTTCGCTGGGGGTCACCGCGGGTCCAGCCTCTCTCGCTTCCCGGCGCTTATCCGGAATGCGCTTCTGAGGCTGCAATCCGCTTTCCTCTGACCTGGCGCCGTGACATAACTCCCCGCCCAACTCCTTCCAGTACTCACGCACTTCCTCCAACCACCTGGGTGTGCCTTCTGCGCCCCGGCCCATGTCCCTCTTCCTCTCGGCTCAACAAGACGATCCTCTGCCTAGAGGACGCCGCCAGCCGACGCGAAGTTCAAAATCCAGGGCACACTGACGCCTCTGCGCTCCTCACTGCCTAGGAGTCACCGCTCACCACCTTCCTTCCCACCACCACCAGGGAGGACCCCCAGGGCAATCCTGTTCGGGGGATCAGCCGCCGCTCCAGGTCCAGCAGCCCGATGAGCACTCGATTGAGTGGCGGCGGCAAGACGATGAGCCCGCTCTGGCCCGGGCGCGTGGGCTTGTGCCGGATACGCTCGGCCAGGCGCACCGCCAGAATCGCGGGGAGCACAGCGCTGACTGCGTAGGTGAGCAGCTCAACCCGGAATCCAGCCTCCTGCAGCTTGGCCTTGACCTCCCGTCGCCGGTACCGGCGCCAATGACCCAGAATCTCATCATGCGAGCTCCAGAGCCAGGGATAGGCCGGGAGAGTGGCGATCAGGACGCCACCGGGCTTCAGCACCCGCCACATCTCCGCCAGCGCCTCCTGATCATCTTCCACGTGCTCCAACACATCACAGCCCAGCACTACCTCCATGCTCTCGTTACTGAATCCCAGTGCGTCCGCGCTCGCGGCCACCAGACCCTTCAACTTGCGCTGCCGGCATAACTCCAGGGCATGAGGAGAGAGATCGCAGCCCGCCACCTGCCCCAGCCCCTGAACGGCCAGGAGGGTCCCGCCGCTGCCGCAACCGACGTCCAGAATTCGTGGCTCCGGGGCCGGCGAGTAGCGGCGAATGAGGTCCGCGACCAAGCGCCGGCGTCCCACGAACCACCAATAGGACTCCTCGAGGTCATACATTTCTTGCAGTTCAGCCGCGCGCATGCTTGGACTCTCTCGTTGCTCTCTACGCTATTCAGGCATCCTCCGGGTCCGTGGCCCCCTGGAGTCGCCCCGCCAGCCGGGTGTATCGCTCAGCATGATGCGTGGTCCGCAAGGCCTTGTAGAAACCCTTACGGTCGCCAACCAGGCACAACATCT
This sequence comes from candidate division WS1 bacterium, assembly GCA_012523355.1. Classification (GTDB taxonomy): domain Bacteria; phylum Armatimonadota; class Zipacnadia; order Zipacnadales; family Zipacnadaceae; genus Zipacnadum. The sequence continues at coordinate 14,559 of JAAYIR010000316.1, forward strand.
GCTGCGCCCGCGTCACTCCGGTGTACAGGAGGTTGCGGTACAGCATCACATAGTGGCTGGAGTGGATCACGAATACCACCGCCGGGAACTCGCTGCCTTGCGCCTTGTGCACGGTCAGCGCATAGGCCAGCTCGAGCTCGTCCAGCTCCCCCCGGCCATAGGCGACCTGCCCCTGAGCATAGGTCACAGTCAGCTCCCCCTCCTCCGCATCCACACTGGCAACCTGTCCAATATCCCCATTGAAGACGTTCTTGTCGTAGTTGTTCACGGTCTGCAAGACGCGATCGCCCAGGCGAAAGCACGTCTCTCCGCGCAGCAGCTCCGGCTTGCCACCCGGCGGGTTGACCGCGGCCTGCAGGCGCCGGTTGAGCTCCTGCACCCCGATAGGCCCCCGATGTAGGGAGGTGATCACCTGGATCCCCTCCGGCTCGTATCCCAGCCGTACCAGCCCGTCGCTCACCAGTTGAATGACCTTGTCCGCGGCCTCGGCGGGTTCCTCATGTTCGATGAACACGCAATCCTCGCGGTTCCAGCCCCGGGGACCGGGAATCTCCGGCGGCTCGCCGCGGTTGATGCGGTGCGCGCTCTGGACGATCAGGCTACCGGCCGCCTGCCGGTGGATCTGTTGCAGGCGAAAGATCGAGGCCACGCCGGAGTCAATCACATCCTGCAGCAGCCGCCCCGGTCCCACGCTGGGAAGCTGATCCGCATCGCCCACCAGCAGCAGCGCGGCATGGGCGGGCAAGGCCCGGAGTACGTTTACAGCCAAGGGCGCATCCAGCATACTCGATTCATCAATTATAAGCCAATCCTGGGCTAAGGGGTTGCCCTCACCATGCCGAAACTGATTCCGGTAGGGATCCCAGGAGAGCAGCCGGTGCAGTGTAGAGGCGGGATGACCGGCCAGTTGCTCCAGGCGCTGGGCGGCCCGTCCGGTGGGTGCGGCCAGCCCCAGGCGCAGGCCCATCTGCCGTGCGAGGTCGGCCAGGAAGCGCACCAGGGTGGTCTTACCCGTGCCCGGCCCGCCGGTGATCACCGCCAGGCCATGCTCCATCGCCCCCTGCGCCGCGGCCCGCTGCTCCTCCGTCAACTCCAGGGAGGAGAACTTCTCCCGCTCCGTTAGCCACTGTGAGAGACTCTCATGGGCGGAGAGCTTGGGGGTAATCTGCGCCTGGGCGTACAGGCGCTCCGCCAGTTCTTGTTCCAGGAGCAGAAGTGGCGTTTCATAGACGGCCATCTCGCTGGCCCCTTGCTCGGTCCGAATGCGTCCGGAGTCTCGTAAGAGGTCCAGGGCATGTCGCAACCGCTCCTCGCCCATCCCCGTCAGCCTCTGTGTCTCCTCCAGAAGCTTTTCCAGGGGGAGGAAGAAGTGCCCTTCGCCGAGCGCCTGGTGCAGACAGTGGAGCAGCCCGGCCTGCAAGCGTTGAGGGTCCTCCGGAGGGATACCGGCACGACGCGCCAGACGGTCGGCGGTGAGGAAGCCGATGCCAGAGATGTCCAGAGCCAGTCGGTACGGTTCCTGGGAGACCACCTCCACCGTGCGCGTGCCGTAACGACCGATGACCTTCTGGCTCAGGCTCGCCCCCAGGCCGTGCTGGAAGAGGAACAGCATGGCGTTACGCGTGGCCTCGTGATCCTTCCAGCTCTGGATCAGGGCGGGCAGCGTCTTGCGGCCAATACCGCGGACCTGCTGCAAGCGTTCCGGACGGCGGTCGAGAACGTCCAACGTCTGCTCGCCGAACTGCGCGACGATGCGCGCGGCCATGCGTTTGCCGATGCCCTTGAGGAAGCCACTGGCGAGATAGCGCTGGATGGCCTCGGGGGTAGTCGGGCGCAGCAGCTCATAAAACTCGAAATGGAACTGCCGGCCATAGCGGGGATGCATCTCCCAATACCCGGTCAGCCGCAGCTCCTCGCCCGTCGCCGGAGCCGCGATCGCGCCGGCGGCGGTCACCAGATCCGCCTCGCCCTCAACAGCCAGGCGCAGGACGCCCCAGCCGCTCTCGGGGTTGTGGTAAACCACCCGCTCCAGGCGACCAGCGAGGAGCTCAGGCTCGGACTGTTGGGCACGGCCAGCCACACGGCATCTCTCCCTGACACAAGGACGCCACATTCTACACGGCGCGGCGCACAAGTGGAAGGGGCGGGGGCAGGGGGATGAATTGTCAAGGAGCACGGGAGGGGACAAGGGCCAGCGTAGTGGCTACCTTCTCGCGTTCCCCAATTCCAGCCTGGGGCGCATGTGCGTGCGGCGTGAGAGCGGACGGAAGCCTCAGGGACGTAACGCCAGTGCGTTCGGATCCCCAGATTAGCCCCGATTCCTTCAGCAGGCCGGCTAAGGGTAGGCTCGCGCAGGTGAATGTCTCCGAAAGCTGAAACAAGACGCTCCCTGCCGGGGGTTGGTTGTGCCCCCTCGACCTGACGCGAGATGAAGTTCCTCCATTA
>JAAYIR010000317.1 GCA_012523355.1 candidate division WS1 bacterium
AGGTCACATAGGCCTCTGCGGACTTCTCGGAGAGCTCGTGCATTCCGCTGCTGACCTTGACCACCATGGAGTTCTCGCCGGGTTGGAGCTTGCCGGTAACCTCCAAGCGCGCGGGGGTATGGGCATTGGCGTGTTGGCCAATCTCCTCCCCATTGAGCCAGACAGTAGTCTGGAACTCCAGGCGCTGAAAGACGAGCCAGGCGTGCTGAGTCGCGGCCTCAGCGGGGACGGTGAAGGTGTGGCGGTAAACCCAGAACTGTTCTTCGATCCAGCGGGCGCGCAGCGAGTTAAGGCCGAAGTAGGGGTCCTCCAGCAATCCTGCTTCCTCCAATACAAGGTGTATGGGAGCGGGGACGCGCGCGGGAAGAGACTTGCGGCCGCGGGGTTCCGGGCCGGTCAGGACACCGGGCGGGAGAAGAGGATTGCCCTCTGCCCATAGGAGAGACCAGGTACCGTTCAAGGACAAGGTGCCAGACATAGAAGACCTCCGTTGTGTATTGCTCTCCACCCCCTCTCCCCGCGCCCCCACTTCGTGGAGCCGGGCAGCGCGGAGTCAGTACAGTAGTTGCCAGTGAGGAGGTGCGCTGTACTCCTGCCAAGGGTGCTGGGGCCGGGCTCATGGGACTTTTCGCGTCCTACGCGGCTGGCCCCTGCGGCAGAGACCGCGTGGATGATGGGCGAGACGGGCGTCCTATCCCTGGGTCCAGAATTTCTGCTTGACCCACTCCGTCTTCATCGCCAACATTAACTCCTGGCGCTTCTGATTAACCTGGTACCAGCGCACGAAGGCCGCTGGTATGTCCTCTTTCGCCGCCAAGGCCTCAATCAACTCCTGGCGGTTAGCCCGCCATTCCTCCCCGAACTGCTTTTCCAGCGCCGGATAGGTGAGCAGATCGGCAATCTCCGCGTCCTCAGCTTCTGGCGGAGGGGCGGGCGGCGGGACGGTGAGGCTGCCCAGACGCTTGAGCTCCTGGCGAAGCGTCTCCAGAGAGGCGAAGAGACGCGCGGCGGTGATCGTGTAGCTCTCATGACCCCAGTCACCGACCAGGAAGCAGAAGTCCTTCGCGGGGGACTGGGCGGTAAAGGTCGGGCTGATGGTGCCCGCCCAGTTCTGGGAGACCACGGCGGAGGCCAGGTTCTCGGGATCGGCTACCACCGCGCCGGCAGCGGTCTGGCGGGCCAGGCGGCTGTGCAGAAGCACCGCCCATTCCTGAGCAACATCCAGAGGCTCCGGCTGAGCCTTCTGGGAGACAGCCGGGACCTCGAAGCTGCGGAGTGGCGTGGTCAGCCAGCGCTGGCGCGGGAAGGCCTGGGTGTAGCCTCCGGGATCACAGCGAAAGGTACAGCTCAGCAGGTCGGCCTCGCGGCCCGGAGGTGGGAAGTAGCGCCAGATCAGGCCCCAACGGTCGGTGACATCGCGCCAACCCACAATACGCATGCGTAGCCAGCCGCCAGCCGGGTCGCGCCAATCGCCCTCAGCGATAATCTGGCGATTGTCCACCTGGCGGAGAGTCCAGCACTCCAGCAGACCCATCCAGACCGGGACGTTGGTGGTGCCGGAGAGAAGATTCTTCTCGTCGCCCTGGAGACGGACAGAGACGCCAAAGGTGGGAGGAAACCACCAGTTGCCGCCGGGCCCGTAAGCGCGGATGTCTGTGTCGCCCCAGCCCTGGGCGGGGAAGTCTGTCTCGGGGTCGAGGGTCTGCTGGATCTCGAGCGTAAAAGTCCCGAAGCGGACGTTTTGAAGAGTGCGAACCCAGCCCTTGCGAGCTTCGGGCTGGTCCAAAACCTTCCTGCTATGGCGCTCGCTGGCCTGGAAGAGAGAATCCGAACGATCGAAGGGCTCCTCGGCGGCGAGGAGAGGGGAGGCGAGCGCGAGAAGGGCCAGGATTGCCCACCTCAGAGGCCTCACCCCCCAGCCCCCTCTCCCCGCGCGGATTCTGCTCGAATCTGCTGGGGAGAGGGGGAGCCCTTTGCGTTCGGTTGGCGGGGAGGAGATTGCGCGGAGGGATGACCCCACCGGTGCCCTGCTAGCGCAGGGCACCACCTCCCCTAGATAGGGGAGGCGGCGGATCTTCGCCACGGGTTTGAGCGCGAGAAGAAAGGGCAGGCGTCTGTGCAAACACCGTGAGCCGGCGGATATTGGTCGCCGCCGACCAACATCCGCCCCTAGAAGGGAGGCAGTCATGGTTGCTTCTCTCCCTTGAGTTGCACAGTCACCGTAGTGCCGGCGCCGGAGTTGACATCGGTCACGGTGATTCTCCACACACCGGGGGTATCATTCAGGGCAAAGGTCAGAGGCACGCGCACAGGCCCGGCGGGAGGGGCTTCCAGTACGCGCTGGAAGGGATAGAAGGACTGACGCTGGGGATCGGTGGCCTCCACACGCAAAACGTGCCGGTCACGTCTGGTAGCGGGGTCGAGGTTGAGATTGGCGGTGAGGGTCACGGTCCCTGCGCCGGCCAGGGAGGTCTTATCGGCACGCAGGTCTAGCGATTTCACCTGGTAAGGCATCAGGGAGTAGATGCGTACACCGCCACGCGGCAGGTCGGTCTTTAGGGTGGTGACCTGGCCGAGGTGCTTGCCGGCGCGGACGTCGTAGACGTGGAAGGCCTCGGGCAATGCAATTTCCAGCGGCCGGCGGGGGCCGGTGAAGTCCCCACTACCGAGCTCCTGGACACCGAGAAGATACCCTTTGCCGTTGGGGAAGTTGGTGATGCGGAAGCCAGGTGTAGGCTTACCCTCACTGGTCCAGGGGAAAGGCCTGGGGACCCCGGCGGCACCAGCGAGGCGCAGCATAATCTGGTGCCAGAGGAGCCAGGGCTCGCCGCCCTCGGCGCGCCAGGTCGCGTAGCTGCTGAAGGAGCAGTTGAAGAGAACCGCCTGCCCCTTGCCAAAGGTACGCTCCAGGAGGGCCGGACTCTCCCCCACATGGCCTAGCACAGTGGCAGTAGTAGCCTTGACGCGGGGATCGCCCAGCGCCTCGCCGAAGGTCACCTCCGGCGTGTCGGGGGCGGGCCTGCCGGAGAGGACGCCGCGGAGGCGAGCTTTCTCCTCGGGGCCTTCAGGAGTGAACTCCACGCCGAAGAGGTCCGCCAGCGGGGGCTGGGGCCGGACCACGCCGCAGGGGGTGCGCCGGCCGGGCAGGACATCAGCGAGGACGACGCCTCCGGCATTGACAAAGTCCCGGACCACCTGGATTTCCTTGTCGCTGAGGGCGTTACAGCCGGGAAGCGCGAGCAGTTTGATGCCGTGCTTCTGCAAGAAGCCCCCCTCCAACTCCTCGGAGATGATGGGGTAGGGGTACAGACCCAGGTCCTCAAAGGCGGCGAGGAAGGCATCCCAGCTCAGTCCATGGCTGGTCACCGGCTCGTGCTTGGCCTCGAGCTGATCGCAGGTGCCGGAGGAGAGACTGTAAAGCATGGCGACCGGGGCGTAGGCCGGGGGGCAGCCGGCAACGAGATCGCCGATGCCGGAGTCGAGCTCCTGGTTGACCTCGGTCTGGTAGAGGGCGTGGGCGTCCTGGAGCTTATAGTCAAAGGTAATGCCATTGCCATTCCAGAAGCACCAGAAGACGTAGCCGGTCCCACCGGAGAGCAGGCAGTCACAGATGGGGTTGCGGCGGACGGCGAGGTTGGCGGGCTTGCCGCCATAGGTCCCCAGGCAGGCGCCGTACAGGCCGGGTTGGGTCATGCGACCGCGCTGGGCGCCGAGCTTGACGGTCACGTGGCCATAGTACGGGCAGACGTAGTTGAGGCGGCCAAAGGCCTCGGCGGCGGAGTAGCCGTAGTAGGCGGCATCGGTACCGGCGTAAGCGTCGGGGATGACCTCACGCATGGCCTGGCAGACGAAGTCCATGTCCCCCACCCAGAGCTTCTGGCAGAAGCGCTGGGCGTCAATCCAGGCCGCGGTCTGACCGGCGTCGTAGGCGGCCTTGATGGACTCGTTGGTGATACGGGCGAAGGGATTGTCGGTATCGGCATTGCCAGCGAACTGTTGCTTGAAGGCCGTTACGTCTTCGGTAGGGAGGCGGTTGCCCTTGTCACGCTGAAGCTGGACCATGCGCTGGTGAAGGTTGGCCCACTGGCCGAGAGTGACTTTCCAGGCCTTGGCAAGGTCCTCCAGGCTACCGTACTTCTTCTGGAGCCATTGATGGAAGGCGACCTGCACATAGGGATTCTGGGGCAGGTCCTCGTCGGCTACCTCCTCTTCGGGAGGCGTCCAGCCCCAGGCCTCGCAAACCGCGTCGAAATCGCCGTACTCCGTCTGGAGCCATTCATAGAACTTGATCGCGCTGTAAGCGCCGCGCGGTAGCTGGCGGTAGGCGCCGGAGTCATCAGTGAGGTTCATGCCCCAGACGCCCCAGGGCTTGACGGACTCACAGACCTCCTGGAGGGAACGGCGCATCTCCTCGCGCAGCGCGGGCTCCTCCCAGTCATTCATGGGGGCGTCGTCCCCCAAGGCAGTAATATGCCAGGGGGTGGGGTAGTTCTGCAGGTCGTTCCAGAGGGCAGCGTTGGCGCCAAGAGGCGTGAGGCTGCCGCTGCGGTTGGCGACATAGCCGAGCTGACGAATCATCTCCTGGTAGGCAGACATCTCGATAGTGCCGTGGGCGTAAGTAGTGGCGGCGGGGGTCCAGGCTCCGAAGTCCGCCTTGGTCTTGGGACTGCGAATCTCGGTGTGGGCTCGAGAAAGAAGATGTCCGGCCGGGTCGAGGGCGTCCGCCTGGAGGAACCAGATCTGCCCCGCGAGCCCCCCGGCGGGGAAGCTGAAGCGCAGAGGAGCGTCGGCCGGGCCGGTCAGGCGACCGACCTCGCGCCAGAAGCGGTCTACGAGGGTAAGGCGGAGCGTGGTTCCCGCGGGCGCGTCCTCCATGACCACCGAGCCCTCCAGGGGCTCACCGCGAGGCGTCCGGTCCGGGAACTTGAGCTGGATCTTCGGCGGGGCGAGGCCGCGGTTCACTTCCACAAAGGTACTGCCCCAGTCCACAGTTTCACCCGCGGCGTTGTCCAGCCAGACATCCACAAACTGCCGACCAGCATGCGCAAAGGTCACATCCTGAAGTCGGAGGATAACGCCCTGGTCAGTGGCCTGGCAAGGCTGCTTGCCGTGGGTGGTGACTATCCCCCACTGGTCGCGGATCTGCCAGCGCAGCGTGCCGGTAAAGGCGCCGCCGGGAGCGACGACGGAGAGCTCAGCCGGCTGAGAGCCGTCGGTCTCGCCCCGAGGCTGCATGCCGGTGATCTGCACGGCCTGGGGCCGGCCGGAGGCGCGCAACAGGGCCTTGGCAGTGTGACTGTAAAGGTAATCCGTTTGGGCCCACATGTCGCGGGTGATCTCGATGCCGGGGATGACTGCAGGCGTGCCCCAGTACATATTGCCGATAGTGGTATTAGTGGTGTAGTAGATAATGGAGCCGCGCCCAAACTGGTACAGGCCGACTTCGCCAAACTCATAGGGCTTGGCGCTCCAGCCGGGATAGACAGTGAGCTTGGCCAGCGGGTAAGTCTTGCCCGGCTCATGGGCGACTTGTTGGAGGCCCTCGTAAGGGAGGCCGGGGAGGAGCTGCTTGTTCGGGGGGACCAAGGGCTTGAGCCCTAGCGAGTTCGGGTGCAGGGGATTGCTGCCCCACTGGTCCTGCAAGACCAGCCCACTCCCCTCGTTCTTAACCCG
>JAAYIR010000318.1 GCA_012523355.1 candidate division WS1 bacterium
GGTCGGGGTGACGGAGGAAGGACAGTGTGTCAGTTTCGATCCTGGAGAAGGCTTCCTTGACTTCCCCGGTGGGATGAGCAAGTTCACCCTCCGCCAGGATCCGGTAACCGGTCAATACCTGGCGCTGGCCAACCCGGTGACTCAATCTGCGACGGTCTGCCAACGAAATGTCCTGGCGCTCTGCGTGTCGAGCAACCTGTGGCAATGGAGGGTGGCGGCTAGGTTGCTCGAGGATCACTCGGAGCTCTCTCCCGAGGACTCCTGCCGTTTGACAGGGTTTCAGTACGCCGACTGGCAATTTGACGGAGAGGATCTGATCTGCCTGGTGCGGGTGGCCTGGGACGGAGCGCACAACTTCCATGATGCGAATCGCATCGCGTTCCTGCGAGTGGCAGGTTTCCGCGACTTGCTCTAGTCGCGGGTCTTCCGGCTCCCCAGCTGCCGCCTTGCCCCGCCCCCCTTCGCTCCCGTATAATCCCCGCATGCGCCTGGGGGCCATAATTGGATGCTGGCTGGTCGTGTCATCTGCCCTGGCGGTGTCGCCAGCGCGAGTCATAGTCGCTGGGAATAGGTATACTGGCTCGCCAGCGGCACAGAACCTCAATGGCGTCATCTGGGGACCGGTGGCCCCTATCTGCCGAATGTTGGGAGCACAGGTTAGCGGGGACGCCCAGGGCTGTGAGCTAGTCACGGTCGCCGGGGAACGCTTCCTTCTCCGCGCGGGAGATAAGGACTTGCGGCGCGGGGAGGAGACCGTGCCGCTGGAGGGTGCACCATTGGTGGCCGGTGGACGTTTGGTGGCGCCTCTGCCCAGACTGCTAAAGGCGCTGGGCGCCAAGGTGACTTGCACACCAGAAAAGGGACTGCTGATTGCCAATGCACGTGTGGTAGGGATGGAGCTGCGAGGAGGGCCAGAGGGCCTGAGCTTGCGCCTGCGGGTCACCGGACCTGTGTCTGGGAGTCTGCACTGGCTGCGGGAAGACAAACGGGTATTTGTGGACCTGCGCGGTGCAGAGCTGGACACGGGAGGCAGCCGGTATCTGGGAGTGGCCGGTGCGTATCGGCTGCGCTGGGCGCAATTCTCGAGCGATCCAGCGGTTGCGCGTTTTGTGCTGGATCTGTACCAGATGCCCGAGGCACGCTGGCGCTCCGAGCCGGGAGGCGGAGCGTTTGAGCTAGGAAAACCGGGGGATGATCCGCCGTTCTTCACGCCCCAGGCGCCCTCGTTGTTGAGCGCGGATCTGGAAACCTTGCCCGGGCAGGGGAGTCAGGTCAGGCTGGCCTTTTCCGGGCCGGTGGAGTACGAATACCGGGTAAGCTCGAATCCATATCGGCTGATCCTCAGCTTCCCGGATGCCTTGGGAGTAGTGGCCAGTCAGAGAAGTGACTCAGGACAGAGCCCCATCCGTGAGTTACAGGTAGCGCCGGAGACCGGTCGGGGCTTGCGCGTAGAACTGCTGCTGGGGTGGCTGATGCGTTTCCAGATTGACCAGGACGCGGAGGCCCGGGAGCTGCGGCTGACCATGGAGCCGGATGCCCTGGTGGGCAAGCGGATCATCGTGGACCCCGGGCACGGGGGCAAGGATGCCGGCGCTCGATACAAGGGCCTGCTGGAGAAGGATATCAATCTCGCCGTGGGGACTCGGCTGGTCACGCGTTTGATCATGGCGGGGGCCCAGGCCTGGCTGACGCGAGACCGGGACGAATTCCTGGGGCTGCCGGACCGCCCGGCGGTGGCCACCGCGATGGAGGCAGATGTGTTCGTGAGCGTGCACTGCAACGCGATGCCGCGCCCGAACCAGCATCACGGGACGGAGTCGTACTACTACACCCCGCAGAGTCAGATGCTGGCTCACGTACTGCAACGGAGCCTAGTTGGCGGGCTGGGTCGACGGGATAACGGGGTGAGACAGAGACGGTTCGCTGTGTTGTGGCGTCCGCAGCAGCCGGCGGCGCTTGTCGAGCTGATGTACCTCAACCACGACGCGGAACACGCCCTGCTGCGGACTCCGGAGGTGCAGGAAAGGGCGGTGGAGGCGTTGTTTGATGGGCTGAGGGGGTATTTTGAGGGGATGCCACTTTAGGCGCCCGCGCTGTGTTCCGGTCCGAGAAGCCGGGCCGGAGAATTGCCAAGGAGGAATGGTTTTGCTGCGCAAGGATGGACGAGATAATGAGAGCCTGCGAGATTGTGTCATTACCCTCGGGGTCAGCAAATACGCGGAAGGTTCCTGTCTGATCGCGATGGGCGATACTCAGGTGCAGTGTACTGCAACTGTGCAGGAGCAAGTCCCACGGTGGCGGCAGGATGCCGAGGAGGGGTGGGTGACTGGGGAGTATGCCATGCTCCCCCGCGCGACCTCCGAACGCACGGATCGCGAATCGCATCGCGGGCATCGGCAGGGGCGAAGCATGGAGATTGAGCGGCTGATTGGGCGCTCCCTGCGTGCCGTGACCGACCTCAAGGCCCTGGGCCCGCGCACCATTCTCGTGGATTGCGATGTCCTGCAGGCTGACGGGGGCACGCGGTGCGCCTCCATCACCGGTGGCTACGTGGCCCTGGCCCAGGCTTGCCGCTGGCTCATGAACAAGAAGCGTGTGAAGACCTGGCCGCTAACGGCGCAAGTGGCAGCGATATCGCTAGGGTTGGTGGCCGGCGAGTTGATGCTGGACCTGGCCTATGAGGAGGACTCCCGCGCAGCGGTGGACATGAACCTGGTGATGACCAGCCGGGGGGGCGTAGTGGAGGTGCAGGCAACAGCGGAGGGAGAACCCTTCAGCGTGGGGCAGCTTGGGCAGATGATGACTCTAGGCCAGAAGGGCCTGAAGCAGTTGCTGGCCCTGCAGGCGGAGGCGTTGGCCGGGTTGCAGTCATGAACCGCCGCCTGGTGGTGGGATCGCACAATCGGGGAAAGGTGGCGGAAATTGCCCAGCTCCTCCGGGGCCTGCCGCTGGAGACCTGCTCGTTGGATGCGTACCCCGCAGTCGTACTCCCCGAGGAAACGGGCGAGAGCTTTGCGGAGAACGCTGAGCTCAAGGCTCGAGCGGTGGCGGAACAGACGGGAGAGTGGTCGGTGGCCGACGACAGCGGACTGATGGCTACGGCCCTGGGCGGCGCGCCGGGGGTGCGCTCGGCGCGCGTAGCCGCGGATGATCCCGCA
>JAAYIR010000319.1 GCA_012523355.1 candidate division WS1 bacterium
ATCCGGCTCAAGACTCTCCGGGAGGAGTTCCTCCGCGAGATAGATATGGATGATCTCCTCCGAATACCCCGGTGCCAGATACAGGGAAAACAGCATGTGCAGGGCCTGTGGGCGATAGCCGACCTCCTCGGCAAGCTCACGGCAGACGCACTCCTCCGGCGTCTCGTCGGCGTGCATCATCCCGGCCGGAATCTCCAGGAGCACCTCGCGCGCTGGGTGGCGCCACTGGCGGACCAGAACCACCTGCCCCTCCGGCAACAGCGGCACGGCGGCAACCGCTGGCGCATGCTCCACTATCTCCCGGGTGGCCTCGCGCCCCTGGGGCAACCGTACACGATCCACGCGCACCGCTAGCAGCTTCCCCTCAAAAAGACGTTCACTAGACAGAGTTTCCTCAAACATGGGAATAGCACACCTCAGACTGGAGATGGATTAAAGCCTCCCAATGGCGACCAGGTGGGGCCGGCGGCAGTATGCCTGGCCTTGTACGAACACTGGATTATCGCCGGCGCAACTTCTTGCGGAACCAGGACCAGACCTGCCCGACCTCCTCCAGGCGAAGCAGGGCTGCCATGGAGAGATATACCACAGCACCGACGCCGCCCACCAAAGCTACGAGGGCCAGTAACTGCACGACTTTACCGCCCACGGGGGGCTGCCACGCCTGCAACACTGGTTCGGCCATGCCGTTCAACCACCAGACGGTGAGGCCCATCACCGCGGCAGCGGCCAGCAGCCGGCCTGCGAACAGTCCGACCTCGCGGACGGGTACTGGCGCCAAGCGGCGGCGCAGCTTCCAGTACAGAGTCAGGACCTTGCCTCCCTTGCTAAGCGGGAGGGCCAGCGCCACGGCGACGAGACCCAGTTGCGTATAGAGCCCGCCGACAACCGAAAAGGTTAAATGGCCCAGGGCCCAGAGTACGCCCACCCAGTTCGGGGTCCAGGTGTCCTTGAGGGCGAAATACCACTTGTTCAGACTGCCCTCCACGGAGTAGATGAAGAGACCGGAGGCGTAGCAGATGAGGGCTATCGTCACCTTCCGCACGTCCGCCTCCTGGAACTCCTGGTAGTTATAGACCAGGTCCACCAGTGAACGGGCCATGAGGATCATGCCCAGAGAAAGGGGGACGAAGAGAAAGGCCAGGGCGCGGGTCATGCTCACGAGCGAATCGGTGAGACGCTGGCGGTTGCCCTCCGCGGCCCACTCCGAGACGTAGGGGTACACCACCAGGCTGACCGCCAGAGGCAGGATCATGATGCCGGCATCGCTCAGCTTGCGGCCAAAGTCCAGGGCGGCATACATTCCGGGGCCCAGAGCGGTGCAGACACTGGAGTCCACGATGGGGCGGGCCATGCTGACCGTGAGACCCATCACGATAGGCGGCATGAGCCGCAGCATGCTTAGCACTCCCGGGGTCCGCCGTATGGCCAGCGAGGGGCGAAGCAGATGCAGCTTGTGCCACAGTCCGGGGATCTGCACCCCGAGGCGAAGCAGGCCTCCGGCGATGACTCCCAGGGCAGCAGCGATGATGCCCCGGGGGTGACCGGGATGCCAGATCAGCTCCACACCCACAAACAGCACGACCATGATCATTAGGTTGTAGGTGGCCTCGGCAATGGCCGGCAGGGTGAAGCGCTTGTAGGCGTGCAGCGTCAACTCGGGCATGAGCGAGAGACTGAAGATGATCAACGCCGGTGACATGAGCCACAGCATGAGTACCGCCAGCTCGTAGGCCTCGGGATTGGCGGCCAGCGCGGGCCAGACGGCGCGGATCAGAGGCCGGGCGAAGATCATGAGCAGAGCGGCTACTATCGTCAGCAGCACAACCTCCAGCGTGGCCACGGTCCCCGTCAGGCGCCAGGCCTGGCGCTCGTCGGTCTCCTTTTGGCGGATGAACTCGGGGAGGTAGGTGGGACGCAGGAGTTGCTCCGCATCCGAATACAGATTATAGACAATGCTGTTATAGATGATCTTGTAGGCGTCCGTGGCCGGACCCGCACCGAAGAAGCGGGCGAGCAGGTGCTCCTTGATCAAGCCCGCAAATTTGCGGAAGAACAGGAACACGGAAACCACCAGGGCGAATACTGTTATCTGCGTGCCGCTGGTATCCGGCGGCGACGCCGAATCAGCAGCCAGGTTTTCGAAATCGTCGCTCACAGCGCACTCCTCAGAAGCTCGGCCATGTGCGCCACAGAGCGCTCCAGCCGGAAATGCTGCACTACTCGCTCTCGCCCCAGGCGCGAGACGGTGGCGCGTAGCTCGTCGTCGAACAGCATCCGCTCCAACTGCTCGGCGAAATCCTCCGGGTCACCGGGCTTGGCCAGCAGCCCCGTCTCCTCCGGCTCGATCAACTCCGGAATCGCCGAGACCCGCGTCGCTACCGCCGGGACCCCACAGGCCAAGGCCTCGAGGAGGACATTCGGCAAACCATCCCGGTCCTGATCGGAGGCCACTACCGAGGCCAGCACAAAGACCTCTGCCTCCGCATAAGCCTGGCGCACCTGCTCGCCGGTCTGCGCGCCACGGAACTCGGTCACCTCGGCCACACCCAGTCCCGTGGCCAAGCGCTGGAGGTCCGCACGCTCTGGCCCTTCACCGATGATGACCAGACGGAACTCGATTCCCCGCGCGCGCAGAATCCCCGCCGCGCGCAGAAGAATCGGGAAGCCCTTCTTCTCCACCAGCCGCCCGACGGACAGAATGACCGGGAGCGCAGAGCGCGAAGGAGAGACCGGGCTGTAGTGGCTGACGTCAACCCCGTGGTAGACCAGGTGCACCTTACCGCCACTGGCGAGGGGATGCCGTCGCAACAGCGTATCCCGCCCATAGGCGGTACAGACTGTGACGAACTCGGCCTCCGGCAGCTTGAGGTCCAGGAAATGAGCCTCCTCGGTGAACAGGTCACGGGCATGTGCGGAGAAGGAGAATCCGGTGCCCCGGATCTCAGCGAGCAATAACCCCACGGTACTCGGCATGGAGGCGAAATTGGCGTGGACGTGGCGCAGGCTGCGCGGCAAGCGCAAGGCAAAGTACCCTGCGGAGAGCAAGGCCGAGACTAGCTCTCGCAAGAGCGCCGGGCGGCGGAAGCCTTGCCGCACGACGATCCCCAGCGCCGAAAGATACCCTCCGGGCCAGCGGAGAGCGACGAGGGCGGGAAGTAACCACAACCCCCAGAGCCGGGAGGGACGGAACACGCCTTCTTCCACCATCTCCACCGCCGCTGGAGAATAAGCCTCGCGGTGGCGGCCACGCCGCAAGGCCACCGGAGCCAGCCGCAGCTCGTGGCGTTCGCGCAGACCCTGCATCTCCCGCAGAATGAAGAGCTCACTGAGGGAAGGAAACTCGTCCAGTACGTAGGCAATTTGTGGCGACGGGCGCCTAATTCGATCGCTCATCCAACGCCTCCTGGTAGACCTGCAAGAGCCCTCTGGCGTGAGCGGCCCAGGTGTAGCGAGCCACATGCCGCCGGCCGCGCTCGGCCAGCTCCCGGCGGCGGGACTCCACAGCCAGAAGCTCCTCGAGGGCCTGCACGGCGGCCGGCTCGTCCTCCGGATCCACAACCAGCGCACCCGGGCCAGAGATCTCCGGCAAGGCGCCGCGATTGGAGACCACTACGGGCGTGCCGCAGGCCATGGCCTCCAGCGGGGGCAGGCCAAAGCCCTCATGCCAGGACAGATGCAGGAACAACGCCGCGCCACTGTAGAGGGCCGGCAGGTCCTCGCGCGGCACGTACCCCAGGAGGTTCACACGCGCCGGGGGTAATTCCTCCACCGTCCGACGCCAGGCGTGCGAATCGCCCCACCCCTCACGCCCCGCGAGCACCAGACTGTGAGGGAAGTTCTTGGCCAGACGTGCAAACAGGCGGATCATGCAGGGCACATTCTTCTTCGGCTCCAGATTGCCCACCAGGAGAACATAGCGCTCGGGGAGGCCCCGGCGTTGGCGCAGCCTGGCCAAGTCCTCGGGGGACGCCGGCTGGAAGCATTCCTCTACACCCAGAGGCAACTCACGTAGCTTGGCGGGATCGGTATCCGTATGCGCAAGTATCTCCTCGGCCGCGGAATGTGAGGGGACCACAATGCGCTCCGCCCGCCGCAGGGTGCGAGGCAGCGTGAGGCGGAAGTGCGCCACATTCCCCCGCCGGCACCATTCCGGATGGGTCAGCGTAAGCAGATCGTAGACTGTAACCACTGCGGGCCCGCGCCAGCGGAGCGGCATGACATAGGCGGGAGCATGGAGCAAATCGGCATGTTGTGCGCGTGCGGCGCGGGGGAGTTGGAGCTGCTCCCAGGCGATCCGCGCCACCCGACTGCGCCCGCTGATAGGCGCATGGAGCA
>JAAYIR010000320.1 GCA_012523355.1 candidate division WS1 bacterium
CTGGATGGCCAGGGACGTTTCTCGCAGCAAACAGCAGGGCGGAGACCTTCGGCCCCCGCCCTGTTCTGCGTTCAGCCGCTGACCTGCAGGCTGCCGGCCTCCGGCCCGCTCTGCCTCACCACCACCCGCCCACCCCTCCGAGGCAGGTGCCTTGTCCGTTCCCTGAGAACCTAACCGGTAGAGCCCTTTGCCGAGGAGGCGTGTGTCACATGACCTGCCGCGAACGTGTCCGCACCGCCCTGCGCCATCAGCAGCCCGACCTCTGCCCCTGGAGCCTATCCTTCACCCAGGACGCCCTCCGCAAACTGATTGACTACACGGGCGACCCGGAGATCCTGGAGAAGCTGGGCAACCACCTGGCCAGCGTCGCCCCCACGCCTCCCCAGGCCTGGGTCGAGATTGCACCCGGCCTCTGGCGCGACGAATTCGGCGTCACCTGGGACCGCAGCCACACCCACAAGGACATCGGCAACCCTGACGGCGCGCTTTTCCCCGAGCCGCGCCTGGGCGACTATCGCTTCCCCGACCCCGACGACCCCGCGCGCTGGGCGGCCTTCGGCGAGTTCGTGGCCGCCCATCCCCACGAGTTCCGCGTCATGGATATTGGCTTCTCGCTCTTCGAGCGCGCCTGGACCATGCGCGGGATGGCGAACCTGCTCATGGACATGATCGCCCACCCGGCCTTCGTGGATGAGCTGCTGGAGGCCATCACGGAGTTCAACCTGGCCCTGGTGCGTCGGGGGGTGAAGTACGACGTTGACGCGGTGCAGTTCGGCGACGACTGGGGACAGCAGCAGGGCATGATCATGGGCCCCAGGCTCTGGCGGCGCTTCCTCAAGCCACACCTGGAGCGCATGTACGCCGCCGTGCACGAGGGCGGCAAGTACGTCTTCATCCACTCCTGCGGCAAGGTGGACGAGGTCTTCCCGGAGCTGATAGATATCGGCCTGAACTGCTTCAACCCTTTCCAGCCGGAGTTCATGGACGTGTACGAGATGAAGCGCCTCTACGGGGACCGCCTGAGCTTCTTCGGCGGGGTGAGCACCCAGCGCACGCTGCCCTACGGCACGCCGGAGGAGACGCAGGCCGAGGCCCGGCGGCTGATGCGCGAGATCGGCAAGAGCGGGGGCTACATCCTCTCCCCGGCGCATGCTATCCCCGGCGACGCCCGCCCGGAGAACATGGTGGCGCTGATCGAGGCGGTGCAGAACCAACCCTAACTGACCCCCAAGCTCTCCCCCGCGTGCGGGGGAGAGTACCGGTCGAGCGTAGCGAGGCCGGGGAGAGGGGGTCCGCGTCTTTCCCCCCCCACTCCCCACTCATCACTACGGTGGTGGGGTGGTGGCCGGTTTGGCCTCCAGGCTCAGCCTCACGGCCCTCGCCCCTGCCCCCGGCACCTCGAAGTTCAGCGTCCGGTTGTTAACCTTGAGCTGTCCGCCGTCCAGGTACTCCGCCTCGGCCACCGGCTCCGGCACCCGCAAGTAGCCCGAGACGGCCTCGTCGGTGGAGTTGAAGAGCAGGAGCCAGGCCTGAGGACCGCGCTTGGCCCCCCGGGCGGTGACGCCCTTCACCGACACCTCTAGCTCCGACCATTCCTGGGCCTCGGTCAGGGCTTCTGCCAGCTCCTGAGCTTCCGCATTCAGCTTCGGCAGGTCCTCCCACAGCGGCGCCTTGGTCAGGTCCCACTTCCCCTCACGCAGCGAGAACCAGAAGACCCCCTGCGCCCCGGCGGCCAGGAGTTGATACAGATACGAGCGGGCCCGCGCGGTGGTGGGTATATATCCGGACCAGCCGGCTGGCAAGACACCTATCCAGGACTGATTGCTCTCCCGCAGGGCCGCCGCTACGGTTTGGATCCGCTTCCCCACCGCCTCCGGCCTCTCGTCCTTACCTGGCAGCAGGCTGACCAGCAGCGCGTCCGCCAGTGGCGCCCAGACCGCCAGGTCTGCTCCCGGTCCCAGGTTCAACAGCGCCGGATGGACGTCATCCGCCTGCCGCACCCGCAGGTACAGGTCGGGTAGCGCCCCCGCCTGGGCCGGCTTTAGCTCCGGCTCGTCGGCCAGCAACCACCCGAAGATTCCCAGGTTGCCGCTCTGCGCCTTAACCAATTCCAGCGCGGCCTCCGCAGCTGTCGAGTCCTGGAGAGCCGGATACAGGGGCACCGCCACGGCCAGCTTGGCCTCCCGTGCTGCCTGCACTGTCGCTTGCAGCTCCTCCGCGGAGGCGGGCGGCGCCGTGACCGCCACGTTAAAGCCTGCTTTGGCAATCGACGCGAACTCCGCCGGGGCCACGTGGTACAGCCCCAGCACCAGATACGGCTGGCCCTCTCTGAGGAATCGCCCGCGAGCGTCCATCAGCGC
>JAAYIR010000321.1 GCA_012523355.1 candidate division WS1 bacterium
AGCGGCATGACATAGGCGGGAGCATGGAGCAAATCGGCATGTTGTGCGCGTGCGGCGCGGGGGAGTTGGAGCTGCTCCCAGGCGATCCGCGCCACCCGACTGCGCCCGCTGATAGGCGCATGGAGCACGGTGGCCTCCCCGCACGGAAGACGATAGCTGCGGGGGACGACAACCGTCAGATCCTCTCCCAGCTCGCGGGCCAGGGCCCGGGCGGCCCCCTCCACGGCGACCTGCACGCCCGAGTACGGGGGGACCAGGGTTGTGGCATCGTACGCTATTCGCATTTGTCGGCAGCTTTGGCAGAGAGTAGGTACTGGTAGAAGGCCGCGGTGCGATCGGCGGTGCGGTCGGCGCTGAAGAACTCCCGCGCACGGACCTGCGCGGCCTGTGCCAGACGCTGGCGCAGGGGCGGATCCTCGAGCAGGCGCTCGACTCCAGCCGCTAGAGTCTCAGCGTTCCCCGGCTCGACCAGCCAGCCGCTGACCTCATGCTCCAACAGCTCGGGAACCCCGCCAGCCCGGGCAGCTACACAGGCCGTGCCCAGAGCCATCGCCTCCAACACCACGCGCCCAAAGGCCTCGGCAGTGGCGGGGTGCGCTAACAGGTCCGCGGCCCGCACCAGGTCAGCAGCATCCGGACGGTAACCGGTGAAGACGACGTTGGGCGGTGCGGAGCTACGTAGCTTTTCGGCATACGCCGCGTCCTCGGGGAACAAGGCCTCGCCCACGATCCCCCAGCGCAGCTCAGGATGCCGCGGGCGCAGCAGTTCTGCCGCCTCCAGGGCCAGCTCCACGCGCTTCCAAGAGGTCAGCTGCCCCACGGTGACCACCAGAGGCGCGGCAGTCTCGATACCCAACTCCTGACGCACCGCCTGCGGATCCCGGGATAAGCGCAGGTCCTCAGGCTGCAGACCGTTGTGAATGACCGCCGTCCGGGCACGAGAGGGTGCCGCCTGCCCCAGCATGTGTTCCACCACGTGCGAGATGGCGATGATCCCGGCGCAGCGGGGAGCGAGCCAGCGGACGGCTACCGGCGGCGCCAAGAGGTCGCGGCAATGCCAGATCAGCGGCGGCAAGGCCGGACCACGCTGGGCGAGCGCAACCGCCACGGCCAAGCTGTTGGCATGAACCAAGTCGGCTTGCGTTTCCTGACACAGGGCCAGAGCGCGGTGACGGACTTCTCGCAGCCAACGGTACTGGCTGGCCAGACTGAAGGGATTTGCAGTGCGACGCAGGCGACGCTCAGGAAGTAGACTGACAGGCAGATCCAGCGCGCGCAGACGTTCTGCCAAGTCTCCCTCGGGGACCAGTGCGTGTACTTCCACCCCCCGTTCGCGCAGAGCGCGCAGCAGGCTCAGGAGGCTGAGCTCCGCGCCGCTGCAGCGGGCCACATGGTTGACGTACACCACACGCAAGGGCCGCTTCTCAACCATGACCACTCCGCGGCCCATCCGCCCACTCGCCCAGCCAGTGCAGGGTCCGGTCGATCACCTCACGCTCCCAGGCCAAGGAGTAGAAAGCATGGTTGGCGCCCTCGACCAGGTGCACTTCCCAGGGCCTCCCGGCCTGCTGGCTAAGGTACTCATAATGCTCCAGGCAGGCGGGCGTGGCGGGATCATTGCTCCCGTAGATGAACAGAATATGGCCGGGGAAGTCCAGGAAGCGACGGCGCCAGTCAATCTCGCGGTCGCTGTCCTGCCCCAACTCGCCCGCCCCCAGCCCGCCGGAGCGGAGGGCCTTGCCCACCATGTCCAGGCGCAGCTCGCGCTGAAGCAGTCGGCGCCAGGTCTGCGGTTGCAGAGCCTTGCGCAGGTATTGCATCAGGACATTCCGTCGCTTGGCCTGGTGCATCTGCTGGCGCTCAGCGCCCACCGGCGGCGCCGACCAGAGCACCAGCCGCTCACAGCCCGGCATCAGTGGACCCGCACCCAGTGCGACCTCGCTGCCGCTGCAATCCCCCACCAACGCCAAAGGTAGCGCCCCGCAGCGTTCAGCGAGGACCTCGGCGGCGTGCAGGGCATCGGAGATCATGGTGGAGAGGCTGGCCGCAGCCGGATCGCCCTCGCTGTCACCGCGGCCACGGAAGTCGAAACGGAGGCAGGTCAGACCTGCCGCCGCTGCCCGGCGGGCGAGCTTGATGAACATCTGATGCGGCCCCGCGCGATAGCCCGCCCAGCCGTGCAGGAGAATCACACCGGCCCGCGGCGGTGAGGAGGGGCGATGCAACATGCCCACTAGCCGGCAGTCCTCGTGAGAAAAGAAGAAACGTTCCTCGGCGCGCAAGGTCTCAGCGCTAACCATAGTCTGCCTCAAGCGATGCAAGCCACTGTACGGTGGCGGTGATAAGCGGCGAGGTATTCACCAGCCCGACGCGTTGCCAGAAAGGTTCTAGGACTAGCGCCTGGGCCTGAGCCTGCGGGGCCTCGGCGACCAGAGCCTGGGCGCGAGTAGTGACCTGCCCGCGGCCATTGCACTCTAATATCAGCGCAGGCAGGTCAGGAAGTGCCGCCAAACGCAGCGCCCCGAGCTGTTCCAGCAGCGCGGGGGTCAAAAGGTAGCCGCCCAGGTCCATCCCTTCCTGGTCGCTGCGCTCCGAACCGGCGACCCGCGACTCGCCGGAGGAGGCGATCTCGCGAGGGCTCCCCGTGAGCATCCCCTTGATGGCGGTACGCTGGTTGAGCTCGCGAACGTAGCGGCGCCCCTCGAACAGCGGCTCCCAGAGGACCAAACAGCAGGCGCCCACTACCGGCGCGATTTCCGCGGCCAGCGTCGCGCCCAGTCGCAGGCCGACCAGCCCGACGCGCTCCAGACCCGAGAGCGCACGGAGCTGCTCGATGACCGCGCGCAGATCGTCTCGCCATTCCTCCAGGGCGAACTGCTCGAAGTCTCCGCCGCTATCGCCGGTGCCGCGGTAGTCATAATGCCAGGCCGAGAAGCCCCCCGCCGCCAGCGCGCGACCCAGGGCCGCCAGGGTGTTCTCGGAGCTCTTCTTCTCCTCGGCGAAGGGGTCGCACAGCACAAGCCCAGTCCGCGCCGGACTGGGCGGCTGATAGCTGATCCCGCGCACCGGCACTCCGCCGATCTCCAGGCTTACCGGCTCCTGCGTCAGATCCAAGCCTAGCCCCCCTGCTTGTGCTCGACCAGCACCGCAATGCCCTCCACGGTGGAGAACGCCTCCACGGAGAAGTCCTCCTCGGCCAGGGAGATGCCGAACTCATCCTCGAGGCCGACCACGATCTCGAAGAGGTTCACCGAGTCTATCCCGTAGGCTTCCATCAAGTTGGCATCGTCGGGAATCGAGGCCGGGTCCACCTTGAGAAACAGTCGCTCCACTATCATGTTCTTAAGTTGTTGTTTGAGTTCCTCGGAAGCCACAAGACTCACCTCTTCTGGAAATCGCTTCTCTCCCACCTGGGTTAGACTGTTAGACAATCGGCGGGGTCTCTACGTCCTCGATCCCGCGCACCGTCAGCTCGCGCCAGCGGCAATCGTCGTCCGCTGGTCCCTGCTCCTGACTAAAACGACGCTGCCAGCGCCGCTTGAATTCCAGTCCGTTGCGAATCGTGACGTAGCGGAAATTGAGATCCGGCGATCCCGCCGTGGTCACGTTCTCGAAATGGTACATCTCGGCGGCAGGCTCGTACCAGATCTCCCAGCCCGCTTCCCGCGCCCGGTAGCAGAAGTCGAAATCCTCATACTGCGCCGGATTGAAGACCTCATCCAGCGGGCCAATCTGCTCATAGACCTGGCGCTTCATCAGCCAGCAGGCGCTGATCAGGCACTGCACCGGCCCAGCCTGCGACCAGGCCTCGTGGGGTTCCCCGCGGCCGCGATACTGCACGCGCCCGGAGGGCGAGATACCCACTCCCGCGCACTCAAGCTCATAGGGCGGCCAGGGGAAGACCAGCTTGGGGCCAGCGAGGCCGATCTCCGGGGCAGTCTCCAGACGCTCCGCCAGCAGGCGTAACCACGCCGCCGATCGCACCGCAAGATCGTTGTCCATGAAGGCCAGGTAACGCCCACCGGCTAACTCCAGAGCCTGATTGCGCGCAGTGCAGGCTCCCCGGTTCTCCTCGTTGAGGATTAACGCGTAGTCAATCCGGTGGGTTCGCGCTGGTCCGCAGTAGCTGGCGAGATAGGTCTGCGTCTCGCGGTCCGAGCCATTGTCCGCCACGATAATCTGTGCAGGCAGAGGGTCGCAGCGCAGCAGGCTCTCCAGACACAACCGTGTGTAAGGAAGCTTGTTGTAGGAGACGATGATTACAGATGCATCCAGGTGATTCATAACCGCCTCACACTCGCGGCTCAGTAATTTGCGCCGGAGGAGCGGGATGTGGAATTATCCGACCAGGGCCACCACCGCTTCCGCGATCTCCTGCGCGGAGGGAAGGGCTGCGCGCTCGAGGGCCGGCGCGGCAGGCACCGGAGCGTCCGCCGCAGCGACCCGAACCGGAGGAGCGTCGAGGTAGTCGAAGCAGGTCTCGGTGATCCGCGCCACCACCTCGGCCCCCACCCCACCCGTGCGGCTGCCCTCCTCCACCACTACCACGCGACCGGTCCTGGTCACCGAGGCAGCGAGAGTCTGCACGTCGAGCGGCGCCAGACTGCGCAGGTCCACTACCTCGCACTCCACGCCGCGCTCGGCCAGGGCCTCTGCGGCGCGCAGCGCTTCCTGGGTCATGCGCGAATAAGCGACGAGCGTCACGTGGCGGCCCTCACGCAAGAGGCGCGCCTGGTCCAGCGGTAGAATGTACTCCTCGTCGGGTACCTCCCCCCGCATTCCGTACAGCACCTTGCTCTCCACGAAGCATACCGGTTCGTCACAGCGAATGGCGGCTCGCAGCAGGCCCTTGGCCTCGGCAGGGTCGCTGGGCGCGACCACGCGCAGGCCGGGCGTGTTGTACAGATAGCGCTCCATGGACTGGCTGTGGGTGGGGCCATAGCCACGTCCGGCGCCACTGGGTAGCCGTACCACCAGCGGCACCTGTACCTGCCCGTTGTACATCCAGGCGAACTTGGCGGCGTGATTGACGAGCTGGTCCAATGCGAGCGTGACGAAGTCCGCGAACATGATCTCCACGACCGGGCGCAGACCGGTGAGGGCTGCGCCGATGGCCACCCCCATGAATCCACCTTCGGAGATGGGGGTGTTGCGCACCCGCTCCTTGCCGAAGCGCTGGGCGAAACCCTGGGTGATCTTGAAGGCGCCGCCATACTCGGCGATATCCTCGCCGATCAGGATGACGGAGGGATCGCGTTCCATCTCCTCAGCAAGCGCGTCACGAATTGCGTGAGAGAAATAGGTTTCCATGATGCAAACCGGTTGGCGCGAGCGAAAGTCCGGCGTCCCTGCCGAGTTTCCGCCCGCCAGCAGCTCTTACGACTCCACGAACCTCTTGTTAACCTTTTTCAGCCACTCCGGGTTCTCTTTCCAGAGAGGTTGTTCGGGGCCGCAGTAGGTCGTGGGCATGAAGCCCCAGTAGCCGTGCTCCATCGCCAAGTCGCACAGGTACTCGAAATACAGCCGTCCCGCCGCCGACTCCTCAAACCGCGAGCCCAGCGGCGGGTAGAAATATCCGCCCTCGTCTACCACCTGCGGCAGACCGCCACGACGGCGGGCCTCCGCCGCATCCGCCGCGAAAAGCTCCGCGGCTCGCGCCCGCAGCTGCGGCTCCCACTCCCCGAAGTGCCGATACCACCAGTAATCGTGGCGGTCATTGTCCAGGTTGTCGTAGAGCCAGTGCCGCGCGCGCCATGCCGGGCGTACATTCTCAGCCTGGGTCATATACTCGTCCCACGGCGTGAACTCGTCTCTCAACAACCAGTCTACCAGCGGCAGACGGCGCGGGTGCTGGGGATCGAACTCGGGATGGTCCACGGTCTGGCGGTAGAACTCGAAAGCCAGGCCAGCCCCTGCGTACATGTGCTGGTCGTAGAGCTGCGTGTTCTCCGGCACGATCGCGGGATCATGGCTGGAGAAGTCACCGGTGATCAAGAGGTCGGGATGGCGCTCGCGCAGGAAAGCGAGGGCTTCCCTGTGCTGTCGGGCGCCTTCCGGACCCTGGGGAAAATCGCTGTATTCCGGCTCGTTGTGGACCTCGGCGAACGCGATACGGTCCTCCAGGCCCTCCTGCTTGATGAGGGTAAGCAGCCGATCATGCTGCCGGGCCATGTGCATGAAGCGGTCGTTGAGCGAATACTCCATCACCTCCCGGCGAATTGCAGGGTCAGCCACGAGCCAAGTGGAGTCCTGGTACTCCCAACTGGTGGAAATGACGTAGAAGTCGTACTTACGCGCCAGCTCCAGCAGGCGCAGCACTCGCTCCAGCACCTTGTGCCGCCCGCCGCCTTCGGAGTTGACGGTGCGCAGGTTCTGGCCATGGCCGCGAATCCAGGGGCCAAACTCCATTTCTCCGCGCGGCTTGCCGTCGAGGGTGAAACACCAGTTCAGGCCCACGTCGGCGCGGACACAGTTGAAGCCGCGCGGGCCTAGGCCTGCACAGGCCGTTTCCAGGTCCCCATAAGGCTCCCCGGGGGTGGCCGAGGTAATCCAGGACCAGATGTAGCAGCAGATAGACAGGCGACGAGGCAGGTGCTCGGGGACCACCTGAGGCGTCATGTGGAGGTCATTCCTTTTCGTCGGGCGGCGGTGGCGCAGGCAAGTCACGGTTGAGAAAGGCAATACGTCGCTTCATGCGCCAATAGCCGCGTATCCCCACCACCATGGTCACGGCCCCCAGCGGCATCAAGATCCAACCGATGACGGTAGTGGTCGCGTCCTTGAAAAAGTGAATGAGGGTCAGACCGCTAACCACCAGCGCCAGGGCGGTGCGCACGTAGGCGAGAAAGGTACGTTCGTTGGCCAAGACTGTACGGTCAGCGGCCAGGTGATCCCGGAGGATCAGTTGCTCGGTCGCCACGCTGCAATAGGGCTCTTCCTCATGGGTCATGCTGCAGATGCCTCCGGTACGGGCTCCGGTACGGGCTCCGGGCTGGCCTCGGCGAACTCCACTGCAGCAATGACTTCTTCCTTGGACAGACGCTCCGCAATCCCCAGCTCAGACTCAGTCGCCCCGCGCTCCAGAAGCGCCTGACGCATACGGGGCAAAGGGTCCCGGGCCAGCCACTCGGCCTCCTCGTGGCGCGAGCGGTACTCGCATTGATCGCCACGGGAATGCCCACACTGACGCCAGGTCAGGGCCTCGATGAACACCGGCCCCTTCCCGCTACGGGCCGCAGCCGCTGCCGCCTCGCTGGCCTCCCGGACCGCGAAATAATCATTCCCGTCAATCTGCACCGCCGGAATACCGTATGCCCCCACCCGTTCGGCCACCGACTGCACCCGGAAATTCTCCTTCACTGATGTGCTCATGGCGTAGCCGTTGTTCTCGCAGAAGTACACAATCGGCAGCTCCCAGATGGCGCCCAGGTTCAGTCCCTCATGGAAAGCTCCAGTGGCGGTGGCGCCGTCGCCGAAAAAGCAGAGAACGATCTGGCCCGTGCCTCTCAGTTTCTGGCTCAGAGCGGCGCCCGTCGCCACGGGAATCATGCCGCCAGTGAGGCCATTGGCGCCGAGGAAACCGATTTCGGGGCAGGACATGTGCTGAGAACCCGAACGCCCCCCGCAGTAGCCGGTGGCCTTACCCATGATCTCAGCCAGCACATAGCGGGGGTCCGCCCCCCGGGCCAGGAAATGGCCGTGCCCGCGATGGTTGGAGGTGACCAGGTCCCCCGGACTCAGCGTCGTCACTGCCCCCACCGCGCAGGCCTCCTGGCCAATACAGAAGTGAGCAGTGCCAGGTACCCGACCCTGGGAGAAGAGCTCGCCAAGGCGGACCTCCAAGTGCCGGATCAATACCAGCCGACCATAGTCTTCAAGCAGTTTTTCATGCACCATACCGGATCTAGAGAGCGGGCTCCTCCGGGCCCTGCACGCCATCGGGCTGAGTTCTCGGGCTGAGCGCATCCCGCAGTTCCAGAACTCGTAGGTCGTCCAGAAGCTGATTCCAGGTCATCTGGTTCTCCCGCCAGCGAGTGGCCATGTCGTCGTGGCTTGGCAGCGCCAGCGCCAACCGTCCGCACAGATACACAAACGAGCCCCCGGCGGCGCGAGCCCACAGGTGGCCCAGCAGATTGTAGTTGCGCGTGTGCATCGCGATCTGGGGCGTCACGCGCACCAGCAAGGCCAGACCTTCTGCCAGGTCCGCCAGGGTCTCGGGTTCATCCGGAAGCCGCACCTCTTGTGCTACTGCCACCAGGCGATCCTCGATCTGATGTCCCGGCAGGCCAAAATAGGGATCCAGATAGGCCGAGATGAACTGCGTGGCCCGTTTGAGGCGTCCGCGCTGAGCTTCCACAAGCTCTGGAGTCTTGTCCTTGGCGGATTCCTCCAGTTTCGCTTGAAGCTCCTCGATCACACCATGCGCTTCCGCCAACCGCTGATTCGCGGAATTGAGCACCAGAAGACTAGTCGCCACCGCCAGCAGAAGCAGTACCATAGCACCGACAAAGATCAGCGGTGAAACCATGGAAGCACCTCCCTAACTGAAAACCGATGGAATGACTAACCTCGAGTTCACACCCCCCTTAACTCTATCTTCGCCGTTCGGCGGCCTTCGTCCTCCCGCAATTCCATGGCTTCCGAGGGACCGGCCTGCGCCAGAGCCTTGACGACCAGACCCAGACGCAGCGCCAGATGCGCACCGAACGCAAACCTGCCGCCCAGCTCTGTCGAGGAAGGGGGAGGGTAGTCAGCAGACTCCCGGTTACCGGCGAGAATGACTTTTTCCACCTCCGCTTTCGGCTGAGAGCCGCGCCGCTGTGCGACAGAGGCTCGCTCCAGAAGGAAGAAGGCGGCGGCTTCCATGGGGACTCCCTTCCGGGCCAGCTCCGGCTCCACCACCATCGCCCGCAACAGCGGCTCGCTCAGCGCCTCCACCCCGCCCACCAGCGCCAGGTCCATCCTCCTCCGACGCAGCAAGTCCTCGGCCCACAACAAGGCGGAGGCAAAGGAGACCGCCCCATCCGTGAAGGTCGCCGCTGGCCCGCGCAGACCCCACTCGATGGAGATCAGACTGGCCGGAGCGTTGATGAAGCTGTGCATGAACAGCAGCGGAGAAGCCAGCCGGGCACCCTTGGTCTGCACCCGCTGAGTGTTGGCGTTCATGGTGTCGAGGCAGCCGTAGGCCGTGCCCAGGCTTAGACCAAAGCGGTCCGGGTCGAAAGGCCTCCCGTCCGAACAGGCCAGCAAGTACCCCTGGTCCAGCAGTCCCGCCTCCTGTAGAGCCAGGGAGGCAGCGAGGAGGGCCAGCTCCGAACAACGATCCAGATAGGTCTTCTCGGAGGGCAAGTGCGCCTTCAGATCCACCTCGGGGCATCTGGCGGGATCAGGCAGCGGCCTGTCGTCGGCCACGCCCTCGCTCAGGGCCTCGACGCCCAGGCCCCAAGGGGTCACCACTCCCAGGGCAGTGATGAGTACCGGTTCCGCTTCCTTCACACTCACTGGATGACTCTCCTTCACAACGAGCCTCAGGCGGCGCCCGCCTCCGAAGGGACCTGTCCGAGGACCACCACCGCATTGCTGCCGCCAATCCCCGCGGAGATGCTAACAGCGTACGTGATGTCCTGCCGGCGCGAGACGTCGGGCACGTAGTCCAGATCGCAGGCCGGGTCCGGCTCGTCCAGGTTCATCGTTGGCGGCAGCATCCCATCTCGCAGTGCCAGGACCGTTGCCACCACCTCAATCGCCCCGGCTGCGCCCATTAAGTGCCCGATGGCGCCCTTGATGCTGCTGACGCCAATCTCGTGGGCGTGGCTCCCCAGCACCGCCTTGATGGCTTCCGTCTCCGCGGGGTCGTGGTGCTCGGTACCCGTGCCGTGGGCGTTAATATAGTCCACCTCGCTCGGCGGCAGGCCAGCTTCTTCCAGCGCGCGAGTCAGGCACCGGGCCATGCCAGCACCCCCCTCATCGGGCGCGGTGATGTGAAAGGCGTTGTTGTTCTGCCAGGAACCGAGCACCTCAGCCAGCGGCTCCGCCCCTCGGGCGCGAGCATGCTCCAGTTCCTCGACCAGCACCATGGCCGCGCCCTCCCCAAAGAGCGTGCCCGAGCGATTCTTGCTGAAGGGGCGAATGTCCTCACTGGTGATGGTGTGCAGCACGGATAGACCGGCGAGGTGCGAAGGCGCGAGGCAGTCATGCCCCCCGGCCAGCATGGACTCCGCCGCCCCCGACCGCACCAGGTCGGCGGCAATGCCAATGGCCGCGCTGCCGGAAGCGCAAGCGACGGACAGCGTCATGACGGGTCCGCTGAGGGAGACGACCTGGCCCAGGTAGTGAGCGGCCGCGGCGAAATCGAACTCGGTAAGCATCTCCGCCTCGACCGGCGGCTCGCGCAGCGAATGGGCGAACTCCTCCCAGGCTTCCGCGCCGCCAAAGTTGCTGGAGAGAATGGCTCCCCTCGTAGCCTCGACGGTGTCCGGCCCCTCCTGATCGGCTGCGCGCAGGGCTTCCCGACTCGCGTGCAGAAGGAACTGAGTGGCACGATCCGGCTCATGCGAAAGCCCAAACTCAACCGGATCGAACCTCCAGCCGGAGACTTCGCCGACCAGGTCGTTGCGCAGGCCTGTGGGGTCAAACAACGTGAGTGGCCGCAGACCCCGCTCGCCGGCCGTCAGCCGCTGCCAGAATTCCTCCACGCCGATCCCCAAAGGTGTGACTGCCCCCATTCCGGTTATCACTGCGCGTCGCATCCCAGGCCTCCCTCGAAGAACACTATACACTCAGACGCTTGAACAGGGAAACGGTATCCCCTCGTAACAGAATCTGGCCTCGGCTGCCGGGAGAATCGCGCTCGCAACCATCCGAGGGCGTGAAGGGCACATGATCGGGAACTCCTGGGCACGCGGTTTGTTCTTGACATTGAGAGGTCGGTCTGCTACTATAGTCAGTAGTAAATGGGCGCGCCCGGCGTTGCCCACCAGAAGGTGGTTCATTATGGCCCGCAAAAAATCGCCACGTATGGTGTTCCGTCCCCAGGAACCCGGGTTGGAGAAGATGCTCGGTGCCCTGGAGTCGCAGGTCATGCAGGTGATGTGGGACGCAGACGGTGCGCGCACAGTCCAGGAGGTCCGTGACGAACTCGCGGCCCGCGGCAAGGACGCCGCCTATACCACCATCATGACCACGCTCGGGCGCCTGCACGCCAAGGGCCTGCTACGGCGCGAGACCCGTGGTAAAGCCTATCACTATGTCCCGCAGGTCAGCCGCCGCGAATTGACCGACAACATGGCGCGTCAGGTAGTCTCCGGACTGGTGGGTTCGCTTGCCGAGCCGGCCATTGCATATTTTGTGGAGGCGCTGGAGAAAGAGGCGCCCGAGAAACTGGATACCCTGGCGGAGCTGCTGGAACGGAAGCGGGCGGAGCGCAAGGAGTCCTAGCTGATGACCGCAGCGGCCACAGCCGCAACGCTGCTGGTGATCTACGCCTCCGCTGCCAGCCTGTTGGTCTTCCTCCCCTACTGGCTCGCTGTCCAGGCTCATCCCCGCGCCGCGGCCGGCTGCCGGGCTGACCTCTGGCGCGATGCGCTGATGCTCCCCCTTGCGGTAGCCGTAGCCGGGGCAGCTTACGGCCTCCTACGGCAGTGGCACCTTCCTCTCTTCTCTCCTCACGCTGAGTACGTCCGCCCACACCTGTGCCTGCGGCCGCTCCTGGAGGCTCCCGATGCCCACTGGCGGGCCGCCGTGTTCTCCGGCCTATGTCTGTTTCTCGTCCTGGCCGCGGTGGTCTCGCTTGTTGTGCGGTTGTGGCGCGGCAGCCGGGAGAGCGCCCGGCTGCGGCGTGCAGGCACCCCGCTGGAAACCCCTGCACAGAATCCGGGAGTCCTGAATCTGGAAACCGACGCGGTGGCGCTGGCCTCCCATCGCGGGCCCGGACCGCTGGTGGTGGTCAGTCCCCGCCTGGGTCAGCTCTTCCCTCCCCGGCAGGCCGAGGCCATTCTGGCACACGAGATCTGCCATGCCCGCCGCCGCGACGGTCTCTGGCAGACACTGACTCAGTCAGCAGTGCTGATCGCCGGCCTCTCTCCGCTCAGCTACCTTGCCTATCGAGAATGGAAGCATGAAAGGGAACTGGCCTGCGACCTGGAGGCGACACAGGCGACCTCCCTCCCGGACACGGAGGCCGCTTTGGCGCGGGCGCGGGAGCTGGCCGGAGTTCTGGAGGAGGTCAGCCCCCTCTCCCCGCCGCCGCTGGATGAAATGCGTGAGCTGACCGGTCGCCGCGAGCGCCTCCACCAGGCTGCAGCAGCCAGCCTGGCCCCGGCGAAGGGCTATGCCGTAGCGGGCCTGACGCTGCTCCTGCTCGGGTTAGCCCTGGGCGTGGTATTCCGTCGCCCGCTCGCCGACACGCTACAGTGCATGGCCGAAAGCTTCCTGCGGGCGTTGGGCTAGGACACGACTCCTCCGGGATGCGGGGAATCAGGCCCCTCGTCGTCTACCCTCTCCTCAGACCTCCAATGGTGGCCGTCCCCTCACACGTCGCAGCTTCCCCGCGCCGGCTTCCGACGACGGCCTAGCGCCTTGAAGCGGCGCAGGATTCCTGTGCGGCTGTCCCCGTACCATAGCACCGGTGAGTAGAACACCAGGAACAACACCGCACGTACCACCGCATCTGGGCCACTACCTGGGACCGTGTGCAAGAGTAAACGGCTGAAGTATCCCGCCAGCCAGATGGCGCCCACCGCCCAGGGGATGGGCAGGTGCAGGATCAGGAGTTGGCGCACCAGGGCTGCTGGTCGGGGGTGGTAGTGGATGAACGCCGGTATGAGCTGTAGCAGGCTGGCCACCAGATACCCCACCGCCGTGATGATCGCCATGCGGTTCAGCACCGCGACCGCCGTCAGGTTGAGCCCGGACCGGTGGCGGAGCCAATACGCCCCCAGGCACACGACAGCGGCGCCCGCCAACTTGGCAACAGTCACCGTGCTCTCGCGATTCACCGCCACCAGCAGACCGTTGGCCGCGATCGGCAGCGCCAGGAAGGCCGCACCCAGCGCCATGACTTGCGCAGCGAAGGTCCCCTGCACGTACTGGGGGACCAGGAGCTGCAGCAGGTATGGGAGACTGACGAACAGCACCCCTCCCAGTCCCGGCATCAGGGTGGCCACCGCCAGCGTGGGAAGAAGAATCTGCCGCCGAATGGCCTCCATGCCATCGCGGGCATAACCCTCCCAGATGCGGGGCATCAACACCAGCCCCAGGGACTCCGGGATGCGGTTAATGATGCGGGATAGCTGAGAGGCTATGTAGTACAGTCCCACGTAGTAGACACCGAAGAAGCGGATGATGAGAATTCGGTCCACGGTGCGTAGAATCGCGGTATCCGCAAAGACGGTGATCCACAACGGAAGCCCGGACGTGATCAGGTAACGGGCTATGCCCCAGTTCCAGCGCAGACGCACGCGCAGGCCGGAGGCGGAATGGTAGTAGCCCAGCTGGGCCATCTGGGCCAGAAGCAGACCTATCATGGCGCCCACCACGCCAAATCTCCACGCCCCCGCGATCACGAGCACGAACTGAGTCGCGTTGAACACCACTGCGGCTAGAGCCACCACGGAGAAGGTCCCCCAGGCCCGCAGAATGGTCCGGTAGACCACGGCGGTCTGGCAGCAGATAACCACGCCGGCACCGCAAGCCAAGACCCCACGGGTGAGTAGCTGTGGCCGGGTGCCAAACAGGGCATAGCCCAGCATCCCCAGTCCGGCCAGTATCCCCAGCCCGGTAATGGTGATCGCTCCGATGTCCTCCATCTCCTCGGCGCGAGCCTCCTCATGCCGGGCCAGGGTCATGGGCAGCATTTTGCTCAGGCCGTGCAGAGAGCCGAGGTGGGAGTTGGAGAGCCACTGATTGAAGATATCAGGCAGCGTCATCAGGCCCCGGCCCGTCGGTCCGAGCAGTCGCGCCACCAATATCGCCTGAATGAGACTGGTGAAGATGTCAAAATACGACGAGGCCATTACCATCACGAAGCCCCCAAACATGCCTTGGGAGCGCCGCTGGCGAGCCGACGGATTAGGGGGAGGTGCTGGAGTAGGGCTCATGAGTGCAGCTTGGCCAGGACTCGGAACGGCCAGCGTGGTTGGCCGCCGGGGGAAGCAGTCATGGGCTCTCCTCTGGAATCAAGCGTGTGTGCGCAGTGACGCAGGAACTGCGGCCGAGGCCTAAGAAGGGCTCTCACATCCAGCCCGAAGGTCGGCGGCATCGGAGGCGAGCAACTGTCGACGGCTAACCCTCAACTGGGGCCTGGCTCCTGGTTAATCGGCGAACTGCTCCCGCAACTTCAGCCCGGCCGGGGTCTTTGCCCACCACTGCAGCATCTTGATGCGGTAAGCGGCATACGGGGCACTTCGATCCGGAATCTCCTTCAACGGGATGGCCGCCAGCTTGGCGGGGTCTTCCCCTTTGAATTGCTCCAGGAAGCCCTCCAGCGTTATCTTAGCGGCCTCGTCCAGCGAGTGCGCGGACCCCTTGGCGATGGCCAGGCACGCTTCGTCAAGATCCCCACAGCACAGCCAGCCTGCCCGATCCGCCGATAGGGTCGCGCGCTGCTGCCAGGCATGCGCAAGCTTCTGCAGGTGCTCGTGCTCCTCCTTCTTGAGGAAGCCCTCATGCGGATAGATGATCTCGTGCATGATGGCCCGCAGAATTTCGAAGCTCTCGTCGCCCAGCGCGCGCAGGGGGCGGTCAGCCACCGTATCCGCCACCAGGTACTCCGGCAGATACCCGGCCCGTATGTACTCCAGTGACCGGGCCAAATGGAACTGCAGCTCGGCTCCCCCCATGGCCTTGATCAGCATGGTGGGTATGATCAGGCGCGGCGGCGCGGGAGTGATCGGCACCGGGTGCAGCCCTCGTTCCACCACCATGCGCAGTTCACAATCATGCAGGCCCAGTTGGTGCAAACACTTTTCCGTGGCGGCGGCAATCTCCGGATGCCGGTCTCGCTGCATACGCGCGGCGTGATCGTACGCCGGCATGAACTTTATCTCGTTGAGCCTCCAGACGTCGCGCAGGTCCTCAAGCATGCCCTGCACCTGGGGCTCGGCCAGCCAGCGCTGCAAGTACTGGCGATCCTGCTCAAACTCCCACGCCCCCGGCCCCAGTGCGCTTCCCGAGTTGTTGGAGCCCGGATTGGACGGCACGCCCCCCGCCGGCGGCGCCGGGGCCGTAGCCGGGGGGGTCGCTGGTGTGATCTCTGCGACCGCCTCGACCTCGACTTCGTGGTCCGAGTCCGCTTCCGGCTCGAGGTCCTCGTCGTCTTCGGCGGTTTCTTCCTCGTCGTCGGAGAAGTCCTCGAGAAGTTCCGCAGCCGCCTGGCCGGCTCCCGTGACCCCCGCCCAAGGCGAGCCCTCCTCGTATTCCTCCTCCGCCTCTTCCTCCTCGGAACCCAGATCCTCGAACTCGTCCTCCAACTCTGCGACCCGATGGCTCACGAAGGGATCCGGAGCCAGCTCACTCAAACGAGCCATACGGGCAGCGGAGATGGGGTCAACCTCTTTCAGCTTCTCCCAGGCTACGCTGTCCGTGCGATCCGTATAGATCGCGTCCTGAAGCTGGCGGCTCGCCAGATACGGCTCAGCTTGAGCTATATACAGGTCAGCCAACCAGATCCGGGCCTCGTTAAGCTGGCCATCGAACTCCAGGGCTTCCTTGGCGCACTCCTCAGCCCGCTCCAGATGCCCCTTGTCGAGCTCCTGCTTAGCAAGTTCCAGCCTGCTACGCGCTAAGGCCTCATCCTGAGTCTGCTCACCGGACTCCATGGTACACTCCCCCTGCGCGTCACCATTGATGGACTGCCGTCCTGCTCCGGCCACCCCTCGTTCAGTTGATGGTAGAAGTTTACCACTTTTGGGGGGGAGTGGGCAACTACCATTTCCTCTCGGTGGGCAGCACGCGAAGCAAGGGAGCTAAGGAGGCTGACGCTCCAGTAACTGGGTAGCCGGGAACGATCAGGCCGGTCCCTGCCGATATCACCTCGCAGAAAGCCATAAGATATCTGCACACTCACCTGAACTGAAAAAGCACCTATCGCATGACTTGACATAGACCATCAGCTATTGTACAGTTAAATTGCTTTACTGATTCAGTAAATTTCGTATCGCCCGCGGAGGCCAGTAGAGCGTGCTAAAAGATCCGGGCGCACCAACCAGAAGCCGAGTGACGCTCAAGGATGTCGCAGAGCGAACCGGTCTGGCCGTCTCCACTGTCTCCCTCTGCCTCAACGGACACCGCACCACCGGCCACATCAGCCGGACCACCCGTAGTCAGGTCATTGTCGCCGCGGATGCGCTAGGCTACCAACGCTCGCACTACGCCCGCCACCCTTGCCACCATCAGATCTGTGTCCTGGCCGACCCCAGCAACGGCGCTTGGCCCGCCGTGGGTGAGATCTGCCACGTCCTCAGCGACCGCGACTACCGGCCCCTCATGCAGGTCGCACGCTCCCACCTCCTCCCTCAGTTGGCACACGACCTCTATGAGCGTTTTGAGATTGACGGCGCCATCTTCGTTGGCGAGCCCTCCCACCCTGAACACCTCCCGCCTCCTGAAGTCCCGAGCGTGGTCCTCGGCGGCCTGCCAGAGGGCGTGGAGGGCAACCTGGTGGCGCTCGACGACGTCGCTGTCGGCCGTCTGGCGGCGGAGCATCTGTGGGAGTTGGGGCACCGCGCGGTGGGCGTGGTGCTCACCGGACAGTGTCATTACCCCCGGTTGCGCGAGGCCGGGCTGCGCCAGGTCTGGCGCGAACATGGTGCCCCTGAAGCCGCCGTGCGCACCCTGGTCGAATCGGGCTGGGTCGCAGATGCTGATCAGGTGGATCCGCACCACTTCACGCGCCTCATCGAGGGACTGTTCGACGACTCTGAGAGGGAAGCCCCCACGGCCCTGTTTTGTGTCACCGACCTCTGGGCCTTCTGGACCATCCAGGCGCTGCACCGACTAGGTGGGCGGGTGCCAGAGGACGTCTCCGTGGTCGGCGTGGATGATCTGCCGGGAGCCGCGAGCTACACCCCCGCGCTTACCACAGTACGGCAATGCTACAAGGCACTGGGTGCGGCGGCCGCCGAACTGCTGCTGGA